>JAHFQV010000081.1 GCA_023259175.1 Oxalobacteraceae bacterium | reverse complement strand
TGTCAGGGCAAAGTAGTAATGTCGTATTCTAGCAAAGTAGAAATGTCGTAATTTGCAAATTTAGCACATGCTTATTGGCTCCACTTTTACGGAGTTAAATCATGGTCAAAATTGAGGCAATTACGATGGGTATGCGAGAAATTGATCGACTTAAAACGATCCAAGCAGTGGTTGATGGGCATCTCTTGCTGACGGTAGCGGGACAGCGATTAAATCTCACCACGCGGCAAATACAGCGCTTAGTAAAGCGATATAGAAGTGACGGCGCAAAGGGATTAATTTCCAAGAAGCGGGAACGCAGCAGCAACCATCAATTGGCGGATGGAATAGCGAACTTGGCGTTAAGTATTATCCGAGAACGCTATGCTGATTTTGGTCCGACATTAGCCTGTGAGAAGCTACGAGAATGTCATGACTTAAAACTCTCTAAAGAAACTGTGAGGAAACTGATGAGTGAGGTTGGCTTATGGATTCCACGGCGACAAAGAACGGCAAAAATCTATCAGCCGCGTAACCGTCGTTCTTGCTTGGGCGAATTGATTCAGATAGATGGAAGTGATCACGCGTGGTTTGAAAGTCGCGCCCCAGCATGTACAGTATTGGTTTTTGTGGATGACGCGACGAGCCAATTATTGAAACTTCATTTTACGTATTCGGAATCGACATTCAGTTATTTTGAAGCGACCAGAGCGTACCTAGAGCAGCATGGAAAGCCGCTAGCGTTTTACAGCGACAGAGCAACGGTATTTAGCGCCAACCAAAAAAATGCGACGACTGGGGATGGCTATACGCAATATGGTCGGGTCTTGTATGAACTTAATATCGACCTCATTTGTGCCAATTCTTCACAGGCAAAGGGGCGTGTTGAGCGAATGAACTTGAGTCTACAAGACCGGCTGGTAAAAGAGTTGAGATTACAAGCAATATCGAACTTGGTGGACGCGAACGCATGGGCGCCGACCTTCATAGCAGATTACAATCGTCGTTTTTCCAAGCCCGCGCGTAACGATTTTAATGCTCACCGACCACTGTGCTCCGACGAGAAGCTCGATCTTATTTTTACGGTGCGAGAAACGCGCAGCGTCTCAAAAAATTTAACACTACAGTACGATAAGTCCTTGTACATATTGGAAGATACGATACAAGCACGTTCGTACATTGGCAAGCGAATAGATGTCTACGAATATCCTGATGGGCGACTTGAGGTGAGAGGTAGTGGAGGTGCTTTGGCTTATACCTTGGAAGACAAATTACCGATCGTCAATCAAGCAGCGATTGTTGAAAATAAGCGCTTAGGGAGAGTACTAGAAGTGGCGCAAGAGATGCAAAAGAAACGTGATGATCGACGTAGAATTTCGGCGCCAGCGCGTACTAATTTGGGCGAGAAGCCGATGCGACCAAAACGTGCGCCAGGCACAAAATCAGTCAATCAATTGGATGCATCAAATCTAGAAGAAGCGATCAAAAATATGGCATTGAAAGCGACTAAAGAAAAAGATCAAAAGCGAGCAGCTAAGGGAGAAAGTGTATCAATAAATGAGCATTTCGGTTGATCGACCATTCCGCTGTAGCGGCTGCGTTAACTTGAAAAGCAAAAAAAGAAAATCAACACATCAAAATCAACAGCAAAACAGGCAGAAGGCGACATTTCTATTTTGCCAGAGACACGACATTTGAACTTTGCCTTGACATTTTATCGCCCGCACGTTTTTTTAGTCGCGTTTTAATCGCGTTTTAATCGCGTTTTAATCGCGTTTTAATCGCACATATCGAATAATTCCGCGCTTGCTTAGATTCTCAATCGAGAAACGCTTACCTGTCTCGATGCGGCTGCATCGGCTTTGTCGGAATCAAGTACGGTCATCGCTTCTAGGATGTGGAGCATCCACGTCAGATGACTCATGTGTCTGACCGCTGGCTCGTATCACTCTTCCGACCGTAAGCCCTTGCACCAAGACTGAAAAAATTACGACCATGTAAGTCGAAGTTAAAATGAGATCCTTGTGTGGCAAAGGCGGCAGTGATAAAGCAAGTGCAATTGAGATGCCGCCCCGCAGTCCGCACCAAGTTAAAATTTTCACCACGCCTGTGCTGAAGGCGCGTTTTAAGCGCATCACTGAAATTAGCATGGAGATGGCGAAAAAACGAGAGGCCAACGCGCCGACAATGGCCAAACTACCGACTGCGATTTCCGCCCAATCAAGTTTAATAGCGATGATTTGCAATCCCATGAGCACAAACAATAAGGCGTTCATGATTTCATCGAGTATTTCCCAGAACGCATCCAATTGTTTTCTGGTGAATTCTGACATCCCAATGCGTCGCCCATGATTACCAACAATTAGCCCTGCTACAACCACCGTAATAGGCGCGGAAACATGCACCGATTCTGCAACACCATATCCTCCAGCAGCGACAGCCAAGGTCAGCAGCGCTTCTACTTTATAGGCATCAATCGAACGCAATAGTAAAAAGGCCGACCAGCCCAATAACAAGCCCAAAGCAATGCCACCAAGGGCTTCACGAACTAGGCTAAGTGCGACGCTACTAACGGACGGTGCAGTTCCATCAATACTCAGCTTGAGTAAGGATAAAAATAGCACGACACCTACTCCGTCATTGAACAGGGACTCTCCGGCAATTTTAGTTTCCAAGCTGCGTGGTGCGCCGACTTTTTTTAAGATGCCAATCACTGCGATTGGATCAGTCGGTGCAATCAGCGCACCAAACAGTAAGGCATGTAAGCAAGAGAGCTCAAAACCCAAGCTATGTGCAGCCAGCCAAAACGCGGCGCCTGTAAGTGCGCACGTTACAATGACGCCAATTGAGGCAAGTAAGGTGACTGGTAATGCTTGTTGTTTAAGGTCGTCAAGGTCGATATGTAAGGCACCGGCAAACAATAAAAATGCCAGTATCCCGTGTAAAAGTGGATCGGCAAAATCAAAAGAACGCACAGTTAAGGCGACAGGAGCGAGATTTACAATGCCGAATTTATCAAGCAAAACAAAGAAAAGTGATCCTGCAAGTGTCAAAGCCATTAAGCCTATCGTTGCAGGCATCTGAAAATACCGATGATTAACATAACTGGCGCTTGCGGCAATCACGACCAATACGGCAAATATCTGTAATGCATTCATATGACTGTTCCATTGAGCTTGTAGTTAATGACTAAATTATGACTAAAATGAGGTTTCCTGTTCGGAAGCGCGGCCTGATTCTACTGTTTGAGAGGGTGAATCTAGCGTGCCCTTCTGTATTTGTTTCATGATACGTTCTCTTGAGCGATCAAGTGATAGTTTCACCTTGGTTTTATGAGAGATCACTTCCCGTGGATGAGATGTGTCTCGATTTTTACACAGTATTTTTGTTCGATTTTAAACTGCAATAAAAAGCGCCTTCAATCCGCTAAAGCAGGAACCTCGCTTTTTCTATACTCGTCGATCGAATTCTTTTAATCCCATGAGTGCTTCAATGGCTATTAAGAATCAAAAAGGTTACAATGCCGTCGCGCACTTTTTGGGTCAAATTGATCAATTTATCTCCCACTTTTTTGTCTTGAAATGAAACTACACGCCACGCAAACGCAGCACTACCAGACTGTCACGGCCTACGATGAAAATGGTGTCGAATTTAATGCCGTTCGCTATGAAACGAGTTTAATTGTGCTACCTGAAGTCTTACCCATGGCTTGGGATCTGAATCAATTTGATGCATTGACGACTGCCCATTTTGAAACCATCGCCGCAACTGATCCTGACGTTGTGATACTGGGAACAGGTAAGAAACAAAGATTCGTCCACCCAAAACTCACGGTCGCTTTAAGCGCCAAACATAAAGGAGTTGAGTGCATGGACAATCAAGCGGCCTGTCGCACTTATAATATTTTGATGGCTGAAGGGCGCAAAGTGGCGCTGGCTCTGATTTTGGAAACGGCATGAAATCAAATTTAAATCTTTCACCCTACGACTCTAATCGCAATTTATTCCTGCTTTTCTTGCTCTTTGTTGCCGTTTGGCTGTACATGCTTGGCGCGCGTACTTTAGTGCCCACCGATGAAGGGCGCTATGCTGAAATGGCGCGTGAAATGGCGGCGACTGGCGATTGGATTACGCTACGCCTCAATGGGATTAAATATTTTGAAAAGCCACCGCTACAAAACTGGATGAATGCGCTCAGTTTTGAGCTCTTTGGTTTGGGGGATTGGCAGGCGCGCTTGTGGACGGGACTCTGCGGTTTGCTAGGCATTGCGGCTTCGGCCTATGCCGCTTTTAAAATGGCGGGGCGGCGCGTCGCAATTCACACGGCTATCATTTTAGGTTCGAGTTTTTATTGGGCCGGGTTTGGTCATATCAACAGTTTAGACATGGGCTTGTCTGCCATGATGTGCTTGGCTTTATGCGGCCTTTTGATTGCGCAAACAGAAAACGCCAGCGCGAGCCAACAAAGAAATGGCATGTTGCTCTGTTGGGCGGGTATGGCTTTGGCGACTCTGTCCAAAGGCTTAATTGGGGTCGTTTTACCAGGTGCTGTTCTGGTGATTTATACGCTTTGGACTCAACAATGGCAGCTTTGGAAACGCTTACATCTCGTCAAAGGCCTGCTGTTATTTTTTGCGATCACGGTACCTTGGTTTATTTTGGTTTGGCAAAAGAATCCTGAGCACCCACAGTTTTTTTTCATTCACGAACACTTTCAACGCTTCACCAGCACCGTGCATAAACGGGGTGGCGCTTGGTACTACTTCATCGTGTTTTTAGTTTTGGGTATTTTCCCTTGGCTTACATTGATGGGGCAAAGTGTTTGGCAAGGCCTTAAGGCTCACCAATCTGGTTTTCAGAGCAAAAAAATGCTGCTGATTTGGGTCGGATTTATCTTTCTCTTTTTTAGTGTTTCTGGCTCGAAACTGCCCTCTTATATTTTGCCGATTTTCCCAGCGCTCGCAATTTTAATCGCACTCCAACTGGATCAAGTTTCCTTACGTTCCTTGAAAATATCGGCAGCGACGATGGGATTGATCGGGGCACTGGGTTTGCTTTTTCTACCTCGAGTCACAAGCCTAGCCAAGTCTGCTTTTGAGACTCGTTTGTACGAAGCTGCGATTCCTTGGGCCATGTGTGCAGCGTTATTAACAATGTTGGGCGCATTGATGGCTTTGATTTTTTTGAGAAAAAATCGCGACTATGCTTTCTTAAGCTTAGCCATTTCTGCCTTTCTTGCTGGACAGGCCGTATTTCTGGGGCACGATGCTTGGGGTCGCTATAACGCCGGAATCGATTACGTTCCACAAATTAAGGCCTTATTAAAACCAGATACACCGATTTACGCTGTCGGGCAATATGAGCAAGCCCTGCCATTTTATTTGCAACGCACCACCATCTTGGTCGAGCATGCTGATGAACTTGAATTTGGTTTGGAGCAGCAACCGGAACTTTGGATACCGCATCGCGAACAATTTATAAAGCAATGGCAAGAGGCCGTGGCCGAACATAAAATGGCCATCGCGATTTTTCGCCCTAGTGTTTATGAGGAGATGCTTAAATTGGGTTTGCCCATGAAAGTCATCGCCAATGACCCTAAACGCGTCATCGTATCTTCGCACTAGCGATTATTTTTCGACTCATAATCTCGATGCGTCCTCGATCTTAAAAAGGTTTTTATGACTTCAAACCCTACCGCACTGCCCTTTCTCCCTTTTACCAAACCTAGCGTTGATGAAGAAACGATCGCCGCTGTTGCAGATGTCTTGCGCTCTGGGTGGTTGACCAGTGGCCCCAAGGTGAAGGAATTTGAAGCGCAATTGTCAAGCTACTTTGGTGGCCGACCGGTACGCACTTTTAATTCCGGAACCTGCACGATGGAAATTGCTTTGCGGATTGCGGGTGTTGGCGCTGGCGACGAAGTCATTACCACACCCAATTCTTGGGTCGCAACCGCAAATGTCATTATCGAAACGGGTGCAACACCAGTCTTTGTCGACATCGACCCACGCACCCACAATATCGATCTTAATAAAGTCGAAGCCGCCATTACGCCGCGCACCAAGGCGATCATCCCTGTCCATATGTGCGGTTTACCTTGTGATATGGATTTACTCTATGCCTTAGCACGCCAATACAATCTCCGCGTTGTCGAAGATGCTGCTCAGGCGATAGGGTCGACCTGGCAAGGTCAACGCATAGGTGCTTTTGGCGATTTCGTTTCTTTTAGTTTTCAGGTCAATAAAAATATCATGACCGCCGAAGGTGGGTGCTTGGTTTTAAATAACGACGAAGAAGCGAAACTCGCAGAAAAATATCGCCTGCAAGGGGTAACTCGCAGTGGCCTTGATGGCATTGACGTTGATGTCTTAGGCGGAAAATATAATATGACTGACCTGTCCGCGGTTATTGGCTTGGGTCAAATGAAGCATTTGGAGGAATTTAATGCGCAACGTAAGGCGCTGGCCAAGCATTATTTTGCCCAGTTCGGTCAAGAATTTGAAACGCAAACCGGCGCTGAATTACCCGTAGCCGATTTTGAGAACAGCAATTGGCATATGTTTCATTTGGTCTTGCCGGAACGCGTGGTCCGCGCTGATTTTATGCAGCAAATGATGGATTTAGGCATCGGTTTAGGTTACCACTATCGCGCTATACATTTGTTTAGTTTTTATCGTGCCCGTGGTTTTACTGATGGCATGTTTCCGGTTGCCGAGCGGGTAGGTAAACAAATTGTGACACTGCCACTTTTTCCGGCAATGAATGAAAATGATGTTGAACGGGTGGTCAATGGGGTAAAATCCTGCCTTCGATAACCCTGCCTTCGAACCACTAGGCTTTGTTCAATGAAACCAGAATTATCCGTCGTCATTCCTGTCTACAATGAAGAGGCCGGCCTAGCCTTACTCTATGCCCGCCTTTACCCAGCCTTGGATCAATTAGCGCAGCGCGGTGTTACTTACGAAATTATTTTCGTCAACGATGGTAGTCGTGATCGCTCTGCGATGCTGTTAGCCGATCAATTTCGCAGTCGTCCCGATGTCACGCGCGTCGTACTTTTTAACGGCAATTACGGACAGCACATGGCCATTCTTGCTGGATTTCAAGCCAGTCGTGGCGACATCGTCGTAACCCTTGATGCCGACTTACAAAATCCTCCGGAAGAAATTGGCGCCCTGGTTGACAAGGTAAGAGAAGGCTTTGATTACGTGGGGTCGATACGCCGCAAACGGCAAGATGCTGCTTGGCGTACCTACTTATCCAAACTGATGAATCGTATTCGTGAAAAAATCACGCATATCCAAATCACAGACCAAGGTAATATGCTACGCGCTTACCATCGCAATGTGATTGACCTGATTAACCAGTGCACTGAAGTCAATACCTTTGTGCCAGCCTTGGCCTACACCTTTGCCCGTAAGCCTACCGAAATCATGGTAGAGCACGAAGAACGTACCGCTGGCGAATCCAAATACTCATTTTATAGCCTCATTCGTCTCAATTTTGATTTGATGACGGGCTTTTCCATCATGCCTTTGCAAATGTTTTCGATGTTGGGCATGGTGTTGTCTGCTGCGTCTGGGGCTTTGGTAGTGTTGTTGTTGATTCGACGTTTTTTCTTGGGCGCAGAAGCGGAAGGCTTGTTTACTTTATTTGCCATCGCCTTTTTTATGATGGGTGTGATTTTGTTTGGCATCGGTTTATTGGGTGAATACGTAGGCCGGATTTATCAACAAGTTCAAGGTCGTCCTCGTTTTGTGGTGCAAACAACTTTAGAGCAAATCGAATCGTCGAAAGCGGATCCCGATGAGCCGAAGGCCGCTTTGCCAGAAAGTGCATTGCATGTCTCAGCTTAAGGCTAAAGCCACCGTTTTTGCCTACCACAGTGTCGGTGTGCGTGCGATACGCACGCTGCTGGCGCGCGGCATCGAAATCGGTTTGGTCGTTACGCATCAAGACAATCCCCAAGAAACCATTTGGTTCGAGTCGGTTGCTGCACTTTGCGAGGAGTTTGGTATACCGACGATCACGCCAGACGATCCGAATGCGACAGAAGTCATCGCAAAAATACGGGCGAGTACGCCCGATTTTATTTTTAGTTTTTACTACCGGCACATGTTGTGCGCTGAGATATTAAGCATCGCACCACGCGGCGCCTACAATCTGCATGGTTCACTTTTACCGCATTATCGTGGTCGCGTTCCGGTTAATTGGGCAGTCCTTCATGGAGAAAGCGAAACAGGCGTGACGCTGCACGAAATGACGATCAAACCCGATGCCGGGGCCATCTTGGCGCAAACTGCGGTGCCCATTTTGCCGGACGATACAGCCTTTGAGGTCTTTGGGAAATTAACGGTCGCCACTGAGCAAACCCTATGGACCTGCCTTCCCAAACTATTGGCAGGTTCTCTGGATAGAAAAATCAATGACTTAAGTCAGGGAAGTTATTTTGGTGGGCGCAAACCAGAAGATGGTCGCATCGATTGGAATCTGCCTGCGCAGCAGGTCTATAACCTCCATCGCGCCGTCGCCCCACCCTACCCTGGGGCTTTTGCGGAACAAAACGGGCGAGTTTATACGCTGGCAAAGGCAAGATTGGCAACAGATTTTCCAGCAAATTTGCCCCGAGGTATCAGTGTAGTGGATAATGTGGGCTTCGGCGTGTGCGGCGATGGTCGAGCACTGCGTATTATTGAGCTCCTGTTCGAAGGCAAAGTCATGGACATGGCGACACTACAACAACATTTCGCGAGCCGCTAAGGATTTACTGAGCGAGCTGCACGTAATGCGCTTTGATAAAAAACGAAGCGCACCCATTTTAAAAATCAGAAGAGAATTGACGATGAAAAAAGTACTCATCCTTGGCGTTAATGGCTTTATTGGTCACCACCTTTCCAAGCGCATTTTAGAAACGACCGATTGGGAAGTCTATGGCATGGACATGCAAACCGAACGACTGGGCGACTTGCTCAATCATCCGCGTATGCATTTCTTTGAAGGTGACATCACCATTAACAAAGAATGGGTTGAGTACCATGTTAAAAAGTGTGATGTGATTTTGCCTTTGGTCGCCATCGCTACACCTTCCACCTATGTCAAACAACCTTTGCGTGTCTTTGAATTAGACTTTGAAGCGAATTTGCCGATTGTTCGCTCGGCTGCCAAATACGGCAAACATTTAGTTTTCCCATCGACCTCGGAAGTGTATGGCATGTGCCATGATGAAGAATTCGATCCAGAGCAATCTGAACTCATTTGCGGCCCGATCAATAAACCACGTTGGATTTATTCTTGCGCTAAACAGTTGATGGATCGCGTGATTTGGGGTTATGGCATGGAAGGCCTTAATTTTACCTTGTTCCGTCCATTTAACTGGATAGGCGCTGGCTTAGATTCAATTCATACGCCGAAAGAAGGTAGTTCTCGCGTGGTCACGCAATTTTTTGGACATATTGTTCGTGGTGAAAACATCTCTTTGGTCGATGGTGGCGGGCAGAAACGTGCTTTCACTTACATCGACGACGGGATTGATGCCCTGATGCGGATTATCGACAACAAAAATGGTATTGCGTCCGGAAAAATCTACAATATCGGCAATCCAAGCAATAATTACTCTATCCGTGAACTCGCTCATATGATGTTAAATTTGGCGGCCGAATTTCCTGAATATGCGGATTCTGCTAAAAATGTGCAACTGACTGAAACGACTTCAGCCGCTTACTATGGCGGCGGATACCAAGACGTACAAAACCGTGTTCCGAAAATCACCAATACTTGTGAGGAATTGGCTTGGGCGCCCACTACGACAATGGCAGATGCGATGCGCCATATTTTTGTTGCTTATCGTGGTCAAGTAACACAAGCTCGCGCTTTGATGGATTGAGATTAAATTTTTCTAAGCCTAGACAATACGACGACGTAAGCGAGAGAAAGATACGTTTGCGTCGTAGAACCAATCAATTGCATGCCCTCAATCGTACTTAAAATCGATGTCGATACCTATCGCGGCACGCGTGAAGGCGTGCCTAATTTGGTGCGCATCCTAAAACAACACCAAGCAGGTGCGAGTTTTCTATTTTCACTCGGCAAAGACCACACGGGTTGGGCGATGCGTCGCGCTTTTCGTCCTGGGTTTTTCAAAAAAGTGTCGCGCACCTCCGTACTTGAACACTACGGATTAAAAACGCTGATGTATGGCGTTTGCTTACCCGCACCCGACATTGGCAAACACTGTATAGAAGAAATGCGGGCGACGAAACGCGCAGGTTTTGAGTGCGGCATCCATTGCTGGGATCATGTCGTTTGGCAAGACAATGTGCGCCGACGTGGCGAAGCATGGACCCAAAAACAAATGCAACTGGCCTATTTGCGTTATCAGGAGATTTTTGGTGCGCCCCCAAAGACCTTCGGTGCTGCGGGCTGGCAAATGAATCCGCATGCCCTTGCCCAACTCGACCACTATGGGATTCAATATGCGTCGGACAGTCGTGCCATGCTCAAGGCCGATGGTTCACTTGCCAATCCAGTTGCCGGCCCGTATCGCATGGGACATGCGCAAGGTGCATTTGACTGCATACAAATGCCAACCACGCTCCCAACTCTAGACGAATTACTCGGCCTCGAGCTGGACGGAGAGCTCGTCACAGAAAAAAATATCGCTGGCAAAGTGTTGAATTTGACGGCTGAGCCACGTAATCATGTATTTACCATGCATGCAGAACTTGAAGGACAAAAACTCGCCCCCATTTTAATTGAGCTACTCAATGGGTGGAGTGAGCAAGGCTATCAATGTATTTCAATGGCGCAATATTACGCGCAGATTCGTGAGCAAGAACTACCCGTGCATCCGATTACTTGGGCTGAAATCCCAGGGCGTTCGGGCGAACTTTTAGCGCTTGCCTGAGAATATTCACATATTGGCCTTTGTTGGTATCGAGATTTTCAGTCGCCCAAACTCTTACCTTTTAGGAGATATGTGTGTCTATCAGCACAATCAGCACAATCAGCACAATTAGTCCCGCAAATACAGCCAATACGCCGAGCGCCCTACAATGCCAAGTACCGCAATTCACCGCTGCAATGACAGGCGAAAACAACTTTGATTTAGCCTCACTTCGTGGGAAAAAAGTCATTCTGTATTTTTACCCGAAAGACAATACACCAGGCTGCACCACAGAAAGCATTGCTTTTCGCGACGCGCATAGCCAATTACTAGCCCAAAATGCCTGCATCTTTGGAATTAGCCGAGATAGTTTGCGTTCGCATGAATCTTTCAAATCCAAACTAGGCCTACCCTTCGAACTCATTTCCGACCCGGACGAAACGCTATGTCAGTTGTTTAACGTCATCAAAATGAAGAATATGTACGGCAAACAGGTGCGCGGTATAGAACGCAGCACTTTTGTTATTGACGAAGCGGGGCAATTGGTGAAAGAATGGCGTGGAGTGAAGGTGGCAGAACATGCCCAAACCGTGTTGGATTTTGTGAGCCATAATCAATAATTGAAAGCGACAAATTCTCAATCAAAAGCCGATCTGGAAGAGCTCATTGCTCTTCTTAAGCGGCTTTTTTGTTTTGGATTTTTATTTTTTAGGAAAGGCGCATAATCGACCATCATAGGGCATGTTTATTCTGTAAATTCGCTTTCAACTTACTCTCTATTCTAAATTAAGAGGTTCAAATGCCCCTGCCAAAAATGCCGACCAAGCCAGCGGCGCTGCTGTCTCCAAAAGATTATCCTAAAGCAGCCAATCCAAATACCAGCTTACATCTACTTGTCGATGTAAAGTCTCCACCACGTCATCAAAACAGCCCATCGATTAACAAAGCTAGCGGTAAAATTCAACACACCGAACACAGTCCAGCCAAACTCAAATCTTCAAAAATTACGCCAGTTGAGTCTAAAGCCGAATCTAAGATTGAGTCTAAAGTTGAAGCTAAGGAGACCATCGCAAACAAAGCTAAAGCCAAGTCAAATCCTGCTAAATCGCTAGTCAGCCGCAAAGCTGATAAAACAGGTGTTACCAAATTATTCGTGCTCGACACCAACGTCTTAATGCACGATCCAACGTCCTTGTTCCGCTTTGAAGAACATGATGTCTATTTGCCGATGATCACCCTAGAAGAGTTAGATGATCATAAAAAAGGCATGTCGGAAGTGGCCCGTAATGCGAGGCAAATTTCGCGTTCGCTCGATGCCTTAGTCGGGGATATTCATACTGATGATATTGAACAGGGTATTTTGCTTTCTAAACTGGGCAATAAAGATGCCGGTGGACGACTGTTTTTTCAAACGAAATTGCAAGGTGGAAGCCTGCCGCAAGGTCTGCCCCAGGGTAAGGCCGACAATCAAATTTTGGGTGTCGTAAGAGCGCTTGAACTAGAGCACCCCGGACGCCCGATTGTGTTGGTGTCGAAAGACATCAACATGCGCATCAAAGCGCGCGCGCTCGGCTTGCCTGCAGAAGATTATTTCAACGATCATGTCTTAGAAGATTCCGATTTACTCTATAGTGGTATCGTGCAACTCCCTAACGATTTTTGGAATAAGCACGGCAAAGGTGTCGAAACCTGGCAAGAGAATAAAAATGGCATGAGCACGACGTATTACCGGATTACCGGGCCACTTATTCCCTCCTTGCTGGTGAATCAATTCGTTTATTTGGAGCCGAATAACGGTGAATCATCGTTTTATGGACAGGTTCGTCAAATTAATGGCAAAACGGCCGTCCTACAGACCTTGCGCGATTATGGCCATTCCAAGCACAGTGTTTGGGGTGTCACCTCACGCAACCGCGAACAGAATTTTGCGCTCAATCTTTTAATGGATCCCGAGTGCGATTTCGTCACCCTATTGGGACAAGCGGGCACAGGCAAAACCTTGCTGGCATTAGCGTCAGGACTAGCGCAAGTGTTGGAAAGTAAGATCTACAATGAAATTATCGTCACCCGCGTCACGGTACCGGTTGGCGAAGACATCGGCTTCTTGCCCGGCACGGAAGAGGAAAAAATGTCGCCGTGGATGGGCGCATTTGATGACAACCTTGAAGTTTTAAACAAATCAGATAGTGATGCAGGTGATTGGGGACGCGCCGCGACACAAGATTTGATACGCTCCAAGATCAAAATCAAGTCGCTCAATTTTATGCGCGGTCGTACCTTCGTGAATAAATACTTGATCATTGATGAGGCTCAAAATCTGACACCCAAACAAGTTAAGACACTGGTCACACGAGCAGGTCCGGGTACCAAGATTGTCTGCCTAGGAAATATCGCGCAAATTGATACGCCCTATTTAACGGAAGGCTCCAGTGGCTTAACTTACGTTGTAGATCGCTTCAAAGGTTGGGCGCATAGTGGCCATGTGACTTTAGCACGCGGCGAACGTTCGCGTTTAGCGGATCATGCGAGCGAGATACTGTAGCGGAGTTTTTTTGCATCACGGGGAAGGCTAAGGAGATCTGAGCTGCGATGGCGCGCTGATAATAAATTCAGCGCGCTTCGCCGCTGTTGATTTCTTAAAGCCACCACTTAAACGCAATATCAGTGAAACGGCAAGCCGCCAAATTACTGTTTTCAAAACGAGATTGTGCGCATGCTTGTGCAGAGCGTGCGAAAACTTAAATTTATTCTTCGGCTCACACAGGAAATTCAGCTATACTTTTTTTGGGTTGACTCATTCCCCCTACCACCAAGTATGCCGATGGACGAAACACAAAATTCAGACGAAATCTTACTCTTCATCGAAGATGATCAAGACCCTACTCGTCCAGAAGATTCATCCTTACCCGCACCTTGGAAAATTCTCATCATTGATGACGATCCTGATGTGCATACCGCGACCATGTATGCCTTGACCGAGCTTATCATCCGTGGCCGTGGTCTTGAATATCAACACGCTTATTCGACCCAAGAAGCTAAGCAAGTGCTTTTGTATAGCAAAGATATCGCCGTAATTTTGTTAGACGTGGTGATGGACATGGACGATGCTGGTTTGCATCTGGTTAATTTCATACGCAACACCTTAGCCATGTCCGAGGTCAGAATCGTTTTACGCACCGGGCAAGCCGGTTATGCCCCAGAAATGGAAGCGATACGCGACTTTGATATTAATGATTACAAAAGCAAAACTGAACTCACGCAAGCAAAATTACTCACGGCGATCACTTCTGCAGTGCGTGCCTATGAACATATACGCGCAGCCTCGGACAGTAATCTTGCCTTGGAAATGGTGATTAGAGCCAGTGCTGATCTAATGGCATGTGTGGAGTTCAAAGATTTTGCCGAAATCACGCTGGCGACGATGAATGATTTATTCGATTTACATGCCGAGGGTTTTGTCTGCATCCAACACGCACCGCGTGAGGCGAATACACCGAATACTTCGGATGCGCTTGGTTTGTGGTTAATTGCCTGTACTGAGCAATTTGCGCCACAACAAGGCTGCGTCCTCAGTGCGCTTGAGGATAAGCGCATACAACTACTGGTGCAAAAGGCGGTATTCGAAAAACGATCGCAGTTCGAAAATAGGCACACTGTTCTGATATTTACCAATGCAAGTGGACAACTAGTGGCGATGTATTTGGCCTGCGATTTTCACGCGAGAATGTTGGACAAACATATTCTTGAGCTTTTTAGCCGCAATGTTGTGGCTTGCCTCGACAAGATTGTCCTCAGTTCACGTATGCACCAACTGGCCTTTTTCGACCCACTCACTGGCTTAGCCAATCGTTTTCACTTACTCAAGCAACTCGGCAATACGCTCAATTCCGACAAAAAAACAGATTCGGCTTTAGCCCTGATTGATGTGGATCATTTTTCCGAAACTAACGATGCCTTGGGACATCAATTCGGTGACCTGTTGCTCTCTGCGATCGGCCGTCGTATCAAAAGTTATTTCGGTGAGGCCTGCACCATTGCGCGGGTAGGTAACGATATTTTTGCGTTACTCGGACATGAAGATTTAGTCTCACCTACGCTCATACTCAGTCTTTTCTTCCAGCCTTTTTCTGCTGACAAAGAGCAGATTCAGCTCTCGGCCACGGTGGGCTTGGTACGACTATCGCACTATACCCTAGGCGCATCGGAGGCTTTAAAAGACGCAAATATCGCACTAAAACGCGCAAAAATGCAATTGCGTTCCGGTTTTTCTTATTTTACCCGCGAGATGGGCGTTGAGATTCGGGAACGCGTCAGGATGATGCATGCGCTAAGAGCCGCGTTCGACGAGCAAAGATTATTTGTCGTCTATCAACCCCAAATACAAATCAGTAGTGGTCAGGTGATAGGCTTAGAAGCCTTATTGCGTTGGAAAAACAAAGAAGGAGAGTTTGTTCCTCCGAACGACTTCATTCCAATTGCAGAATACTCGGGATTGATCATCAATATTGGTGAATGGGTATTGCGTAGCGCTTGCTTTGAATTAAAACAACTCGAAAGGCGCGGTTTTGAACCAATGAGAATGGCGGTCAACGTCTCCCAAGCGCAATTTAATCACCCACTCTTCTTTCAAACACTTGAACGCGCGCTCGCAGATTCGCGCATTCCTGCGAGCCAGCTAGAGCTTGAAATTACTGAATCAATCGCTATGAATGAGCCGCAGGTGCTCATCGAAACCTTAGCTCAAATCAAGGCGCTCGGAGTCCGAGTTTCTATTGATGATTTCGGGACAGGCTTCTCGTCTTTGAGTCAATTGCAGAAACTCTCCATCGACAAGCTCAAAATAGATCGTGCTTTTATCCGTGACATTTCCGACCCCAAGGACGAAGGCAGTATCGCAAAAATGATTGTGCAACTGAGTCAAAGCTTGCAATTGGAAGTGATCGCTGAAGGGGTGGAAACAGAGCAACAAGCACTCGCCTTGCAAGGGTTTGGTTGTGACTATGCCCAGGGTTTTCTTTACGCCAAGCCTATGAAAAATGCTGATCTAGAGATTTGGTTACGAGAAAGATCGAGCACATAAGTAATGGTCGGCAGAGCTTAAACATTTTTCCTTTTAAAACCGTGACGACATTCTGCTAAAATTGGCGACCGCGCTCAGCTTTGAGTTATCTATTTCATCTACGCCAAACCTACCCCATCACCTAATATGTCACTCTCTTCCAGCGTCATCTACCTCGACTCCAACGCCACCACCGTCGTCATGCCTTGTGCGCTGCAAGCCGCATGTACCGCGATGGCAGAAGACTATGGCAACCCCAGCAGCGTACATAGCAGTGGGCTACAAGCCAAGGCCGTGATGGAAAATGCGCGCCGCAAAGCGAGTCAATTATTAGGCGGTGAAAACGGACGACTATTGTTCGTCAGCGGAGCCACTGAAGGCATACAAACCGCGATTTTTTCTGCCTTGGTTGGTCTGCGTGATCGTCGTGCTGCTGGAGAGAATTGCGGTACCAGCTTATTTTATGGTGCGACCGAACATAAAGCAGTTCCTGAATCTTTACATCATTGGAATCGTGTACTTGGACTGCATTTCGAAATTAAAGCCATTCCCGTCAATCAACAAGGCGAGCATGATCTTGCATTCTTAGCCGAACACATAGCCGAAGCCGGTTTGGTGTGTACCATGGCCGCCAATAACGAAACGGGGGTC
>JAHFQV010000080.1:15430-16745 GCA_023259175.1 Oxalobacteraceae bacterium | reverse complement strand
ATGAAGCACTCGCCGCATTGATACGCTTACGACAAGCGCGCGTCACGCAAATCGTCAAAACCCTGCGCGCCGAGATCAATCCGAGCACCCATTTGGCCATTATCCCCACGGTACAAAGACCCAGCCGCATTTGTTGGACTGAAGGTAGTGATCTCAAAGCACTATCCGAAGTCGCTGATTATCTCGAAATTCCATTCTACGAAGCGAGCGCCGAGCGTGCCATTCTTGACGCACAAGAGTGCTTGGCTCAAGAAATTCCAGCACACAAAATTCGCGGCATTCTACGCCCCGGCTTACCCGATCTGCGGGCAGGACAAGAATTCCCGGCAGCCTTCAAGGAGCTGAACGCCTTGGGTATACAAGACTTGGGCTTCTACAACTACGGCTTGCTACCCAGCTCCCAATTAGACCTGCTCGCCAGCACCTTACTGCAAGAAAAGGAAGTACGCCTATGAAACGCAATATCCTCATCACCGGTGCCTGCGGCGGCATCGGACGTGCGCTCTGTGCAGGCTTTATTCAAGCCGGTGATTTCGTATTTGCGCTGGACCGTGACAGCACCCAATTGCAAAGCATGTTAAGCCAGTGGACAAGCGAACAATGTAGGCCTATCGTCGCCGACATCACCAATGCAGCGGCGCTCAAACAAGCGCTCTTGGTCGCCACACAAAACCTAGGCGCAATCGATGTTTTAGTCGCCAACGCAGGTACCGCGCAGGCCTTAAGCTTAGCTAGCACAACCGAGGCCAGTTGGAAGCACGACCTAGACATCAACTTAAACGGCACTTTTCATTGTGTTGAAGCCGTGCGCCCAAGTATGGAGCAAAATCACAGCGGCAATATCGTTATCATCGGCTCTGTCAACGGCATGACCTCATTAGGGCATCCAGCCTACAGCGTCGCGAAAGCTGGGCTCATCAGCTACACCCAGGCCTTAGCGATGGAACTGGGGAAACACGGGATACGCGCCAACATCGTTTGCCCTGGTACAGTCAAAACCCCAGCATGGCAAGCGCGCGTCGATAAAAATCCACAGGTATTTGAAGACCTGAAAAAATGGTATCCCCTAGGTGATTTTGCGACGCCCGAAGACATCGCCAACGCCGTCCTTTTTTTAGCCTCAGATGCAGCACGCGTCATTACCGGCGTGGTTCTCCCTGTTGACGGTGGATTGATGGCCGGCAATCGCGTATTAGCGCGCGAATTAACTTTAGAAGATATTTGATTCAAAAAAATCAGTTCAAACATCACAATCCAAAACCGACAACAACACCCCACAAACGGACTCCACCATGAACGAAAAATCACCATCAAC
>JAHFQV010000080.1:0-15420 GCA_023259175.1 Oxalobacteraceae bacterium | reverse complement strand
ACGAAGAGCAACAAAAATGGCCGAAAATGCGCCGTCAACGCACAAATAGCACCGCAGGTGCGCCTAATGGAAAATCTCGGTTCAAGCAGCTCAGCGGCAACAACCCACAACAACCAACAACACTCTACAAACGGACTCCACCATGAACGAAAAATCACCATCAACGGGATCAAACAAAGATGTTCTGGTCGCGATGTTTTTTATCGCCTTGCAATTTTTCATCCTAGGTTTCGTCACCTGGCTCAATGGCTCACTGATTCCATTTTTAAAAATCGTATGCGACCTCAATGATTTTCAAGCTTTGTGGGTGACCTTTGCTTTCTACATTGCTTACACCGTCATGGCACTCCCCTCTGCCTTTATTTTAAGTCGCACCGGCTACAAAAAGGGAATGAGTCTGAGCCTAGCCATTATGGCAGTCGGTGCATTGCTATTTATTCCTGCGGCACAGTCCACCCATTACGGTGTGTTCTTACTCGCTTTATTTACACTCGCCACTGGCATGACCTTGATGCAAACAGCGATTAATCCTTACATCGTTTGCATAGGTTCACGCGAGAGTGCGGCGATGCGTATTAGCATCATGGGCTTATTTAATAAAGGTGCAGGTATCGTAGTGCCGCTCATTTTTGCCGCACTGATTTTATCGGGCGTAGAAAAATATTCTGGAGTCGCCTTAGCCTCACTTGATGCCGCCGCAAAAACAGCAATGCGCGCCGAACTGGCGACGCGCCTCATTTATCCTTATGCGGTAATGGCGGCCGGTCTGATCGTTTTCATGTTCATCATCCATTTTTCGAAACTACCCGATCTACATGACGAGCAAGCGGATCATCAAGAAAGCACGACACGATTCGGTGTCTTGCAGT
Source organism: Oxalobacteraceae bacterium (assembly GCA_023259175.1). Lineage (GTDB taxonomy): Bacteria > Pseudomonadota > Gammaproteobacteria > Burkholderiales > Burkholderiaceae_D > Undibacterium. The sequence continues at coordinate 14,551 of JAHFQV010000080.1, read as the reverse complement.
ATCCCCAGTTAGTGCTCGGTGCTTTAGCCTTATTTGCCTATGTGGGCGTAGAAGTGATTGCCGGTGACACAATAGGCTTATACGGCCACCATTTAGGTGTAAAAAATTTCGCGGTCCTCACGTCCTATACGATGGGATGCATGGTCCTCGGTTATCTCTTAGGAGTGATTGCCATTCCCAAATTTTTATCCCAGAAAAATGCCTTGATACTTTCTGCAGTCAGCGGTGTTGTGTTCACGGTCGGCGTGGTTCAAAGTTCACAGACCGACGTGGGTCTCTCACAATTTTTGCTCGCTTGGGCAAACGTCCCTAGCGTCCCCAATTCCATCATGTTTTTGGCTCTACTGGGTTTTTCAAATGCCCTAGTCTGGCCTTCAGTATGGCCTTTAGCACTGGAAGGTCTGGGAAAATATACCGCCAGCGGCTCGGCACTACTCATCATGGGGATCGCAGGTGGCGCCTTATTGCCGATGGCCTATGGTCACACCTCCGACCTGAGCAATGCCCAAACCGCGTATTGGCTCATGCTCCCTTGCTACCTCATCATTTTGTTTTATGCGACTAAGGGACACCAAATTCGTTCTTGGAAATAAGCGTTAGGAAATTGCACGCCATGCTCAACCTAAATCAATTACAGCAACAAAGCCTGCTTCCCGGCACCAAAGGTCTGGCCTTATCGCAGCCACTGGTGCAGCGGGACATCGCCCAACAAGGCTGGAATATTCTACGCGCCGACACTAGTTTTCCGGTCGCCGTGTTGAAACAATCTGCGCTAGAACATAACTTGCGATGGATGAAGAATTTTTGCGCCGACATGCAAGTACAACTCGCACCGCATGGCAAAACGACGATGTGTCCGCAACTCTTCGACATGCAATTAGACAATGGCGCATGGGGCATCACTTTAGCGACCGTTAATCAAACGCTGGTGGCGCATCGCTTTGGCGTAAAACGGGTTTTGCTGGCGAATCAATTGGTCAGTCGTAGCGATACCAAGGCTGTCTTACAGCTCATGAAAAGCGACCCTGCATTTCAATTTTATGCTTTGGTCGATTCTTTAGAGGCCCTTGATCGTATGGCCGAATGCGTACATGAATCAGAAATAGAGCGCCCACTTCCGCTACTAATTGAGCTTGGTTTTCAAGGTGGGCGATCCGGCTGTCGTCAACGCGAGGATGCCATGCTCATCGCAAGAGCCATCCATGCCAGTCCTTGTTTAACATTGGCAGGTATCGAAGGCTACGAAGGCCTGATGGTCAGTCAAAACCGCTCCCAAGATTTACAGGGCGTACACGCTTTTCTCAAGGAACTCACCGCCTTGACCATCGAGATTGATGCAGAAGCCTTGTTTGATTTAGACGAGATCATTTTGTCCGCGGGTGGCAGCGCTTATTTTGATTTAGTAGGCCATGATTTTCAAATCAATCATCCATTTTCACGCAAACTCACCCCCATCCTGCGCAGTGGCTGCTATGTGACGCATGACCACGGCTTCTACCACGGCCTGCTCAAGGAAATGCAAGAACGCGATCGCAAACTCAAGGCCGCAGCACTGCGTCCAGCGCTCGAAATATGGAGCATGGTGCAATCACGTCCCGAAGCGGATTTAGCCATCCTCAGCATGGGCAAACGTGATGCCTCCTATGACATCGATCTTCCTGTTCCTATACTAAGCCACAGACCCGATATCGAAGCTACACCCCAAGCTTTACCCGAAGGCTGCAAAATCGAAAAAATGAATGATCAACATGCGTATTTGCGTCTCCCCAAAAACAGCAGCCTGTGCCAGCATCTGCAAGTAGGTGACCTGATCGCCTGTGGCATCTCCCACCCCTGCACCACCTTCGACAAATGGCCTTTAATTTTGCTGGTAGATGATCACTACAATGTAGGATCAGCAGTCAATACCTTCTTTTGAGTAGATTTCAAATTAATCGATGCCCACCCCAACTTTCACACGCATCATCAGCAATGCCACCGTCCTAGATGGTAGCGGCCAAGCCGCATACCAAGCTGACGTCGGCATCGCCCTAGGGAAAATCCACACCATCGCCGCCCCGCATTCCTTGCAAGGCTCGCAAAAAATCGATGCCAGCGGCTTGGTCCTCGCGCCGGGATTTATTGATGTCCATACTCACGATGATCGCGAAGCCTTAGACCATCCGTCCATGCTGCCAAAACTAACGCAGGGAGTGACCACCGTCATCACAGGCAATTGCGGCATCAGCCTCGCGCCTTGGAAAGCGCAATTTGCACCGCCCGCCCCATTAAGTCTCATCGGTCAGGAAAAAGATTTTCGTTTTGCCTCAGTCGCTGACTACTTTGAAGCACTTGCACAAGGCCAGCCCGCCATTAATGTCGGCGCACTGATAGGACACTCGACCCTACGCGTCAATGCAATGCAAGACCTCACGCGGGGTGCCAATGCGCAAGAAATAGCACAGATGCAGCAGCTACTTGAGGAAGGCATGCGGGTCGGCGCACTCGGTTTTAGCTCGGGTCTCTTCTACCAACCCAGCAAAGCGGCCGACAATACAGAAATCATCGCACTGGCTAAAATAAGCGCGGCCGCCGGTGGTGTTTACACCTCGCATATTCGGGACGAATATGATGGTGTCATCGCCGCACTGGCCGAAGCCTGCGACGCTGGACAAGCCGCGCAACTGCCCGTCATTCTTTCGCATCACAAATGCGCAGGCCCCGCCAATTGGGGACGCACCTGCGAAACCCTCGCCTATATCCAGCAAAGAAGGCTCACGCAAACCATCGGTGTCGATGCCTACCCCTACACCGCAGGCTCCACCGTGCTCGACCCCAATTATGTCGATGGTGTCATTCGCATTATGCTGAGCTTTTCCGAGCCACATCCCGAAATGGTAGGGCGCGATTTAGCCGATATTGCACAAGAATGGGGAGTCAATCAAAAACAAGCAGCGATACGCTTGCAGCCAGCAGGCGCGGTGTATTTTCAGATGCACGAAGATGACGTAAGGCGGGTATTAAGTGATTCCAATACCATGATAGGATCCGATGGATTGCCGCATGACACCCACCCGCACCCACGCTTATGGGGTGCGTTTCCACGGGTACTTGGACACTATAGCCGCGATGAAAAATTATTCAGCCTAAGCGAAGCGGTACGCCGTATGACCACCTTATCGGCCGATCATTTCGGACTCAAGCAAAGAGGCCGCATCGCGCAAAATTGCTGGGCCGATCTGGTGCTGTTTGATCCCGCCACCATTGCCGATCAAGCGACATTCTCCAATCCTAAACAAGCGGCGATGGGCATCCATTGGGTTTTGGTGAATGGTGAAATTGCGCTGGCGAATGGAGTTCCAACATCAGCAAGACATGGACGTGTTTTGCGGAGGCAAAGCGAAGCTTTGGAGCTCAACTAAACACACTAGGCTCACTCTTTTTTGCTCGCCTCACGCTGCATTTTATCTATCCTTTGAATTCTTTTATGCGCTTCAACCGCAAGGGGCTTTTCGTCATCAGAGGCATCGGCTTTTCCATAAAGACTTTGTACTTGCTGACAATTATAGAGCGCTTTTTTGAGATCAAGGAGTGAACTTGCCGGGTTAGAATATACATAGCAGAGATGGTAGTAGGAATCTCCATCGCCATGCTCACTTGCAGTCTCCCACATTTGCACCGCAACACTTAATTTTAGATCGACACCCCAGCCTCTCGCGTGGAGCAAGGCAATATTATTCATCGCCTGATAGTACATCTTCGTATAATGCGCTTTGCTGTCGGGATGATCCAAATTCGCCTGCCAGAATTTATGCGCGTTCTTATATTGCTTCGCACGGAAATGCATATTGCCCGTGTACAGTAAACAGGCAGGATGGTCTTGTCGCAAATGCCTCAGATTCGGTTCTTCACACGCAAGCGATTGAGCCACTGCATTCTCCACCCGCGCCGACCAAGCCGCTTGCATCAAACCGATACCGAGTAACAGTGTGATGACACGACAGACGCTCTTTCTCGACAACATACGCACGCTCCCCCTATTTTTTGCATCGGCCATTTTAACCGAGATTTCCGACTTATTTTCATGCATACAAATAATCCACCAAGGGCGCTGCTTTGCCGCTATCCTTAACAAACCAAAACCACTTCCTACTCCCGATGGAATCCCTCTTTGCAGCGGTCAACGCTTTTTTCGAGTTTCTGGTACCGATCACCAATTTCCTCTGGGAATACCCGACCCACGAAGCGAGCTGGGCAACAATCCCCGTTTTAGGTCGACTGAGTTTAGTGATGCTAATGCTGTTGGGCGCAGGTCTTTTTTTCACGCTCAAAACCCGCTTCGTACAACTGCGCTATTTCACGCGTGGCGTGCACATCATGCTGCACAAAAAATCTTCATCGGCGGGTATCAGTCCGCTCGCAGCATTTCTACTGAGCTCCGCGATGCGCATAGGCCCTGGCAATATTATGGGTGTTACTGGCGCGATTTCGGTCGGTGGCCCGGGTGCTTTATTTTGGATGTGGGTCTCAGCATTATTGGGGATGGCAACCGCATTTACCGAAGCGGTTTTAGCGCAACTTTACAAACGTAAAGAGCATGGTAGTTATGTGGGTGGCCTTCCTTTTTATGGACAAGCGCTACTCAACAACCGAGCTTGGGTGGGCATTAGCCTGTCTCTAATTTTTATTGTCTACGCACTCTTTAGCATCCCCGGGCAAACCTTCCATCTTTTCACCGCGCTGGGCGCAATGACCGAAGCCCTCAATGGCACTCACTACGAACGTAGCTCCACACTCTATCAAGGCATCGCTTTGCTACTCATCCTCTGCGTCGCGGTCAGCGTCTGGGGTGGCTTGCGGCGCGTCAGTAAAATCACCGACATCATGGTACCCATCATGGCGGGCTTGTACACGCTCATCGTGCTCTGTCTGATACTACTGAATGTCGACTTACTCCCCCATTTTTTCAAAGAAGTTTTTCATGGGGCATTTTCCCCGCACGCACTCTTTGGCGGTGCCATTGGCCACGCCTTAGTGCAAGGTGTCAAACGCGGCCTAATGTCGAACGAAGCAGGACAAGGCACCATCACAATGGCGGCCGCCGTCTCAGAAAACGACCATCCTTGTGAACAAGGTTTTATTCAGGCCATCGGCGTATTTTTAGACACCATGATTATTTGCACGATGACCGGATTTGTCGTCGTCATGGCGCAACTTTGGGCGCCCGATTCAGGGGTGGATTGGAACAGCATACAAGCCTCAAAGATCACCGTATTTCTTAGCTCGGTAAGACATTTAATCCCCTTCCCCGCTTTGCATACCGCCGCGACCGTAACGATGGCGCTGTGTTACGCCTTATTTGCCTTTACTACCCTCGTTGGTCTCATTCTTTTCGCAGAAATTGCGGCCAATCGGATTAGTAGTCAGCGCTTTTTTTTACAAAGCATACGCGCCGCCGGTGCATTTTTCTTTGTGCCTTTCGGCGCGCTTTCTGTCTTGGCGGGACTTGAACTGGGCAACCTGTGGGTGATCTCTGACTTCGTCAACGTCATGGTCGTGATCGCCAATCTGCCACTCTTAATGCTGGGTGCAAAACACGTATTTCTGGCGCTGGAGCACTACCAAAATAATGAAGGTGTCCGATTTATTTCCGATGAAATTGGGCTAGAAACTGAAGTATGGGTAAAGCCTTCAACGATCTCTGATCGCGCCGTCTAACAAAAATGCTTGCGCAGAATTTGCTTAAGCACTACCGTAACGATGCCGATTTTATTTTACCGAGACTTTCATGCCCTTCGAGTATATCGATTACACGAAAAACCCCCATCCGACCGCACAGGGTGGTCAACTGAGTTATGGTCCAAAGTTCCAATTAAGCGGTCCCCAACAAGCGACACTAACAGGCCGCCTCGGCTCCGACCAAGGATTAGAGCGTCTAAACCAATACAACGAAAAACACGCGACCTATGTCGCCGCTGCCAAGGCCAGTGGACGCAATCTGAGCATACAAGAGACGGAAGCGGAAGTCAGTCGAAAACAAGCGACCAATGCATCAATTAATCACATCATTGCTTCCGGAACCGGGCAAAATATCCTCAATCACAATCTCGTCCAGTTTGAACAAGGCGCGACGCGTGTTCGCGCCAATTTAGCGACAGCAAACAACTCAGCTGATCCTGTCATTAATAGTGATGCGCGCCTGAATGTCCTCAAAGGCATCGCCGAGCAAGCCGCCGCCGTGGGTCGACAGCAAGGCTACTCCCGCGCAATCCTAAGTGAACGTGCCAACGAAGCGATCGCAAACGATAAATTTAACCGACGTATTTATGGACTTACAGAACCCAATACGCGAGCAGCTATCAATCAAAAAGATCGGCGCTTTCGTGGTCTCGAAGAACCCGATAAAAAAATTCACCCCTTAGACGTAGGTCGTGCCCGTAACACTGCACTACGACATACGCTGACAATCTTTCAGGGCACAGACGCTGAAACAAGAAGTCGCGCCTATCGTGATTTATTGAAAATGAGCTTCGATTCACCTGGCAATCTACGGGTTGGCGACAGCTATGGAAACAACCTCGCCAGCACGGGTTTTGATATGCCACTGAAAGCGGATGGGGCACCCACAGCGCGTGGATCCCGCCTACTTCACGTTCATAATACGTTTGCACCAAATCATTTACGCTATCACGAAGAAAATCCACCTCCACCAGGTTTCATACCCGAAGCCATGGATATTAATAGGTTTAGGCCAGATTATTTGCGCGAAAAAAATTTTTTTACGACAGCACGCAATGGAAACTTAGTCTCAAGCAGTCAAGATTTTGCACCTATCGCTGAGAGTAAAAAGCGACCGCTCATTACGCTTGAACACGAAGAACGTTTAATCTCTAGCATACAAGATTTAACGCCCGACAAGAAGCGTAAAATTCAGACACCAAATGCAAAGTCTACTCGGCGTTCACGGAAAGCCAACATGACCTAAGGCGACCATCATCAGTCGCCCGACCTCACGCCTTCACAGTAAAATCGTGCAAATCCTTGGGTCCCAATTGGCCGTTTGCACCACGACTGTCCCGCCTTGGTTAATCACTTTATACCGACCTCGCATCGCCCCGGGCGCATAGACTAAAGTGCCACCGGCTTCCACGATTATCGTTGCATCAAATAGCATCAACTGCTGTCCAATAGTCAGCTTGCCACCGGATTTGATACGGTAAATCGAGGCATCAGTAGGATCACTCGTCGGACTTACATCGGTCGGCACAGGCACCTGTGTTAGATCAGAATACGGTCCACCATTGGCTGCGGTATTTGCGGCGATGGCTTCTTGTTCGGTCGGATATTTGCCGCGTATGGTTTGAAAGCGGGTACAGCTAGGGAAGACCAAATTATTGGCCGTAATATTGACCGAAGAAGGATTGTAAATTGGGTAAGGCAGCGTGCTCAAATCAATATTTCTATCGATGTAGTAAGCGTGGTTGATGCCCTTATTGAGATTGACATCATAGGACATCGCGGTCGCCAATTTCGCATTTGCATTATTCGAGATATACCCTGCCAATGCCGTTCCTGTGGCGTTACGCAACAACGATGTAAGCAAAGAATAAGGCGGTGCAAAGGGGTAATTATGGTAGAAATTATCGCGATTTTCCCCATTACTATCGAGCCGCGGAATATCCGTCATTCCATTAAAAGCCAAATCGTAAAACATCGCAGTCGGACTCAAAGCACTAGGGAAATAATTATTCCAAATGGGGTACTGCGTCTTGATTTGTGTGCGTAAGGAAGCGCTAGGGAAATTACTGCCGTAAGGCGTGTAGTTGAGAGAAAGATTGGTATTGTTCGCGGTATTTTTTCCGAGTATCGATTGTGCTTGCGCGTAAGTTTGATCACCCGCATACAGAAGTTGCGGGGCAAAAATCAAGTCGTGTTGCAAAGCGCTTCCACTGGAAAAATTGGAATTTTTAAAGGGGTAGCTCGCCATACGCCCCCGCGTCATATCGTAGACCCATGAAAACGATGAAACGATGGGCGTGGTGATGCTTGTTCCTGCATGCAGCCGCACCGTCATTTTCAAAATACTGTGCGGTAGTAAGCGCCTCGCCGCACATTGCTCTGCTTGCGCCTGGTTATAACAAGCCGCAGCACTGGGCGTATCGAGCGAGGAATTACTCCAAGCGCCTTCAAAGAAATTACTAATTAAGGCGTTTCGATAGGTATCCATTGCTTTCACCAAAGCGCTAGGTGTGCCGCCCGGACTGCCACGAAAAGGCGATGGTCGGGTCAGCTTACGCAAGACCTGCCAATTTCCGGTTGAGCTATTAAGGTACTTCCAACCCATCTCAGCATTATCAAAATTCACCGCTGGCATCGCTAAAACGCGCTGCGTTGAAGTGGACAAAGGTAAGGTATTCGCACTCGGCAATTTATTCGTCGCCAGTGGCCACCCTTCCGGAACATCGAAAGGGAAGGACACCAGCTCATACACGATAGATTTAGCAAACACATCCTGATTACTATTGCCGTAGGCATAGCCCGAAAAGCTAGGATCGGCGCCCCAGGGGTGATTGAGCAAAGAGACCTGAAGCTCGCCATCAAACCACGATTTTGCATCAGAGCGAATAAAGTCATCCCAGTGATAGCTAGGAAAAACAGCGCTGGGCTTGGCAACATAAGAGGAAACATATTGATAGGGATTCACCAGATTTTGCGCAAAGAGCGTGGGCGCAAAAACAGCAAATGCAAACAGTGTGGTGAGACGCTTCATGGGAATTTTCTCCTGATTATTTTTTTAGAAAAATGCTCAGTGTCATTCCACTTAAAATTGCAAGGGTCTTAGACGACAATCACTCAAAAACTGGCGATGGATACCGACCCTGACTATTCAGTGTCGAATTATCCACCGCCCCCCAAAACGATCGTTCAAGCGTTACAACTTGGTCGTCAATTTCGACCTCTTTTTTTGCTAGAAATGGCCAGCGAGCAGCACTACTATAGTCAGCTCGCAGGCGATTACAAAACGAGTAATTCTTAATTTCGGCAAAATTTATTCTATCGAATGACCAAGGCCGAACCCGTCTCATTTGAACTTATAACTCATCGTTAAACTCAGGACACGGCCAAACAAATTAAGGCTATGATCGTAGCCTTCCCAGCCATTAGGATCATAATAAGGCTGTTTGTTCAATAGGTTTTTGACGTTGATGCCGACACGCATGTCTTTAATCGGTGTCCAATTCACGCCCAAGCTCACCGTGTAATGGGCAGGAGCGCCGCCGCATAAATTCGCAGGGAGTGCGACATCGGCTGCGGTACATGTGCTCGGATTATTATTGGCCTCATCGTTTTTGTCATAAGCCCATCGACTGCTGCCCGTGTAATTAACAAATAAGCTGGTCACGACACTTTGATAGGCCCAGTTGGCATGAAAGCTGGCGCGCAGTTTTGGATTGCCGTAATAGCCGATATAGTTCTGCGTAAAACCACCACCATCGTCACCGTTGTAAGCGTAGCGATTCATAATCGTGGCCGTAGTACCTAAATTGAGCTTACCAAAACTGTCGAGATTAAAACGGGCATGCGCATCAATATCAAAACCGTCGATTAAAGTCCGGCCACGATTCATGTATTGATTGACTAAACCCGCCAAAATACCCACCGAGTAACTTGGCACACCAGCCGCACAAAGAGTAGCATTGGCGGGCTTATTACACATGGCAACCACGGCCGCCATATTGGCTTTATCATTATCAGTAATCGGTGCACGCACTGCATTTGGCGCACCGATTAAACTCGGTCCGTATTTTTCAACCGCATCGTCATACACTTGCGTGAAATCTTGACGCACGATTTCATTACGACGATAGGCAAACCAATAATCGGCTGACATATCAAATTGTTTGTTGAACTGATAGACCAATCCTATGGTATTAATTTTGGCTTTTTCGGGTTGCAGATTTGGATTCGGAGGGGTCAGGCCACCGATATTGATGCTGCAATTGGAATTCAATAAAGTCTTACCGAAATCGCGTTCTGTCGCATCAACCGACTTCATCAAGAGTTTGGCCATCGCATTGGTTTCATCACAGCGCACGGTATCCTTCATGCCGCCACGTTGAGCGTAGACACCGCCGACACCAGACTCAGCCAAATTCGGCGCGCGAAAGCCTTCCGAGTAAGTTCCACGCAATAATAGGTCTGGGATCGGGCGATAAGTAATGCCCAATTTTGGCGCGAGATTAGCAGCGAAATTCGGATATTTATCCACACGAGCCGCCGCATTGACTTCAAGATTTTTTGCAAACGGCATGACCACTTCAGCAAACAAGGCGGTAATCGTGCGCTGTCCGTCAAACCATGAGCCACCTTGCTGCGTAATCCTACCGTTTGCCGCATCTTGATTGCCCGGTGTGTAGAAGGATTCATGCATCATATTCACACCGAACGCCGTGCGCACTTCCCCTCCCGCTAAATGACCAATCGCACCTTCTAATTTCGCATCCCAAGTCAACAATTTGGTCCACGATTGGATATCAAAAGTAGGATAGGCTTGTTTCAACAGCGCTGCGTTTTTGTCGCTGATAACACCAAATTGATACGCTGGATTATCCGCAATATAGGTGCGCTTGGTAATCGGGTCGACTGTGAAAGGACCAAAGGCTTTTTCGAAACCATCCTTGTTGACATTGACGGTTTGAAATAAGGTCGAATGACTGCCTGCGAGCGCTAAAGCGGTATCGAATTCCCACTGCCCAAAACCACCGCGCAAACCCGCCAGCATACGATAAGATTGATCAATATTTTCCTGACCAAAATGCCCTGTCGCATCTTGTAATAAATAATTTAGACCCGCTGCGCCGCCCATTCTGTCTTTCATATCAGCGGGCAATTTATTGTAGACGTTATTCGGCCCCAAGTACGGATAGCTAAAGGTGTTGAGTGTGGTTCCGGTATTGCGCGAATACCAGTTCGCAGTACCGCCGCCACTATTAAAAGTACGCGGCCCATTTTCACCTCGCATGTCGATATCGGTATAGGCCGCCTCTGCATACCCTTGCAGATCAGAGGAAAAATTCATACGACCACTGACATAGGCGGTTGCACGATCCGACTTCGGCCCCGTATCCAAGGCATAGGGCAAGGTATTCCATACACAACGCGTTCCTGAACTCTCTGTAATCGCAGTCGGACAGCCACTCGCGGCCTGTTGGTAACGCTTATTGCCTGCATTTTTATCAAACACGAAATAGGTTCCCGGATTAAGCGTGCCGGGGTTACTTCCTACGCCATCGCGAAAGCCAGAAATGTAAGACGGATTATTGATATAAAACTGTTCTGGACGTTTGAGATAGGTATCGGTGAGTGCGATACGATCACGTTTATACAGATTAATCGAGCCGTAAATACTGTATTGATCTTTGTCTAAATCGCCGAATCCAAATAAGGCGCTCGCCTGCTGTTCGCCATAGGATTTAACGCTACTTGACTGATCCTTAGTCATACTCATCTGAAAACCTGAGTAGGATTTTTTCGTAATGACGTTAATGACACCGGCGATTGCTTCTGAACCGTAAATAGCGGATGCACCATCGGTCAACACTTCCATTCTTTCGATCGCCGCCGCAGGAATCGCATCGATGTTAACGAACTGGGTTTGAAAGCCATCGGGCGCACCATAGAACGAGAGTCGTCTACCGTTCAATAGCACCAGCGTTCCCTGCGCACCTAGGCCACGTAAGTTTGCTTGCGACGCACCGTCCGAACCGGTAAACATGGAGCGAAAATCCTGCTGCGCGGGACGTGCTGCAGGTAGGTTATCGAGTACTTGCATTAAAGTACGCGCACCCATTTCTTCTATCTGTTTGGCATCAATAATTTGCAAGGGAGACGCTGTTTCTGCATTCACCCGTTTAATACTCGAGCCTGTTACTTCAACTCGCTGTAGTTTCTCATCTTGATCATCTGCATATGCGACTGATGCAAGGTTTAATGCGGCAAGTGCGATCACTATTTTTTTTAGCTTCATGAACTTCATTCAGATCTCCATCAATATTTTTGAGGCCGCCAAAAATGGCGAATTTAAAATCTCGTAGAGAAGAATAAGGTGAAAATAAATTCATGGACAGCGACAAATAATTAAGCGCCTTGAGAAAAACTTGAGGTAGATCGCACCAGCCTTTGTGGATGAATTCAGCGACAAAAAAGATGACTTAAGGGATGCACGTTTGTGCGGATTTATTGAGCAAATTTATTGTTTAGATTTATAGCGCACGCCAAGCGCTCACATAAACCTGCGCACGCGAGGCTACTTGTGCTGCGCTATCTCCGGCGCGATAAAGATGACTACCCAACCCAAAACCATAGGCACCGGCCTGTCGATAGTCGGCCATGTCTTCCGGTTTCACACCGCCGACTGGCATACAAATAATCTCTTGCGGCAGGACTGAACGCCAAGCTTTGAGCACGCTGGGCGGCACGCTTTCTGAGGGAAATAATTTGAGCGCATCGGCACCCGCATCGAGTGCGGCAAAAGCTTCAGTGAGTGTTGCCACCCCCGGGGTACACAACATGCCCAAGGCATTCGCGCAGCGTATCAGTTCGAGATTCGCATGTGGCATGACGATCAGCCGCCCCCCCGCATCATGCACAGCCTGCACTTGTGCACGCGTCATGACGGTACCTGCGCCGAGCAAACAATGCGCAGGTAAATGCTGCGCTAATTTTGCAATGCTCTGCAAAGCATTCGGCGAATTAAGCGGAATCTCCATACAAGAAAATTGCGTGTCAAGTAAAGCGTCCGCGATCGAAGTGCACTCGTCAGTAGTTATGCCACGCAAAATTGCGAGCAGCGGTAAATTGCCGAGGTAGTGCTTGAGTTCTGTCATATTATTCACTAATTAATTTCAGTTGAGGCAGTCGCAAAATTACGCTTGCGTAGATAAGATCGAATGCCGTATGTTCTAAGGCAAAACGATCTCATCTACGCCAGCGTCTGTTTTGAGTAAGTACTATCTTTAAAACTTATGATTATATTCCACACTCAATCTGGCCGAACGTGGCGCTGTGCGGCTTCCGCCTTGTAGATACGTTGGGCTAATCGATCCTTCACCACCATTCGATCCCGAATTTTCGGAGCTAATGGTACGACTATCAAGAACATTGTACATGGCAAAACGCAGCACCAAGCCCTTTACCTGCATCGGTTGATAACTCACATTAAGGTCGAGTTGTGCTGTCCAAGGTAGCCGTCCGTGACTACCGCGCGGTGAGGCTTTCCCAGCTTCTGCATCACAATAAAAAAAGTAATTGCCTGCATAGTAGCCGACATCCATGCCAGCAGATTCAGGGAGTTGCCCTAAACAATTACGTGGACGACCTGAAGCAATTTGCGTGTTTGCACCCAGCACCCATTCTTGCGTCAATTGATAGTAACCGTAGGCTTTAATGACGTGGGTACGGTCACCCGATAAAGGTCCATAAGCATTGTAGGCCAACTCCTTGTAATCCGACCCTGCACTCAAACCAACATCACCGCCAGCGACACCGGAATCAGTTTGTCCTTCGGTATTGCCTTTGTTTTGTGAATAGGTGTAATTAATCTTACCGTACCAACCATCACGGAAAGGATGCTCAAGGAAGAAATTCAATGCTGCATAAGTACGCTTCACCTTCGGCAAACCTATGTCTTGAGCAGTCAAATCGGCGCGCACCAAAGTACTGCCGCTGCCAGCTCCCTGCGGATCAAACCAAACCGAATTACTCTCTCCCGTATTGATGACCATACACCAGGAGGGATACAAACTATTGCCTGCGCCGCCAGTATCGGCTTCCAGATTAGGATAACCATTGCGTTTACCCCAAGCATAAATCGGACGCGGGTCGCAGGTATCATCATAAGAAGTACGTAAAGTACGGTAAGTTCCCATGACCCCGAAATTCAAACTCGGTGAATACGCTTTTTCAAATCCCAGTGACATCTCATCTTGATAAAACGGTCGGATATTTTCTGCCGCAACCGAGCGCGCGTCCGGCGAGGTATTGATGTTGACAATCACATTGCTGATCGGCTTTAAGCCTTGTGGCAAACCCGAAGTCGCATCGACACCGGTATAGGTGTAATAGCGGGTCGTTGTTTTCAGTTCAGAGCCCATATTGCCGACTAAATTGGTCGGCACTGGCATGAAATAACGTCCAGCATTGGCGAAAACTTTCAGACTCCCATCGTGATTAGCATCCCAAGTCAGGCCCAGACGCGGTGCAATTTGTCGTTCCTGTGCAATGACTAATTCCTGCTTATTATTGTAGTTATGAAATTGCTCGTTACGTAGTCCTAAATCCAGCAGCAGCGTATCCGTCACTTGATAGCGATCTTGAATATATTGCGCCGATTGGCTAGTCGTTGGCGCACCCGATTTGAAATACGTTCCCTCTGAAACGTAATAGCCTTGCGCCCCGAAACCACCGCCTTGTGCCAACGTTAAATCTGCACCGCCGGGCTTCCAAGTATTCGGATTATTGTGATACAAGTAGGCCCAACTGTAACCACCCGGGCGCGTTGCGCCAACCAAGG
>JAHFQV010000179.1 GCA_023259175.1 Oxalobacteraceae bacterium | reverse complement strand
AATCAGCGGAGGACTTTAACAAGCTAAGAGTAAGCGCATTTCCTTGCTTAAGCCGATAATAAGTCGCCCCAGAACGACTAAAGCACACACGAACATCGTCATGACCAATAGTGCCACGCCAGACGCCTTCTAATGACTTATCTTCAGTCGCATATACCACCCCCACAAAAATAAAATTGAGCCAAAAAAAAGCAAAATTACGAGCTATCAAACAAAAACTGTTGGTGGGCATCATGAGGGCAGTAACACGTAAATGATTTTTCAGGGTTCCAATATACCGGACTATTTTCACGACAAAAAGGCATGCCCTCAAATCTTGTCCACAAATATTCAGCGTTCAAATTAGCAAGTTGCAAGCGAGAACGTAGGGCGCAATGCATTGCGCCGCATGATCAAGCTTTGTACGACAAGGTCTCATCCCATCCACCCGCCCAATCAGAGGTATACACCGCTTGTGTCACCAGCCGATATTCGACTCGTTCGGCGCAATGCATTGCGCCCTACGTGGCTTACTCTACTTACTCGTTTATCTTGCGCTCTAAATCCCGCAGTAGGACTGCATCCTCATTCGACAATTTCCCATTTTGCAGTCGGCGGCTGAGTAGTTTCGAGGGACGCACCACGCCATGCGAATCGGTCTCACCCACAATCAGCCATTGCTCGCCAACTTTGGCAGAAAATGAGAAGCTGGCATCACAATCGCTACGCTCTTGTATGACGACATATCCCTCTGCAGACAGTGTGCGCGATTGCGGCCCCAGCCAACGCCGACTGACGCTCAATATCAAATCTTGTCGCCGCCCAAATTCCGTAAGTGCGACCTCCTTGCTTGACTCAACTCGCGCCAACACCACCACTGTTGTAGCTTTCTTCTCTTTAAGAAAAGCCGCCAGATCATAAGCAACCGGCCCGACTTTACAGGCCATCGCCACCGGCAAACATGCGAGCATGATTAGGATAGACATGAACAGTTTCATACACTCTCCGAAAAAATTAGCAACGCACTATGTGAAACAACGCGTAGGGCGCAATGCATTGCGCCGCATGATCAAGCATTGTACGACAAGGTTTCATCCAGTCCACCCGCCCAATCAGCGGGATACACCGCTTGTGTCACCAGCCGATGAAAAGTCGAATAAGGCCAATCGCTCACTTGTTTGACCAAGCCATGCTTGAGTGGATTGATATGAACATAGTCCATGTGCGCCGCATAATCCTGCTCGTCACGTATCAAATGTTCCCAATAGCGCCGTTGCCAAATGCCGCGTTCGCCGCGTCGAAGTCGGGTCGCGGAGAGTAGCTCTTCGCGCGGTAAGGATTTCGAGAAAATCGCTTTAATACGTCGCCAACGCACAGCAAAATCATGGTCGCCCTCAGGTAAGGCTATGATGCAATGCAAATGTTCGGGTAGCACCACCCATGCATGAATCTCAAACGGATGCCGCGCACGGACTTCCCTTACCGCATCGCGTAAAAGATCAATATGCCGCACCAACAAATTATTATGCCTACGTTCGAGTAGATTCACCGTGAAAAAATACGTACCACCAGGATGCCATGCACGACGGTAATTTGGCATGTTGTTTTAGGGTCTCGTTTAAGGATGCGGTTGAGTGTATCAATTCGTTCGGCGTTACGGCTTGCTATTCCATCACAAATTATATGAAGCAAGTAGGGCGCAATGTATTGCGCCGCATGAGTCGATTATTGCACAACAAGGTCTCACTCCGTCCACCAGCCCAATTACAAGGATATACAGCTTGTGTTATCAGCCAATGAAAATGGCATCGCGATTGATCGCATCATTTCGTTCGGCCTATGCATACGGCGCAATACATTGCGCCCTACGGTGACAAATTCCACGAACGATACTTCGATTAACCGCCAAAAACTTTCAGGTACATTACGATACCAATCAGATTAAACAATAAAGCGATCAGTCCAAGACGTCTAACCATCGTCGCATTCTCGCCTAAACTTCCGGGTCTATATTTTGACTGTAGTATTAGGCCGATCAAAAACATCGGAAAAATTAGACCCGATCCCCCGAGCATGAAGCCATGAACAAAGTTGAGATCTAGTACAAAATCGAAATAGAGTCCAAAAATAAGACCAAATAAATACTGTGATCCCACAACCGTCGTCGCTAATATTCGCACGGGCTTAAGCGCTTCCCAGCTGTAATAAAACCCCATCGGAGAGTCGACTGTTGCCTTGGGATCTCCGTAGCGATCAGTACGCTTCCCTTTCTTGAATTTATATTCAAATATATTCATTGCAAACGATCTCTTCCAAACATTTAGGAAAGTAGGGCGCAATGCATTGCGCCGCATGGGTCAATTATTACACAACAAGGGCTCATCCCGACCATTCACCCGATTATAGCGACACACAGCTTGTGTTATCGGCCGACCAAAGTGGCATAGCGAATGATCACATCCATTCGTTCGACTTATGCATTCGGCGCAATACATTGCGCCCTACAGCAAGCGTATCAATTTGCGTGTCGACTACATATTCCGTCGATACTGCCCCCCCACCTCAAACAGCGCATCGGTAATCTGTCCCAGCGAACAAACGCGTGCTGCGTCCATCAGTTTAGCGAATACGTTTTCATTCTCAATCGCTGCCTGTTGCAGAGCTGCCAGCGCTTGCGGTGCGACGTTGGCGTAACGGGTGTGGAAGTCTGCTAAACGGCTTAATTGGCTTTGCTTTTCTTCGTCGGTGGAGCGGGCCAGTTCTATTTTTTGTGGTGCTTCGCCGCCTTTGGGATTGCGGAAGGTGTTGACACCGATGATGGGTAGCGTGCCGTCGTGTTTGAGGTGTTCGTAGTGCATGGATTCTTCTTGGATTTTGCCGCGTTGGTAGCCGGTTTCCATGGCGCCTAAGACACCGCCGCGTTCGGCGATGCGTTCAAATTCGATCATCACGGCTTCTTCTAGCAAGTCGGTGAGTTCTTCGATGATGAAGCTGCCTTGGATGGGGTTTTCGTTTTTGGCTAAGCCCCATTCGCGGTTGATGATGAGCTGGATTGCCAAAGCGCGTCTTACGGATTCGTCGGTCGGGGTGGTGATCGCTTCGTCGTAGGCGTTGGTGTGCAGGCTGTTGCAGTTGTCGTAGATAGCGATCAAAGCTTGCAGCGTGGTGCGGATATCGTTGAAGTCGATTTCTTGTGCGTGCAAACTACGGCCGCTGGTTTGGATGTGGTACTTGAGTTTTTGGCTGCGGTCATTCGCGCCGTATTTGTCGCGCATCGCCACTGCCCAGATGCGGCGTGCGACGCGACCGAGTACGGTGTATTCTGGATCCATGCCATTGCTGAAGAAGAAGGATAAATTCGCGGCGAAATCATCGATGTGCATGCCGCGTGCCAGGTAGGCTTCGACAAAGGTAAAACCGTTGGACAGCGTGAAGGCGAGTTGCGAAATCGGATTGGCGCCCGCTTCGGCGATGTGGTAGCCGGAGATCGAGACCGAGTAGAAATTGCGTACTTGATGGTGCACGAAATATTCTTGAATATCGCCCATGACTTTGAGTGAAAATTCGGTGGAGAAGATGCAAGTGTTTTGCCCCTGATCTTCTTTGAGAATATCGGCTTGCACCGTGCCGCGCACATTCATCAAGACCCATGCTTTAATTTTTGCGGCTTCATCCATGCTCGGGGCGCGCTTGTTATCGACACGGAATTTTTCCATTTGCTGATCGATGGCGGTGTTCATGAAAAAGGCGAGTATCGTCGGTGCCGGGCCGTTGATGGTCATCGATACCGAGGTCGCCGGATCGCATAAATCGAAACCGTCATACAGCACTTTCATGTCTTCTAAAGTGGCGACGCTGACGCCGGAATTACCAATTTTTCCGTAAATATCCGGGCGTAATGCAGGGTCGGCACCGTACAAGGTGACGGAATCAAACGCGGTCGATAAGCGCTTGGCATCCATGCCTTGCGACACCAGTTTAAAGCGGCGGTTAGTGCGGAAAGGGTCGCCCTCGCCGGCGAACATACGGGTCGGGTCTTCGCCTTCGCGCTTGAAGGCAAATACGCCCGCCGTAAACGGGAAAGAACCGGGGACATTATCTAACATCAGCCAGCGCAGGATTTCGCCGTGATCGACAAAGCGCGGCAAGGCCACCTTGCGGATGGTGGTGCCGGATAAGGATTTTTGGGTGAGACGGGTGCGGATTTCTTTGTCGCGAATTTTCACCACGTATTCATCACCGGCATAGGCCGCTTGCATGTCCGGCCACATGCTGATGAGTTTTTTGGATTCGGCGGTGAGGTGATTGTCGCGTTCATTGATGAGCTCATCGAAATCAACATCTTTCCCAGCCTTCAGCAACATGCGCTGGGCTTCTTGCAATTGCTGACGCTCCCGCGCTAGAGCAACTTGTTTGCCGGTGTGCTTGTGATAGGCACGTACCGCATCGGCGATTTCGGCCAAATAGCGACTGCGTGCAGGTGGCACGATGACGTTTTTGGCGCTCGACATTTTGCTGGTGACGACGGCCAGTTTGCTAGGCTTGGCGCGCAAACCATGTTGTGCCAGTGCGGGCAACAAGCCTTGGTATAAGGCGGTGACACCATCATCATTAAAGCGCGAAGCTTGGGTGCCGTAGACCGGCATTTCCTCTGGCTTTTTGCTCCACATTTCACGGTTGCGTTGATACTGCTTGGCGACATCGCGGTGCGCGTCTTGTGCCCCTTTGCGGTCGAATTTATTGATGGCGACAAAATCGGCAAAGTCGAGCATATCGATTTTTTCCAGTTGCGATGCGGCGCCAAATTCTGGCGTCATCACATACATAGACACGTCAACATGCGGCACGATGGCGGCATCGCCCTGACCGATACCCGAAGTTTCCACGATCACCAAAT
>JAHFQV010000079.1 GCA_023259175.1 Oxalobacteraceae bacterium | reverse complement strand
CAAAATCGGCTGCGGCATCGGCAAGCAAGCGAGCTCAAAATCAATATGATAATGTTCGTCGTGGCGTATCCACGGTTTTTTCGTCGAAAACTTTAGCGTGGTTGGCAGCTTTTTTCCTGCTTCGGTCGCTCTCAACATCGTTTGAAAATCATTGTCAAAAATAACGACACGTATCCCAAGACCCGCTTGGTCCGCTGCGATTTTGAGCGCAATTAAATGTTTTGCGATGGCCTCAAAGTCGATGTGATATTCGCCGAAATGTGCGCGTTTATCAAATTCAATTCCATAGCCGAAGCGATTAAAAAGGTGGCGAGGCAAACTACTTGGACGCGATTGGCGATCTAGAACTGGCACGAAAAAATCCACCGATAATCCATTCTGATGCGTTTTATGGGGGCGAAATTGACCTCCATATTGAAGACCGGTTTCACCAATCACAAAACGAAGAGCGGGGTCAGAAACGGACAATGCCTGAAAGGATTGCACGATAACTTGATAGACTTGGCTGTGAACATAATTGCGACCAAAAATACTTCCAACTCGGCTATAGAGTTCGAAATTTTTTCCTTCTGTTGGTAATGGCCACGCGTTTTCAATTCGTCCAGCCTGCGGACTTCCCCAACAAATACTGGGTTCTTGCGCGCGAACTTGGGTAATGAGACAAAACAAAGCGGCCAGTAAGACTGGGGGAAATTTAGATTTAAAACCCATAAAGTCATCTATAGAAAAATATCAGCACACCCTAAAACTATCATCAGAAGACAAATCATCCAGCGCTAACAAAAGGCGAGTTCGCTCTGTGCGGCTCACTTCTCGCCAGTCTTTGTCATTCAGAAACCCCTCCAAAGCCCACAACAAATTGAGACTCGCGCCTACTTGGCTGCGCTTAACTTTCGCGTAAGCCGCCACTGCGCCATGCTGGCGTAGCTGAGTTTCATCGGCAATGCCGACTGCGTGCAACATCTGCCATGATTTAGGCCCTAAACCCTTGGTTTTCTGCTGCATACTGTTTAGCGTGCTTCCAATGTCATGCCATCACGAACCGGCGCTGGTGTGCAGCGCGCTTGGCGCACTTGATCAATAAAGTCGGCGATGGTTGCCGTCACCAAGGCTTCCGTTTTGGGTGGCATTCCATTGCCCGCGAAATGCATATGAGTCGCACCTTCGACTATCCCTTGCCACTGACAATGCGCCGACATATTTTGGAAGGGCTGCAATCGACTCTCCCAAGATTGCCCGCCGAGTTCTTTGTCTAAGGTTCCCGTCATAGACAAGACTGGCGCCTTTACACCTTGCCAGGCGTTTGGTGGAAAGATCGCACCTACACCTTGCGGCGACAACGCGATGTAGAGATCGAATGTGGGTGGCGGCTGCACACCGAGTAGATTTTTTGCGCCCGCAGCCATCATGACCGTCGCAGCGCCCATAGAATGCCCCAACAAAATAGCTTCTTTCCCAGCACAATGGGTTTCGCCCCAAGCACGGGTGGCGACGATATCTGCCATACGCGCGCGATACGCATCGCCATTGACGACGAGTGCCGCTAAGCCAGCCTGCAGACCGCGCTGCTGACGAATATTTTCTTTGAGCGCATCGAGGCCACTTTCTCTATGCCCGACTACCAAGCCAAGATAGCCTAGTCGCGCCATTGCTTCGCCCAAATACGCATATCCCTTCTCGGAGCCACCCGCACCATGCGAAATAATCGCAATGCCGCGACAGGCCATGTTTGCAGTGCTCGCGGCCGCATAAACCTGCACATTCACATCCTGCCCATCGGCTCGTTGAATACGCTCAAGAGAATTACTGGGACTAATAATTTTTTTGTCCGGCGCGGTACGAACTGCGCTCAGAGCCGTATCAATCGATGCCCCTAGCCCGAGTAGAGCTTGCGCAAGATAGTCGGAACGATGCCGATTTTCGCCTTCAAAATCGAAATTCACTTCAAAGATATTTTCAGCGGGAATGATACGAAATATTTTTTTGGAAAATTTCCTGAGAAAGGATAGAACTTCACCATGCTCAAAAATCATAAACCGCTTTGCAGGCAAATGATGGTCGCCTAGTCCGTCAAAAATACGTGGCGAGGAATCAAAAACGATCGCATCGATTCCATATTGCACGGACATCGACAATGCAAGACTACCGCCCAATGAATGCCCCGTGAGCATCAATTTTTTATCTGGATGCTGCTCAATATAGTCGCTCAATGCCTTTTTCGCCTCACGATATTGTACCGGCCAGAGTGCGAGGTTTGCGGTCACATAATCGCGCTTGCTATCACTACCTCGAAACGCGAACACGACTTCATTACTGCGCCTGTTTTCGAAAATATCATAGGCTAAACCGGAGCGCCGCGATTCCGTCGGCAATGCACTCACTTGTCCCAGCTTATCGACCAAAATCCAGCCCAGTTTTTCGAGGTCAAATTTTTGTCGATCGACGCGATGATAGGCGTTTGAACTCATCATGGAATAGGGTGCGAATTGCGCAGCCCGTTGCGGTGAGATACCGAAATCCGTTCCCGATGCAAACGCAATTGAATGACAAAATAGGCTAAAAAACAAACTCCAACTAGGCAGCTTTACGATCTTCATTTGGTCCTCAAATTTCAAATAATGCGCACGACTTCCGAGTTTTGGGGCGTCGCCATTTCATGAAAAAGGTCCCCTAAAAAAGTCGCCAATTCCTCGGGCTCGATAAAATCAGGAATCACGAAATCGGCCAATCTACGCTTACCCTCATCACCCAGAAAAAAAGCCTGCCAGCGACTGCCACCCGCTCTTATCGAAATGAATTTTCCGTAGACATTGAATTTAAATTCTTCTTGCATGATTCCCCTCCAAAACACGCTACTAAGTGATGCGGTCAATTTGCCATATTGATATGAGCAATGATACACTGAAAAAAGTAGCTTACATGGGCTTTTGATGGCGCAGCAAGAAGATGCTCGCGCAATATTCGCGCTTCCCCCGCGCCCTATTTTCTCGACGAAGTTGGGATTTCCTTCGAAATGCTTTACATCATCAAGGCACGACATTTTTACCCCAAAATAAGAAAAGAAAAATGAATACACCAAGCACTTCCGTCCCCGAAGCATCGTCACTCGTTTTCAATCCTTACTCACCTCCCGAAGCGACGACTGAGGTGGTTTGCAATGTCAGCGAACTTCAACTCGCTAGTCGCTGGGCTAGACTAGGTGCTGCGGTGGTAGACTACCTGCTAGTGGTCAGCCTCGTCTTTGGATCCCAACTCATTTACTACGGGAATTTCACCCGAGCCATTACCGAATCGGCAGAACTCGGCTTCAAACTGTTAATCATTTTGGCTTTGTTGGAGACACTGTTTTATTGGTTTATCAATGGCATTTTCCTCGCATCCGATGGACAAACTCTAGGCAAAAAACTCCTAAGGATTCGAATTGTGCGAGGAAGCGGCGAAAGCGCGAATTTACAAAACCTTTTTTTCGACGTTACCTTCCTTTCGTTTTTCTGGATAGAATACCTGTCATCGGGCAGTTTATTTTAATTATCGATAAACTGACTATCTTCGACCGCCAGAAAAAATGTTTGCATGATCATCTTGCCGACACCATCGTCGTGAAATGTGCGCTTAAATCGAGTCCTGAAAACGCTTAAGTTCGTCAAGAAATTGGCGAGTTTTTTGCAGATCTTCCCCAGCCAACAAACTAGTTAATTCGTGAAAGCGCGATGACTCACCTAGTCGTGGCGCAAGTAATTTGGCGACGATTAAGAACAGCGGGATCAAGAGCACACTACCGAGAATGCTAGTAGAAATAAAACGTTCCGACATACTGTATAAATTCACGCCAAAAAATCCTTGGAACACTACGATCAGAAGCGGAATGAACCAGAGCACTTGTCCCGTCAAAAATGCCCAAGCAAACACGCGCAATCGTAGCGTTGTGAGTTGCGTCAGTTGCTTTTGAATTTCTAGGACGGACTGGCTGAAATCAAGTTCAACTATGCGGTGACGCAAGTGATGATTGAATGTCGGCACTACGATACACCAGATCAGTAATGCAAGCGCTGAAACCAACATTTCGAACGCTAGGTAATGCCTACTGATAAAGTGAAGCAGAAAAAAACAAATCGGAGCGGCGAAGAGAAATTCATAACGATCCCATGCATTCATTTTCTTCACCTCGCGTTGATGTTGAGCGATCAGATTGGCGCGCAGAAGGTCGTGGTTGAGATGTAAGATGCGATCTAATTTTTGATCACGGTCTTGCCATTCGGCCTGTAGTGTATCGAGATTCATATCAGCTTCTTTCTAAAAATTGGGTTTGTAGTTTTTGCTTAATTCGGTTAATGCGAGTACTGACATTGCTATTGGTCAGCCCCATCATGCTGGCTATTTCTTCGTTACTATAGCCGTCCAAAAATAACAAAATGAGTCCGCGATTGAGTTCGTCTAATTCACGTATCAGTTGCTCGAGAATCTTCATATTCTCAGTTTGTCCATCCATCAAATGGTCCGCCTGTGCCACATCAAGTCCAAACTCTTCTAGGGACAAGGTTTCGCGCAGCTTTTTCGACTCGCTACGGTAATGAGAGATAGCGACATTCATCGCGATCTTGTACATCCATGTCGAAAATAAAACCCGCTCATCAAATTGCGGATAGGCGCGCCATAAATGCAGAACCATGTCTTGCACAAGGTCTGCTCTATCCTCTTTTTGACGGCAATAGCTGTACGCGACCTTGTACAAAATGCGCTTATGTGTCGCGAGCATCTCAATGAAAGCTTCTTGTTGCTTCACAGTGCACGCTCCTTTTTGAAGTATCGTTTGCCGTTGAGGATACGACCTATCCAAGTAAATCGTACAAAAAGATGATAAGTGCCCAAGGCGATCAACAGGGTGAGGGTGAAGGCGACGACGAACATGATTTTCAATTCAGCGAGTCGCGTAAGAAGTGTTCTTTGTAAGCGATCTTTTACAAACGCTTTACTTCCTTTGTTTTGAAATTTCACATAGGCGGAAAATCCTGCCAGCATAAAGAACAACGGCATTCGAAATAAATAGATTAGGAAAAAAATGGACGAAGCTATCCTTGCACGCTTGGAATCGGCTTCGATCCAAAAATAGTCCGCCTCACTAAGATAAGCCATGTTTGGGTGAGGGACGACACCCAAAAGCAAAGCACAGGCGCGTAGTGCATCTAAGCGGTGCAGGCGCAGTGTTTCGTTTGCATTTAAAACTGGTTCGGATAATTTATTCATATAGGATGTATTTCCTTTGAGTTGACCCACAAACTTGAGGCAAGCTTGCTGCTAGCACCTACTGTCCCTTGGTTATTCGCACCCGGCCCCAAAAAGTCACATCATTCGAGAAAATTTCCCCTTCAAAACAAATATATTTAAAAAAGTAAAAACTCAAGTTTATGAAAGTATCGAATCGTGTTGATTGCATGTTCGAATCTGCCTTTCAAAAAGCAATCTCTTTTCTTATTCCGGTTCAGGAAAATTTTTTGCGAAAACAATAATTCGTATAGACAACTCATTAAATTAAAGTACATGACTGTTCAGCGACTTTTGCTGCGTCTTGCCTTACTCTGTGCCTGCTTCACTTTCGCCATGCTCTTTGTTTCCCCCACGGTGACAAAGAGCATGATTTTTAAACCGAGATTTTCCATTTCGCCTGAAGCAAGTAGCGCTGTATTAGCGTCGCGAGCAGCCCAGAGCTTTTCTGCACGCGCCTACAAAAAAGGAAGGTCTGCGTTGTTCGGCTAAAAATCACATCAAAATCATCTAAAACAACCGCGCTCGTAAAGAAGTTGGGAAGCGCACTTCACTTCAAACAGGGAGACTCGTATGAAATCGATTAAAAAAACAAAGAAAACCTATCAAGGCCTACTCAAAAGCACACTCGCTATTTCTGGCTTGAGCGTGTTGCTGGGTGCCAGTGCCGCCGATGTGCTTGCACCCCAAACGGTGCAATTAGGCCAACTCAGTGACATCGTCAATTCCATGAAACAAGCGAGCGCAACGAGAACACTGGTGCGTCCTAAGATGGTTTGGATTTTAGATTATGCCGTCGAATACTATTACGATGACGCGACGGGCATGGTCAGCGCATCCGGCGAGCAATCGAAAGATAGCAACGCAATTATCGCGTTTAAGGGAACATCAAAAAGCGTCAATGGTTACACCATCAACTACAAGACGAACACGGCTTACGAGATTAAAACGGACAAGAATGGCGCGCTAGTCGCCACTGCAGTTCCTATGAGTAAAGTCGTTCCTGATCGCGACGAAAAATGGCTCAAAGCGACCAATATCCAAACCGCGGTGGCTGCGGTTCATCCGGTCTATAGCGCGATGGCCATGCGTCAAGCGCCTCACATCGGCCCCTACAATAACGAGGACGTGACCAAGCTCCAAAGTAAACCCAATAGCCCCTGGGTGTTCTACCTAAACACCAGCGCGGTGATGAGTGGCTCAACACCGCTTAATGGCGTGACGAAAGAAAATATGTACCGCGCTTGGCAGGTGGTAGCCGATATTTATTCGGCCTACCAGCTCAATATCACCACCGATGTCAACGTCTATAACGCGGCCAAAGCGGCCAATCCGCTGCGCACCGGCATCATCAATTTTGTAAATCAAGATGGTCGTTCATTTGCCCCCATCGGTTCATTCGGCACCACATCCGCTGGCACCCTGTATCGCAACCCCTCCAGCGGATTTGATTACGGCTATGGCATAGGGATGACCGCAGCGCACGAGGTTGGGCACGAAATGGGCATGAGCCACGACCACGGCGGTAGTGGCGGGGAATATTTCGAAGGTATCGCCGCTTTTGAGTGGGGCCCGATTATGGGTAATTACTGGATGGGCGCGAATTGGGCACACCGTATCTGGACCTGGAGCAA
Source organism: Oxalobacteraceae bacterium (assembly GCA_023259175.1). Taxonomy (GTDB): domain Bacteria; phylum Pseudomonadota; class Gammaproteobacteria; order Burkholderiales; family Burkholderiaceae_D; genus Undibacterium. Next base: position 9,889 of record JAHFQV010000079.1, on the reverse strand, counting down.
AGGTGAATACAACACGGCTACCAATTTCGAAGACGATTTACGCATCATGAACGTCAACGAATCGGTACCCTATATGGTCGACGACAATGCCAGCGGCAAGGCACTATCGATGGATGCCAATGGCAATATTGGTGCAGCCCAAAACTGGGGGCAAATTGAAAAAACGGGTGATACCGATGCTTTCACTTTTACGGTGACGGGCAATGGGCGTTTGGATTTGGTGATCGACCCTATCGAATATTTAGGCATGCTCGATGTTGATGCAAAAATCTATAATTCGGCTGGCGCAGTTGTTGCCAGTAGCAATAAACCTGTGAACCGCTCCGCTGAATTTTCCGCCTTGGTACTCCCTGCGGGCAACTACAAACTGGTGATCACCGGAGGCGCAGAAGGCACACCGCAAAATGGCTTTTCCAACTATTCATCGCTGGGCTATTACGCGATGAAAGGAACTTTAGTGGGTGCTACGCCGCCGACCGATGTAATGCTCACCAGTGGAGTCCCGCTCAGCAATCAAAGCGCTACCATAGGCACTTGGAAATATTACGCGATCGATGTACCAGCCGGAAAAACCAAAGTTGAATTTAGCATTAACGGCAATAATGGCGACGCTGATCTCTTCTCACAACTAGGTGCAAAACCAACGACGACCACCTACAAGTGCAAATCGGACGGACCAACCGCAATTGAAACTTGCAGTCTGACTAATCCTGCGGCGGGACGTTACTACCTTGGCGTTTATGCTTATAGCGCCTATACCGCCGTGACTGTAAAAGCGACTGTGACACCGTAATAGGGAAATCAGCACTGACGCTATCACGTCAAAAACTCTCAGCACAGGTAAGCTGCTTGCCTAGTCCAGAGGAGTAGAGAGACTCAGGGGAAATGGATACAGAAAATCCACTTCTCCTGCCAATTCTTAAATTCTCAGGTCTCTGTGCTTCCGTGTTGAGAGGCCATAGGAAGCACCCTGATTGGCGCTAACATGGCGCCAATCCATTAGGTGTATCGGGTCTGATCGCCTATACTAACGCTTTTGAATTTTTGAGCGCTTATCATGTCTACCGTTCCAGCTTGCCCCGTTTGCACCCTGACTAATACCTACCACGATGGTGAACAATTCGTTTGTGCCGATTGCGGGCATGAGTGGTCGGCCATTGCGGTCACTGAAGAGAGCGACGAAAGAATCGTCAAAGATAGCAATGGCAATGTGTTGCAGGATGGGGATGCCGTGGTGCTGATTAAAGACCTCAAAGTCAAAGGCTCATCAACCACGCTAAAACAAGGCACTAAGGTCAAGAGCATACGCATCGTTGGTGGCGATCATGAAGTCGATTGTCGTATGGATGGCGGTAGCTTTATGCTCAAAGCCTGCTACCTTAAAAAGGTTTAAGGTAGCAGGCTTTATCGCTGAGTGGGAACCGGCAACACCAAACCAGTTGCCGATGAAAGCGCATTCCAAATCGCACCCACCATCGCGTTCCAAACTTTCTCGACCATGATGATGGCTAGGCCACTCAAGGTCGCGACAAAACTATCCGTCATATCGCGCAGCCCATCAAGAAAAAAATCGCGGCTGCCTTCCGTAATCTGCCCAGTGCTAATCCCGATAGCAACAAACTCCGCTTGCTTGGCAATGGCTTGCAATTGCCGATCCGAGAATCCTTGAAAGCTGCTAACGTCCTTATCAAGTACGCTTGAAGTGGCGCTTTTAATGTCGCTCAATAATTGATTCACATCTAAACTCATCATGAACTCCAAAAAATAAAAACGCTTAGCGTTGTAAGAAATTTTCGTAAGTAATCGCTTGATCAAAATAGACACTCGCCTGCCCCTTAAAAGCAATCACTTCATAAGCCGTCAAGCCCTGCTTTTGATCTAATTCGCGCATCTTCGCAATCGTTTCTGCAATTTTTTTGATCGCATGCGTACTCGGTGGGCTGCTCGCACTTTCACTCACAGGCGCGACACCGCGTTTTGCCAGCAATTGATTAATGCTTTCACTGACTTGATTCTTGGGCATAGGACGCGCACCAGCAGCAATCGCCAAGGCATCGAGTTTGCCGATCAAAGCTGCATATTGATTGGCGCGGGTATTAAAATCACTCGCTGATACACCCGTCGCCGTCGCCGCAAATAAAGTCATGGCCTCGACACTGGTCGTTTGCAGGCCATCCACAATCGCTTTATCGTAGTTCACTGCGAGCTGCGTTGCACAGGCAGTTAAGAAGCTCACGCCCACTAAAATTATTGACACCAGCGAGGCGATTGACACCAGTCGCGCAACACTGAATTTTGCAATCCTCATTTTTGAGCTATCTCCCACTCTAGAAAACCAAATTAAGTCGTTCGTTGCTGCACAAACAAACGCAACGCCAATAGTGCTAATACCGTGCCCATCAGCCATCGTTGCATGCGTAAAAAAACAGGACGTTTGCCGAACCAAGCGGCAATTTTCGCCGCTGAAAACATGATCGCCAAATTGATGCAAGATGCGATTAAGGTTTGAATCGCCCCCAGCGTCAAACTTTGTTGTAAGACCGATGGCCCTGCATTGAGCTCAATAAATTGCGGAAGTATGGACATGTAAAACACCGCGACTTTAGGATTGAGTGCATTGGTCAAAAAACCCATTAAAAATAATTTTCTAGGCGTTTCATCGGGCATGGCAGTCGGGCTCAACAAGGAAGCCGCTCCTGGTCGCAATGCCTGCCAGGCCAAATAAGCCAAATATCCAGCGCCCAAATATTTCAGCACTTCAAAACCCAAGGGCAAGGCCATGAACAGGGTTGTAAGTCCTAGCGACGCGGCCAAGACATGAACCGTAAAACCCAGTACCACGCCCATCCATGAGATAAATCCGGCGCGCACTCCCTGACAAATCGACCGGGACACGAGGTAAATCATATTCGGCCCCGGAGAAAATGCCATCAAGAGTGCGGCACCCGCAAACATCCACATCGCATGCGTCATAGCTAAATCCGTGATTCGTTATTGAGCAACACCACAAGCCAAACGCATACCACCGCCGCCCAACATCGCTGGATGATCGGCATGATTATCACCACCGACATGTATCATCAAAGAACGTCCCGCCATATCGGCCATCTTCAATCGCGGCGCTAAAACCGCTTGTGTCGCTTTACCATCCGTGGCCACATACAAGGGCGGTAAATCGCCTAAATGTCCGTCACCCCAAGGTGTGCCGTGATGCCCTGATTTTTGCGGGTCGTAATGCCCACCGGCAGCTAAGGCAGGCGTTTTTTTACCCTCTTTTTCCTTGGGATCACAGCTTGGATTTTCATGCACATGAAAGCCATGCAAACCGGCAGGCAGTCCAGTGAGATTTGGCGTGAAGACTAAGCCATGCGGACTCTCAGATAACTGTACGCTGCCAATCGCAGACACGATGCCGTTTTCATCAACGAGATTCATATTCACAACACCGCTGCCTTGCGCACACGCCGCACCCGCAAGCAAAGTGCCGAACAAGATCGCTATTTTCATTTTCAGTTGGGGTTTCATTTGCATCCTTTAAAAGTAAGCGTTTCATCCACCATCGCTCAACTCTAGTTTGAGCCAAGCGAACACCGAGTCCGTTGTTCCGTAATTGGAGCTAGAACTATACCGCAATGCTCAGGCGAATACGATAGAAATGAGTATCAACCGCCATCCGTGGGAAAAGTGTGGGCAATTGGTCGGAGAGAATTTTTTCAAAGCCATTTTTCAGGTAGAATTTTTGCGCGCCGACAAATTGATCTGTCGTGCCAAGAAAAATTTCGCTCACGGCCTTTTCCTGCGCCCATGAAAAAAGTTGTTCTAGTAGAGTTTGCGCCACCGCTTTTTCGCGACCACGGTGGCTGCTACGCACAAACATTTTACGTAGAGCCGCTTGACCATTCGCGATATCTTTCAGTGCAATGCAGCCGACCAATTCTTCGCCATCGAATGCGACCCAAAACTGGCCGCATCCTTGCTGATAAAAAGCTTCAATCTGCGCAAGGTCGGGTTGCTGTGCCAGGCCAATCGCAAGCCCAAACTCTTGATTTTGTATCGGCAGAATTAAATCAGCAACGGCCTGTTGGTAGGCGGCGCGATAGGTTTGAATACGTATCATTTTACGGTCATCGCTTAGCCAACATCTCTGCAATTTTAGGCTCAGGCTTCCAATAATGAGGGCCTTTCATGACCTTGCCACGCTCGTCGTAAATTGGTAATCCATCTGCACCTAATTTTGAAAAATTCGATTGCATGATGATGGATAAAACCTGATCCAGAGGTAAACCAAATTTTGCCATCTCGGAGGCGCAATAAACCTGTATGTCACCCAATAAATCCGCCAACATCGTCAATACTTGCAGCGCATCTTTACCCTCTTTCAGCGCCACCAAGATCTCATCCATCTCGTGCACTTCCTCCATCAAAATATCCTTGAAGGCGGCCAGTCTTTCCGCGGTAGGGACACCGACATCTAAAGTCGGTTTGGCATTGACTGGCAAGCGATAAATACCATTAAATTTTGCGATATCGTCTGAAAATTCACTCATACTTTTTCCTTTTTTTCCTTTTTTATGAGCAGCTTAAGCCAGCTCATTTAAATAAAACAAATTATTCCTGTGCTGCCGAAGGACTCCCTTTTGCAGTAGGTATTTTACGGCCACGCTGCTGCAAAGCTTCGCGCAACAAATATTCGACTTGCGCATTGGCGCTACGCAATTCCTGCGCTGCCATACGCTCGATCTCGGCCCAGAGCAGCGGGTCGATGCGCAGCGGAAAAGATTTTTTATTCGGGCTGGCCATGGGGAATCAAGTTGAAGCTGCCAGCGCCGCCATGCGCAAGCGCAATTGTTCGCACAAAATCTCAGGTTCCGCAGATCCTAGGCGCAAGCGCGTATTATCGCGTTTGATGATACGCACAGCACCGCGTCCCGCCGCATTATAAAGCATGCCCTCTCGTGTAAATCGTATGCCTTTTCCTTCGTACCACCGTGTTTCACAGACCTCGACATGAGCAATATCTTGCAAAGACAAAATCCACCTTGGCCGCCCAAAAAATCCAAACTGCCAGCGCAATTGTTGCTCGCTTAAGATGATACTGAGATGCCCAAATATGCAGAGTACGATCCCGTCCAAAACCAAGATTAAAACAATGCCGCGCAAGAGCTGCGCCGGATCTTTTCCGAACCCGTCAAATAGCACAACAGCGAGTGTTGCGACTGGCAAAAAAATCCATAAGCTGAGCAGCCATTGGCGCGAGGTGTAATTTATTGAGTTCATTTTTTAAGTCTTTTTCCTGCGAGGCTTGCAGCGATACCGATTGCAAGGATGATTAATACGCTTGTCATAGACAGCTCCCATTCAGTCAAAAATTGTGGCCCACCGTCAGAATACGTTTCCGATAAAACTAAGGGCCTTTTCCATTTAATTATACAAAGTGCCGGTGTTGATCACAGGTTGGGTTTCTTTATCGGCACACAGCACGACGAGCAAATTACTCACCATCGCTGCTTTGCGTTCATCGTCAAGTTCAACAATGCGGCGCTCAGATAATCCTTGCAGCGCTTCTTCCACCATACTCACTGCACCATGAACGATCTTTTTACGGGCGCTGATGATGGCTTCGGCCTGCTGACGACGCAGCATAACTTGTGCAATTTCTTGCGCATAGGCGAGATGGGTTAGCTTTGCGTCTTCCACATCGATACCCGCCGCTGCAAATCGCTCATGTAACTCAGTGCACATTGCACGGGCAACCACATCCATGCCAGCACGTAAAGTGGTTTCGCCTTCTTGTAAATCTTCGCCGTCATCATAGGCGTATTGCGAAGCGATGTGGCGCAAGGCCGCTTCCGCTTGAACAGCGACAAAGCGCTCAAAGTTTTCAACGTTATACATGGCCAAAGCGGTGTCTTCAACTCGCCACACAATCGCTGCGCCAATTTCTACAGGATTACCGCGCTTATCATTCACTTTCAAAGAAGGTGTATTCAAAGTACGCGCTCTTTGACTCACTTTTGATTTGCTGTACAAGAAAAACGCCCAACGCAAACCTTCACTACGATCAGTGCCGCGATACTGTCCAAACAAAGAAAGCAAAACAGCTTCGTTAGGTTGCAGCATATAAATACCCGCCAAAATCATCGTCCCCAGCAGTAGCATGACTATGCCGAATATCAAATTTCCCAGTCCACTTTTTTCAATATTCACCAAGAAAAATCCGGCTGCCACATAGGACAATAGTCCCAAACCCATCATGAGATAACCATCGTGCGATTGCAAAGTACGCTCCTGAATGACTTTGCGTTTTGAAACTTGTTTTTCTGATTTTTCCACCTTGTTCACCTTTAATTGAAATAAGATTTGAGCCGGATATTGGCTCTTTTTTCGCCTATCATTTTTCTCTGAGTCTAAGACTTCCTATCCATCTACGCACAAGAAAGCAGGAAATTGACTGAAATCAAAGTGATATCACTTTAGGATCACTCAATTCCTTTGTCAAGCAAATTCGAAAAAAATTTCAAATCAATTCATTTCTGACTTACAACCATCAAATCAGAACACATCAGGTAAGATGCGTATTGATTAAAAATTAGCTGCACATAGACGTATGAAAACCCGTATTCGCACCGAAGCTGCTGCGCTTTGGCAAATTGCTTGGCCTATTCTCATCGGACAACTCGCCACGGTCGGCATGTCCGTCGCCGATGTGGCCATGACTGGCCATTTAAGCTCACAAGACCTGGCCGCTGTTGCCTTAGGCGCTTCGCTATGGTCGATTGTGCTGGTGACCGTCATGGGGGTCATGATTGCAATCAATGCCATCGTCGCCCACGAAGTCGGTGCTTCGGCCTTCGATAAAATTCCACATATCATGCGACAAGCAATGTGGATGGCTTTGGGCGTGGGGCTACTCGCTTGCCTGATACTCAATCTCTCGACGGTGGTGTTTGACTACCTTCAACTCGAAACACGGGTGCAACAAAAGGCCACGCAATTTGTCCACGTCATCAGCATAGGTATGCCCGCATTTGCCATGTACCGCGCCCTGTACAGCTACACCACGAGCTTAAATCAAACGATTCCAGTGATGTTAATTGCGCTAATGGGACTAGGATTTAACATCGCAGTCAATTGGCTCTTTATCTGGGGTCACTGGGGCTTCCCAGCTCTAGGCTCGACCGGATGCGCGCTCGCGACCGGGATAGGCATGTGGCTGATGCTCGCTGTGATGCTATGGTGGACGCATCATGCGCCAGTCTACCGTTCCAGCTTCCCCTTTACCCATCGCGAAGGACCGAAGTGGAGTGAAATTCGCTCCATGCTCAAAATCGGCTTACCGATAGGCGTAACGTATTTTGCGGAAGTATCGGCCTTTTGTGCGGTTGGACTTTTGGTAGCCCGATTCGGTGTGGTCGCGATTTCCGCCAATCAAATCGCGCTCAATTTCTCCTCGCTCATCTTCATGGTACCCATGAGTTTAGGCATCGCCATTACCACCCGCGTAGGGCAAAGCTTGGGCGAAGGCAATCCACACAAAGCCCGCTTCATCTCTTGGTTGGGGGTCGGTATGTCGCAAGTTTTCGCGGTCTTCTCGGCCAGTTTTATGAGTTTATTTCGCAATGAGGTAGCCGCCGCCTACACCTCTGATCCAGCGGTACAAGAAGTCACTGCGGGCTTATTACTGTTAGCCGCCATTTTCCAATTATCCGACGCAGCGCAAGTCACGCTTTCCTGCGCATTACGCGGGTACAAAGTTACGCGCATCCCGATGTTCATCCATCTGATGGCTTTCTATGGCTTTGCCTTGCCAATAGGCTGTATTTTGGGACTAGCCCCGCAATGGTGGCCTTGGCGACCGGAACAGGCGATGGCAGCGGCTGGCTTTTGGATAGGTTTAGTGCTGGGATTAACGGTTGCCGCCGTCCTACTTTGTACGTTTTTACAACGGGTTTCGACCCGCCGGCTAGCGGGATTTCACTCCTAACGGCGACGAAACTGAGGAAAAACCTAGGCTATTCTAGTGTAAAATACCGCCTTTACCATTTCATCCCCACGCAATTGGCGGCACTTCGCACTAGGCGAAACCGATCAACTTTGCGTGTGCTCCTCTCTTACAAGCAAAGTTCATCATGAGTCTTCAATGCGGTATCGTCGGCCTTCCTAACGTCGGCAAATCCACCCTCTTTAATGCCCTGACCAAAGCAGGCATTCCAGCAGAAAACTATCCATTTTGCACCATCGAACCGAATGTAGGCGTGGTCGAAGTTCCTGATCCCCGCTTGAAGCAATTGTCGGCCATCGTCAAACCTGAACGCGTACAAAATGCCATCGTTGAATTTGTGGATATTGCCGGGCTGGTTGCGGGCGCATCCAAGGGCGAAGGACTGGGCAACCAATTTCTCGCGCACATTCGCGAAACCGATGCCATCGTCAACGTAGTACGCTGCTTCGAAGACGACAACGTCATCCACGTCGCAGGAAAAGTGAGCCCACTCGATGACATCGAAGTGATCCAAACTGAATTATGTTTAGCCGACATGAGCGCAGTCGAAAAAGCCATCCACCGCGAAAACAAAAAGTCGCGTTCCGGCGATAAAGATGCGGCCAAATTAGTCGCCCTACTCGAACGTATCATGCCCGCTTTAAACGAAGCCAAACCCGTGCGTGCCTTAGGTTTGGATGCTGAGGAAATGGCACTCATCAAACCGATGTGCCTCATCACCGCAAAACCAGCGATGTATGTCGCCAACGTGTCCGATCACGGTTTTACCAACAACCCGTTGCTAGACCAACTCACCACATTCGCAGCAAGCCAGAACGCACCCATCGTCGCCATCTGCGCCTCAATCGAGTCAGAAATAGCCGATCTCGACGATGCCGACAAAGTTGATTTTCTAGCCGATATGGGCATGGAAGAACCAGGTCTAGATCGTCTAATCCGCGCAGCCTATAAACTCTTAGGCTTACAAACCTACTTCACGGCAGGTGTCAAAGAAGTCCGCGCCTGGACCATCCACATCGGCGACACAGCCCCCCAAGCCGCAGGCGTCATCCACACCGACTTCGAACGCGGCTTCATCCGCGCCCAAACCATCGCCTTCGACGACTACCTCACCCACAAAGGCGAAGCCGGCGCCAAAGAAGCCGGAAAAATGCGCGCAGAGGGTAAAGAATACGTGGTGAAAGATGGGGACGTTTTGAATTTCTTGTTTAATGTGTAGATTGGAAGTCTAGGGAAGCGCGGATTTATCAATAAGCGCGAAACCCCATTTTTTGAGAACTGATTGTGCGACCCTGTTCAAAGAAAAAATGGGACTTCCCCTCGCGTTAGGCAGCAAAGCTGAAAGTAACAGATTAATTTGCGGCCGAACTCATCCCATTTTGGGCTCGAACCCGCATACTGAGTAGATCACCCGCTTCCCAAGTGAGCGACTGAGTCACTTCGGCATCTCCCAATATATCTTTTTTGCCGTCGCCGACTTATGCATCGCCATGCACATTGAGTGAGTTAAAGCTCGCTTTTTTTAGGTCGTATTTAAGCTTAAAAAAACACGTTCCACCATCTTTGACTTGGTAGACGCTTTTTCTTAATTCCGCTGTCGTGGGTCCACGAAAGTTATTTGGGTCGTCTTGTTTTTGTGGTGACGGATAACAAAGCGCATGAATCAGAACGACAGTATCGCTAAGAAATTGATACTGAAATCTGTAACTTTCCTTGGGCTCAAATTTCGACTTATTTTCTTCCTTCACGTACCTCCAAAGCTTGAGTTCCAACTGCGCAGTATGCGGAAGTTTCGCCTGCGCACCTACGGCTATCCATTCATTGGGATATGCCTGTTGGGTTAAAAAAAATATCCCGATTGTGAGAATGGTTTTTTTCATTTTGATA
>JAHFQV010000078.1:10630-16822 GCA_023259175.1 Oxalobacteraceae bacterium | reverse complement strand
GCCCAAAATGGGATGAGTTTGGTAGCAACATTTCCGCAGCTTGGCTGGTGCCAAGCAAGGGAATTTGCTGCCAAAATCACCCATTTTGAGCCGAACCCGGAGGGAAACTCCATTTTTTCGTTGAACAAGGTCGAAAATTCAGGTTCTTAAAAAAATGGTGTTTCGCGCTTATCGAATAAATCCGCGCTTCCCTAGTGATAAATAAGATTGGGCAGCCAAGTCGAAAGCACAGGTACATAGGTCACCAAGAACAGGAAAGCGAGCATGGTCAACAACCAAGGTAATACCGCTACAGTCAATTCTGTAATACCCATTTTAGCGATACCTGACGCGACATAGAGGTTCAATCCAACTGGCGGATGGCACATGCCCACTTCCATATTGACGACCATGATAATACCAAAGTGAACCGGGTCAATTCCCAGCTTGATCGCCACCGGAAACAAGATGGGTGCCATGATCAAGACGATGGACGAGGGTTCCATCACATTGCCCGCAACAAGCAACAAAATATTCACGATCAACAAAAAACTCAAGCTACCAAAACCATGCGCCAATATCCATCCTGCCATGCTTTGCGGAATATTTTCATTCGTCATCAAAAAAGAAAACAGCACTGCATTCGTGATGATGTACAGGAGCATAGACGACATTGCCGCGGAATCGAGCAAGACTTTCCTCAAACGATAAAAAGGTAAATCGCGATAAACCCAAGTCGCAATCACAAAAGCGTAAACCGCCGCAATCGCGGCTGCCTCGGTGGCGGTAAATTTTCCGGAATAAATGCCACCCATGACCACGACAATCAAAGCCAAGCCCCAAAAGCATTCTTTGAAGGCGATGAAGCGCTCGCGCCAAGACGCGCGCGGCAAACGTGGGTACTGATGCTTACGCGCGATAAACCAAGTCGTCAGCCCCAAAAAAAATGCCAGCAAGATACCAGGAATCACGCCCGCCATAAATAATTCGCCAACCGATGTGTTAGTCGAAATCGAATACATCACCATTACGATGGACGGTGGAATCAAAATACCCAAAGCACCGGAAGTCGTCACGATGCCCGCCCCAAAACGTTTGGGAAATCCTTGCTTCAACATGGCGGGAATCATGATAGAACCGATTGCAATCACAGTCGCAGGCGAAGACCCTGAAACCGCAGCAAACAAGGCGCAGGCCAACACCGCCGCCAAACCCAAGCCGCCATGCCAATGGCCGACCATCGCCATCGCAAAACGTATCATGCGTTTAGCAACGCCTCCATGCGTTAAAAAATTGCCCGCCAAGATAAAAAACGGAATCGCCATGATTTCGTATTTTTCGATTCCTTTGAACAGTTTCAATGCCACGATTTCAATTGGAACCGAGGTCATCGTCACGAAAAAAATCAACACTGTGATACCCAAGGCAATCGAAATCGGCATGCCTGTCAACATCAACAAAACAAGTAAAGCGAAGATCAGCAATGTACTCATACAGCGCGCTCCTCATCTAAACCCTCTACATGTGCGGGTTCGTGTTTCGGCACTTCGCCGGTACGCAGAAAAATAAACATGACCTGTACAAAACGAAAGGCCATTAAAAACGAACCCACAGGAATCACGAGATACACCAACCAAAGCGGTAATTCAAGCACATCGGTCATGGACTCGTTCTGAAAATTTGCCCACACCAGGCTCACACCTAATACAGCAACGCTGAAAGTAAATAAAAATCCGCATAACAAACTCAAAAAAATACAACGCTTCTGATTGACAGGTTTAAGTTGATTCACCAATACATCAACGCCCACATGCATCCCCGTTCTGACAGCATAGGCGGCGCCCAGTTTCGCCATCCAGACAAATAAAATAATGGTCAATTCTTGCGCCCAACTCATATTGGTCTTGATCAAAATATCTTGTAACCAAGGGAGATGAATATCGGATAAATTGCGATGAAAGATCGCGACAAAAGTAAGTAAAGTAGCGACAGCCATCAAGCTGGCGATCAGAATTTCTTCTAAGTGATCGAGCCATTTAAGTAACTTCACACACAGCTCCTTTTTAGTAACCCAGCGCCCTAGCTTCTGCATTCACGCTCTTGATCAATTCTTTCCCGATACGATTTTCCATTTCCACCCGCACTGGCTGCAATACTTTCATCCATTCTGCTCGCTCTTGTGGTGTGGGTGTGTAGATCGTGGTTTTACCCGATTTTTTGATCGCATCCAAGGCATTGTCATTTTCAACCTGCGCTATGGCATTGGCGTATTGCGTGGCCGATTTCATGGCCGCTGTCAAAGCCAAACGAATATCCGCTGGCAAACCATCCCAGAATTTTTTATTGACGACCACCGCATAGCCAAGGTAACCGTGATTACTCAGCGTGACATGTTTTTGGACTTCAAACATTTTCTGTGTGTACAAATTTGAAGGTGGATTTTCAGTGCCGTCCACCACGCCCGTTTGCAAGGCTTGATACACTTCGGAGAAAGCTAATACTTGTGGGTTTGCGCCCAAAGCGCGCATCTGTGCATCGAGTACTTTCGAGGCCTGTATCCGCATTTTTTTTCCACGCAAATCCGTAGGTAGATGCATAGGCACATTCGACGACATCACTTTAAAACCGTTATCCCAAAATGCTAGGCCCGTCACACCTTTCGCTTCAAGCTTCGCCAATAGGCTAGTGCCAATCGGACCTTCGGTAACACGATGCAAAACATCACGATTCGGAAAAATAAAAGGTAAATCGAAGACCTCAAACTCCTTCACGCCCAAAGGAGCAAACTTGGCCAATGAGGGTGCCAACATTTGCACACCGCCCATTTGTAATGCTTCTAATTCTTCTTTGTCTTTGTACAGTGCGCTATTCGGATAAATCTCAATTTTGACGCGGCCTTTGGTGGCTTTTTCAGCGAGTTCTTTAAAACGTTCCGCCGCTTTTCCTTTAGGTGTATCACTTGCGACCACATGGCTAAATTTGATGATAATAGGATTTGCGGCACTCGCTTGAGCCAATGCGCTGTGATTGAGCAAGGTACACAGCACCGTCATCAATCCACTTGCGACTAAGAATTTAATTTTGCTTACTTTCATTTTCCCACCTTATTTATTCTCATTAATTTTATGCGTTTGTGCTGCGGAGAACGACGACCTTGTTTGAGGTTTTTCCAGTCAACTATTAGGGAAGCGCCCCATGTTGCTCCAGCGCCCAAATGACATGTTCACGCACCATCTCTGAAGGATACGCAAGGCGCGCTTGCAAGGCCGCCACAATGCTGGAATCCGCCTTCATGGTGACAGCAGCATTACCCAAACCAACCGCCAAATTACGTAACCATCGTTCGTAACCGATCCTGCGTATCGCACTACCTTCCAAATTGCGCAAAAACTGGGCTTCGGTCCAAGCAAACAAAGACAGCATCTTACTTTGATCTAAGCCATGCCGCACATCAAAATCAGGAAGTTCCGAATTTTGTGCAAATTTATTCCAAGGACAAAAGAGTTGACAATCATCGCAACCGTAAATCCGATTGCCGATCAAGGCTCGTAATTGAAGTGGAATACTCGTTTGCAATTCTATCGTTAAGTAGGAAATGCAACGTCGCGCATCGACCTGATAAGGCGCAACGATGGCTTGGGTCGGGCATACGTCTAGACAAGCACTACATTGCCCACAATGCGATTCGATTGCAACATCAATCGGCAGGGGAATATCAACAAAGACTTCACCCAAAAAGAACATTGACCCCGCTTCACGATTTAATAAAAGCGTATGCTTGCCACGCCAGCCTAGCCCCGCCTTTTCTGCCAAGGCCACCTCCATCACAGGTGCTGAATCAGTAAACGCCCGATAGCCAAAGGGGCCGATGTGTTCAGCAATTTTTTCCGCTAAATTTTGTAAGCGCTGGCGCAAAATTTTATGGTAGTCACGACCGCGTGCGTACACAGAAATGACCGCGACATCGGGCGCATGGCTTTTTTCAAGTTCACGCCAATGCGCTTGTGCATCGCGCGGCAAATAATCCATACGCGCGGTGATCACCCTTACCGTTCCAGGCACCAGTTCGTCGGGTCGATAGCGTTTGCTGCCGTGGCTCTGCATGTAGTCCATCTCGCCATGAAAACCGGCGGCAATCCACGCGTGATATTCAGCCTCGTGCTGCGACAAATCGACATCGGTAATACGGATATCGGCAAAGCCTAAAGCCTTGCCGATTTGTTTAATTTCGCGGGCGAGTTGGACGTAGTCTGTCATGTTATGATATGTTCTGGCGCTTCCATCAACGTCTTCAAGATTTATTCATGCAGCGACATTATAAGACAAGCTTGCCCGATGAAGCAGCGACGCTCGCCTTGGGTCAGCGTTTGGCGCACAGTTTGCAAGCAGGTTTGGTCATTTATCTCCATGGCGATTTAGGCGCAGGAAAAACTGCCTTGACCCGCGCCATCATCCAAGCTTGCGGCCATCAAGGCAAGGTCAAAAGTCCCACCTACACCTTGGCCGAACCCTACCAAATCCAATTGCAAGGACGGGTAGTCACTTGTATGCACTTTGACTTATATCGCATGCACAATCCAGAAGAACTGATCGAGGCTGGATTCAGGGACGACTTTAATGCAAACAGTATTTGTTTTGTCGAGTGGCCCGAAAAAGCGGGCGCATTACTGCCGCCGGCCGACATCAGCATCCATTTTGAAATTCTCGATGAAGGTCGCTTAATTGAATTGTGCTTTCATACCAAAGCCGGGCAGATTTGCTTGGACCGCTTGGAGCTTTTGAAATGAAAGACCTGCGCCTCGATCAAATAAAGCAAGCCCCTAAGCAAGCCCCTAAGCAAGTCCCTAAGCAAGCACAACGTCGCGTAGCTTTAAAAGCGGGCGCCGCACTTTTGCTCTCGGTTTGGGCTGCGCCGCCTTGCTTTGCCATGCAAATCTTAGCCGTGCGGGTCTGGCCGGCCCAAGACTACACGCGCGTGACCTTAGAAAACGATGGTGAACTCAAGACCAGCCATTTTCTCGTCAAAGACCCGCATCGCCTAGTGGTCGATATTGAAGGTCTCACGCTCAATGCCACGCTCAAAGAATTAGTCGCAAAAATCCAAACCAATGACCCTTACATCAAACAGGTACGTGTAGGACAAAATCGCCCGAACGTAGTGCGTTTGGTGTTTGATCTCAAAGAAGAAATCAATCCCCAAGTATTTACCCTCAAACCGGTGGGCAGCTATCAACACCGTTTAGTGTTCGATCTCTATCCCGTCACGCCTATTGATCCGATCACGGCATTGATAGAAAAAAACGACTGGCATAAAGAAGCTGCAACACCAACGCAAACAAGCAGTCCCCTCGAAGCTGAAAACAAAGTCGATGGAAGCCCAGCCATCAAATCCACCCAAAAATCGGACGGTACGAATGAACTGCCCGGCAAAGAAGCCAAAGCAAAAGACGGCCAAAGCGACAAGCTGCTACGCATGATCACCATCGCCTTAGACCCTGGACATGGCGGTGAAGACCCCGGTGCGATTGGTAGTGCAGGTAGTCGCGAAAAAGATGTAGTGTTAGCCGTGGCGAAACGACTAAAAACGAAACTAGAAGAACAAAACAATATTCGCGTTATGCTGACCCGCGATGCCGACTATTTCGTGCCACTCCAAACCCGAGTTAGTAAAGCACGTAAGGTACAAGCAGACCTCTTCGTGTCGATTCATGCCGATGCCTTTGTCGATCGCAGTGCACGCGGCTCTTCTGTTTTTGTGCTATCAGAAAAAGGTGCGAGCTCAAGTGCGGCTCGCTGGTTAGCTAAAAAAGAAAACGAGGCCGACCTGATAGGCGGACTCAACTTAAGAACACGGGACAAACAATTGGCCGGGGTCTTACTCGACCTGTCGACGACAGCGCAAATCAATGACAGTCTTAAACTAGGCAATGTCATTCTCAAAGAATTGGGCGGCATCAATCGCTTGCACAAAGGCAGCGTAGAACAAGCTGGCTTTGCGGTACTCAAAGCACCCGATATTCCCAGCATCCTGATCGAGACCGCATTCATCTCCAATCCCGATGAAGAAGCACGCCTGACCGACGAAAACTATCAAAACGAGCTTGCCGCCGCCATCGTTAAAGGCATCAAAAAATATCTCGCCAAAAACCCGCCCTTCTCACGAGGACCTGTGGTTTAGCTTGAGTTTAGCTTGAGTTTAGCTTGAGTTTAGCT
>JAHFQV010000078.1:0-10530 GCA_023259175.1 Oxalobacteraceae bacterium | reverse complement strand
GTGTCAACCGCGATCCAACGCTTCACAAGTGCGGAAAAACTTTTTTGCAAAATCGTCGGCAAGAGGAAGACATAATAAGCCGGCCGCAACAACATTCCACAACGGTATTGCTGCAAGGCTTCGTGCCATTCAAGTGCGCGGCAAGCACCGCGCCACTGCCACAAAAACAAACGCGAGACTGGACAAGGCTCAGCGGCGCAGCACACGCCACAGCCATTGCAAGTCTGCCCAATCTCGGGTTTAGGCGGTGCCTGCACGCGCAACCAGATAATTTGATGTGAAGTGGTGGCAGGCATGTTTTTATGTTCTTTAGAGATTTTTTTACTGAGGACGCTTAGCGAAAATTTTCGCAAAAAAAGACCGGCCAAATTTCCACATCAACCCCAACAAAATCGGCACGACGGCCGTCCCAACACCGACCAAGACAATCACATTGAGATTATTTTTAATGAAGGGAATATGTCCAAAGAAAAATCCTGCCAACACCAAAGACAGTATCCAAAACAAAGCGCCGAGCACATTGTAGACTTGAAAGTTTTTGTGGCTCATGTCCGAGATACCCGCTACGAATGGGGCAAAGGTGCGGACAATAGGCACAAAACGCGCCAGCACGACCGTTTTGCCGCCGTGCTTTTCATAAAAATCGTGGGTCTTTTGCAGCGCAGCTTTATTGATCCAGCGGCTATCGCGCGCCAACACTTGATGCCCGATTAAGCTGCCTATCCAATAATTCACGGTATTGCCCGATATAGAGGCAATTAGCAATATCAAGACCAATAACCAAGGATTCATCGCGCCCGTAGCACAAAATGTCCCAGCAATAAATAACAAAGAATCGCCCGGCAAAAATGGAACAACCACGAAAGCCGTCTCACAAAATATAATCGCAAATAGCACCGCATACACTAAAGTGCCATACTGCTGTATCCACATACCAAGCGACTTATCGACATGCAAGATCATGTCTAAAAACTGCATCCAATCCATAAAATTCCTAATAATGAGAGCTCACACGAAACGCTTCAAGATAGCGGCAAGAGTATACCTTTTCCTTTATGTGGAAAGGCCTTAAAATTTTTGCGAAAGCCCTACAGCCACCAACGAATATCACAGCGCCACATCATACAGGTATAATTCTAGGATGAACCAAGACACAAAAAATTTGCGCCCAATTTTAGCCCTACCAGACCACCTCGTATCGCAAATAGCGGCCGGTGAAGTGGTGGAACGTCCTTCAGCCGTAGTCAAAGAATTACTTGAAAATGCACTCGACGCGGATGCCAGTATCATTAGTGTCCGGCTTGAAGAAGGTGGGGTCAAACGGATTGCGATTAACGACAATGGTCGCGGCATCGCGCCAGATCAATTACTACTCGCTTTACAACGCCATGCCACCTCTAAAATTAGCTCGCTGGAAGAACTCGAGAACGTCGCCACTTTAGGTTTTCGCGGTGAAGCATTGGCCTCCATCGCGTCCGTCGCCATCCTAAGCCTGACCACGCGCACCGTTGACGCAGCGCACGCATGGCAAATTGAAGCGGGGAAAATCAGCCCCGCCTCGGGCGCACAAGGAACCACCGTCGATGTACAAGACCTCTACTACAATACCCCAGCACGACGCAAATTTTTAAAGTCCGAGCAAACAGAATTTGGCCACTGCGCCGAAGTGGTAAGACGAATTGCACTGGCGCGTCCCGACGTCGCGTTTTCCTTGTCGCACAACGGCAAAACGATCGATCATTGGAACGTCAGCGCAATTGATAAACGCAGTGCCAGCATACTCGGAGAAACTTTTGCATCGGCCCGTTTGCGCATCGATGAAAGCGCCGGGCCACTACGCTTACACGGTTTTATTGGCCTACCAACGGCTGCTAAAGGCCGTGCTGATGCCCAATATTTTTACGTCAATGGCCGCTTCGTTCGCGACAAACTATTAACCCATGCAGTCCGTGCTGCTTATCAAGATGTGCTACATGGCGACCGCTATCCCGCCTACGTGATCGCCTTGGATTTAGACCCCGCATTAGTCGATGTCAATGTACATCCCTCTAAAATCGAAGTGCGTTTTCGCGATAGTCGCGCCGTCCATCAATTTGTCTTTCATGCCGTTCATCGCGCATTAGCGCAAACCTCGGCAACTTCCTTTGGTAATGTACCTGCCCCAGCAACAAGCGGACTCCATGAAAACGCCCCGCAGACGCAAGGAAAAATGCCTTGGATAAGCGGAGTACAAGGCAATTTTTCCAGCCAATTTTCAAACGCACACGATACCCAAAGACCACCCAGCTACGACTTTAACTTCATGCAGCAAAGAGCGCAAAATGCTGGCGTAGCACAGTCTATGGAAAATTACGGTGCCTTCTTTGGCGCGACCACGCCAGACAATTCAAGGACTCAAGCTTCGCAAACTTCGAGCCATCACTTGCCCAATGACGAGCACCCGCTGGGTTTCGCCTTAGCCCAATTGCACGGCATCTATGTGTTGGCGCAAAACAGCAAAGGACTGGTGATAGTCGATATGCACGCCGCGCACGAAAGGATTTTATACGAGCAGCTCAAGAACGCCCTCGACGAAAACACCATGCCGGTACAAGCTTTACTGATTCCCATCAGCTTTCAAGCGGACGCTATCGAAGTCGGCACAGCACAAGAGAATCAAGACACGCTCAAAGCTTTGGGTTTCGACATTACCGTACTCTCGCCTACGAGCTTGGCGGTACGCGCCCTACCCGCACTACTCAAAAATGCGGATGCGCAATCTCTGGCACGCGACCTACTGCGCGAAGTACGTGAATTTGGCGGCTCCCGCGTCTTAATCGACCGCCGCAACGAACTACTCGGCACACTCGCCTGCCACACTGCAGTACGCGCCAATCGCAGTTTAACGATTTTAGAAATGAACGCACTCTTGCGCCAGATGGAACACACAGAACGCTCCGATCAATGCAATCACGGCAGACCGACTTGGGTGCAAATGGGCTTAAGCGATTTAGATAGAATGTTTTTGCGTGGACAGTAAGCTAAAAAACCCCAGTACAAACACCATGTCACAGCAAAAAATCATCGCCATCATGGGTCCCACCGCTTCCGGCAAAACGGCGGCAGCACTGGCAATCGCGCGCGAAACCCCGTCAGAAATTATCTCAGTCGATTCCGCCCTAGTCTATCGCGACATGAACATCGGCACCGCCAAACCCAGCGCCGAAGAACGGGCCAGCGCACCGCATCACCTGATCGACATCATCGACCCCAGTCTGAGCTATTCCGTCGCGCAATTTCTAAAAGACAGCGCGCGCCTAGTCAAAGAAATCCAAAATCGTGGTAACACACCTATCCTAGTGGGTGGCACCATGATGTACTACAAAGCACTCCTAGACGGCATCGACACACTGCCGCCCGCCAACGCCGAACTGCGAGAACAGCTTGATGCCGAGATGGCGCAAATTGGCGCACCAGGCCTACATGCACGGCTGGCCCAAATTGATCCTATAACCGCCGAACGACTCAAGCCCAACGACAGCCAAAGAATACAACGCGCACTCGAAATTTTTTTAATCACAGGCCAAACGATGTCTGCGCTATTCGCGCAACAAAGCAAAGCCCCACCCGCCTTCCCCATACACGCACTCTCGCTAGAACCGAAGGAGCGCCATCTCCTGCACGAAAGAATCGCAAAACGCTTTGATCTCATGCTAGAACAAGGCTTCATCGAAGAAGTGCAAAACCTCAAACAAAGACCTGAACTACATGCCAACCTCCCCTCGATTCGCTGCGTAGGCTACCGCCAAGTCTGGGATTACTTAGATGGCCATCTCAGCTACCCAGACATGCGCGAACGCGGCATCATCGCCACCCGCCAACTCGCCAAACGCCAACTCACCTGGCTACGCTCCATCCCAGATCGCCAGATCATCGACTGCAACCACCCACAAGCCAGCACAGACATCCTCAAACACGCCTTAAGCGAAATTTCCAATTAAACAGCAAGGGCGGGCAAAATCAAAAACTCGGGTTAAACGGGAATTAAGCTAATATTTACTGAAATTAGGCGATTTTAAGAACTCAACAGCAAGCCTCTTGACGCACCACTGAGCAACTGGCATAATCTCGGGCTTCTTGGTGATATAGCTCAGTTGGTTAGAGCACAGCACTCATAATGCTGGGGTCGGTGGTTCAAGTCCACCTATCACCACCAGACACGAAGCCCTGTTAGCGATAACAGGGCTTTTTTGTGGCCATAAGATTTAGCTCAGCTAAGACCCATGAAATGAAGTGAGCTTTAAGTCCCATCGTAGCCCGCTTCACACTGATGACGAATCGCCAGCACCAAAACAGCATCGTGCACTTCTTCAAAACTATATAGCGCCAAATAACCAGTATTACCTCGGGAAATCACCAGCTCGCGCAAATTGGCGTCAAGCTCGCGGCCGATATAGGGATGATGCGCCAAAATGGATACGGCTTCTTCGATCAAACCGATCGTCTGCAGCGCGGCATTTGCATCCTGCTCCGCAAGAAAATCCACCAGCCGCTCCAGATCAGCAAGCGCCTGCGCGGAGTAAATCAACCGCGCCACGACTTAGCTTTCGGCGCGGCGATGGCAAAGGAAGCTTGCTTGCCGCTAGCCTGTGCTGCAGTCACAGGTTGCCGCAAATGTGCATGCACTTCGGCAGCATCAAAACCCAAGCCCGTCTTCAGCATTTTCTTGCGCGCTGCCTTAGCTTGCGCGACAAATTCAGCATGTTTTTCTGCCGCCGCGGCGGCTTTCCGAATAGCGTCAACCATAAAAGCATGCGGTGTCATACCCAAATCCAAGGCAAGCGAGGCCGCCCTTTGCTTCAATTCTTCGGGTAGTTTAAGTGAAGTTGTTGACATGGCCGCCACCTGATCGCAAAATGAAAAGTAACACCATAGTATTACCTTTATCGATTTCCTTCAAGCAGCGCAAAACAGGTACTAGCCAGTAACACGGATACCCGCAAGTCACCGAATCGCTATCACACCACAGCCGTAGGGCGCAATAAATTGCGCCGCATGGGACATGAATATTTCCATGTTTGATAATCCGAGATTTTCCATCCGTCACCATCTCAAACCCTAATGGAAAATCTCGGATAATGACTAATGATCGACAGCGAAAGGTTTTTATTTCTTTGAATGCGGTTAAAAATCACAAGGCAAACTCATCCAAAGCGCAGCACCCATCGTTTCAAGGCACATCAGTGCGCCTACCCACAGCCCGTCGCCCTAGAACGATATGCAACCACAATAGCGCTGGCGAACCTAGGCCGATCACCCAATGCACCAACGACCACCACGCGTGGCTATCATCGTTAGCGAGATAAAGTAAGCCGTAGCCGCTCAACAGTAAAATCAACATCAGGCCGACCATCGTCCAGCCACTCTTACGATTGCATGCTGCGTCGTTGGCGCGTTTGATGTGCCAATGAATGAGTGAGCCGCTAATGATACAAAGCGCTAAGGCAAATGCGGCGTGCGCCTGCATGGCAGGATGCTCCCAAGGGTGAATGCTTTCACCAAATTCGCTCTGGGTACGCAGGAAATAGTGCGCGATCAACCATAGCCCACCGGAGAGACTCAAAGCGGCAAAAAGAAAATAAATAAAACGCCTTTGCCACGCTTCTAAACTAAAGCCGAGGTGTTTTTTATTGAGGCTGGGTGGGTGTAGGCTATGTTTATGGCTGCGCATGGTTTATCTCGTTTGAGGGGATTATCCTAAAATCCTTAGTTGGACGGGTTCGAGTGTGCATTTTTTCGCGCCTTTGGCAAGACACGACGACGACGCAAGCTTCACGTTGGTAGGAGGAGTAACGCAGTCCAAAGGCGGGAAAAAGTGTGCAATCGAATCCGTAGCGCGCTCACCAAACGGAAGAACAGAAAATAAAGCAGAAGGCTCAATATTCATGCGGCTCTTCCGGCATTTTATAGCGGTCAACTGAGGAATTTAGGATTATAAACGCTGTCGCAGAAAAAACCGACAAACACGGATGTTGCACGTCACCGCTGATGGCGACGACCTTGGTTAGCGCATCGGCCCACAGACATTCTGGCGCACACACACTGACACTGCCCAGATTTTTCAAGGCGACTCCCGTAACGCCGTGCACCAAGGCGCTGACGGTGTTTTGGTCGATGTTTTGGTCGATGTTTTGGTTTATATTTTGGTCGGCATTTTGGTCAACTTGTTTTTGCGAGAAATAAGTCGACGAAGTTGCCAGCGCTTGATTGCAAAGCGCAATACGCTGCGCCACACGATCAAGACTGTTTGGATCTCGCACGAAGATATCAAAGCTTGCATCGCCGAGAACACGCAGATCCCCACCCGCATTCACGCATGCGCTCTGCACGCCACATTTTGCTAAGGCATCGATTGCTAAATCAACGGCGTAACCTTTTGCGATGCCGCCCAGATCGAGCCGACGAGGGCTATATTTACGCACTTGAAAAGCATCATGCAGCGTATAAAAAACCTCATCTTCCAAGGGCTCACGATGTACGCCACACGCTTCATCCGCAGGCAATAATCCCCAGCGCATCAGTTGATCTGCAACGGCAACATTAAACAAGCCAGCACTCAGTTGATGTAAATAGGCTGCAGCTTCGAGCACACGATAAGTCATTGGCGCGACGCGTATCGTCTCACCGCAGGCACTCCGATTATAAAGACTCAGATCACTTTCAGGCGCATGAAAACTCATGGCTTGATGCACCGCTGCGATCTGACTAAAAGCTGCTTGAAATGCAGCCTTACTGCGCAGTTCATTCAAATCATCTGCGATGCTAATTTCAACCAGCGTTCCCAACCACGGTTGCGCGCGCCGTTTCATTTTTTCAGTACGACTTGGGCTAGCGCAGCGATACGGCGCACACCATCAGTGACATGGGTGCAGGACAAAGTAGCACCGCTAATATTGGCAATGCCATCGCCGATACTTAGGCCCTTGGCATGTTCTGCATTTGCGCTTTTACCGACAAATTGTCGACGCCAATTCGCATTTTTAATTTCCATGCCGTGACTCTCGCGGTAAGTGAGGATTTCCACCTGCCTAACACTGGCGTCCGGTAGCAAGCCCACCGCATAAGAAATCAATTCGAATTTTCCGACGACATCATCGAGCACGATGTAGCCCAACAATTTCTCGTCCTTAAACGCCGAGACGACACGCCAAGCGACGGAGCGCGAAGGCAAACCGCTGATTTTTTCGACTTGCCGCATTTGCTCCGCATTGATCTGCACGGTGCCACTTTTAAACGAATTCGCCTCAGGAAAAATGAGCTGCTGCGCTTGTTCGGGCGTGAGATATTGGGTCGCAAATGCGCTGGTGCTAACCAGCATCGCACTAGCGAGAATGGCGCTTGGGGCTAGGTGGGGCTTCATATTTATATCCATGCTCGGATTATCCCATAGTGAAGCAGCGCTGGGAATGCGCTTGCATTCCCTTGGCTCACGCAATTTCAGTGACTACAAACCCGATTCGACATGCTCGATTAAAACGCGTAACCCACACCCAAACTCAAGCGATCTTTGTTGCTGTCTTGCTTGAATTTTTGCCAGTCCGCTTTGAGTACAACACCTTCGCCGATTTTAAAACTCGCACCCAAAGTCCAGACTTTTTCTGTTTCGGCAGGGCTCCAGCCCAAGCCTTGCGGAACAGCGCTAATCGTTTTTGCGGTATTAAATTGTTCGTAGCGAACAAAGGGCGTTAAGCTATAGTCGTCGTTCTTCCACAATGTATAGGCCGCTTGTGTGTACCAACCCAAAAAGGAAGATGGCACAGGCGTAGGCTGACCCACAAAAGTCAAATTCAAGGCCTCAGTATTGCTGATCGTACCTCTCACATATAAGGCCGACAAATCCCAAGCGCCGGGCGTGTAACGTGCATGCAAATCCCACAAACTGACACGAGCATCGTTGGCTACGAAATCCGTTGTCGCATGACCCGCTTTGCCACTAAACACCGATGCGCCGACCAACAAGCCCGGCACACCACGCCAATTGAGGGCGGCATGCATACTTAAGTCTTTGGATTTGGCGAGCTGCCCTTCTTGGTGAATGCTACGCAATGGGGACTCAGCACCTTCGCCCTCTTTCGCATCCCATTTACTTAAATCAAATCCTGTACTGATTCCCGCATCCCAAGTCAGGCCATTATCATACGTGCCGGTAAGGCTAAAACCAGCTTCACGCCAAGTCGTTGGAATAATCGCAGTTTCAACAAAATTACGGTGCACACCATAGTAGGCAGTCGGTTCGTGTGCTGTATTCATAAAGCCCATTGGTATCAAAAACAATCCTGCCTTTGCACGCAATGTGTTGTTAATTTCGTGTTCAACGTAAAGCTGTTCGACCTCAGCTTCACCACTATCATCCTTCGACACAATGGCATGTTCCCATTCAAATTCGCCGACCATTTTGGTCTTATCGCTAAAGCGATGCGTAATACCCAATACCGCGCGCGCTACGTCGGTTTGCGCTTGATTACTTTCTTTGCTTGGACGAGAGTAGACGATTTCTCCATAACTACTCATAACCGTCGTTGGCGCACTATTTTTTGCGATGAGCGGCTGAGTATCCGATTTTGAATTGACTGGGGCTGTAAGCTGCGCATTAGCGAGCGTGGTGGCGATCTCGACTTGTTTTTGCTCGGCCAAATCCGCTTTTTTGCGTGCCGCGGCCAACTCGGCTTTGATCGCATCAATCTCCGCGCTCAATTTTTCCAGCCGCTGCAACAACTCCTGCTCACCCGCATGTGCCGATTGCGCTGGCACTACGATGGCCGCACCCAATAAAAGCGCCGAAATGGCTTGTGCAATTTTCTTTTGCTGCATGATTATCCTCTTGAAGTTTTTAAATTCGATTAAATTGAATCAGGTATTTTTAAATTAGTGATAGCCGTCGGTGAGCGTGCCGAGGAATTGAATGACATCTTTAATTTCCTCGTCGCTCAATGCAGCTGCCATGCCGCGTTGGCGGTTATAAGGCGCTTCTTTGGTGTTGACGTTGCCGATCAATGCGAGGGGAATATCGTTAAATTGTTTAATGCTACCGTCGGCATTTTTTGGATACCATTCCTCAGGATTGGTATCGCGCCTCACATAAAATCGTAGGGCTTCTTCCAAACTAGAAAACTGACCATTATGAAAAAACACTTTGCGCGTCGCGACGTTGCGCAAAGTCGGCACTTTGAATTTGCCACAAAGATCCAGCCTATCGGCTAAATCATGACGATCAGGTCCACACAAACCCATATCGAAATAATCGCCATTCGCAGTGGCTGGGATTTTAAAATTGCGCGGTACGCCCAAATTATCGTAAGTAAAATCAGTGAACAAAGGCGACTCGCCCTGACTGCCTTTTGCACTCGGATGGCAGGCCGCGCAATTGCCTTTATCCTTGCGATTAAATAATGCCAAGCCACGCATTTCAGCGTCGCTCAACTTCACTTTTCCCGCTAAAAACTGATCGTATTTTGAATCATAAGAATGAAATTCATCGTCTTCCAATTGATACTGTTGCAGCGCATATTGAATACGAGAAAAGGCCGTTTCCGGTTGTTCTAAAATAGCGTCACCAAAGGCTTTCTTAAAGTCGGCAACATAAGCTGCACGCGCCAATTTACTCACGACATCGGCCTTATCTTTATTCGCCATTTCATGCGGTGCAAAGAAAGGGCGCTCAGCCTGAATCGCTAAACTCGCCGCCCGTCCATCGTGCGTAAAACCACCGGTGGGTGTGCCATCATCAGAAAAGAAAAAAGTCGGCGTCAAATTCAAATAGCGAAGCGATGGCGTAGCGCGAAAACCGGGAATATCCAGCTTCGCACCACCCAATTGCACACTCAAATTATTTGCTGGCGCATGCGCCGTATCAGGATTATGACAACTGGCACAAGACTGCTTACCCGAAGCCGACAAACTCACATCTTTAAATATTTTTTCACCCACCATCGCCGCCGCACTCATGGGTTTTTCAGCCGATACTGCGTCGTTGCCTGCCCCGGTGCCACCTCCTCCGCAAGCCGTCAAAAAACACAGGAACATCGAAGCACAGAGGCTCAAGAAACGTGCACTCAAAAAAATGCTTGGAAAACTGAAATTAGTCAAAAAACGACCTACAAAAAAATCAGGCCGCACAGAAACATGAGTGTGCATAAGGAAAAATGAATAAGGTGGGGAGAAGAACCGATTTTATACAAATGAGAATGATTCGCATTATAGGCGAATTTCAGGGTTTCTGCAAATTGCGCGCTTGCTCGCTCGTACCAGCGCTCCCACAAGGCGATATCAAAATCGTGGAGAAAAGCTAGATGTGCTTTTCGATGCAGCTCAAGAATGATCGCGCACTATCCAGTAAGCAAAAGCTGAGAAGTTGCATTGTGTTGGACAAATCTATTTTTCCCCACCCTTTCCACTCCACCAAGATCCTATGGACTTGCTTCAGCGAATGAATAACGAGATCAATACGGGTTCACCCAACAAACGGGTCGGATCGTGGTCATATTGCGTCAC
>JAHFQV010000077.1 GCA_023259175.1 Oxalobacteraceae bacterium | reverse complement strand
CGTTCAACTGCATCTAAAATCTGCAAATATTGACCGTATTCTTGCGCTGTTTTGGAGAGCGCTTGTACGTCTTTCGGAAAACAGGAGCCGCCATATCCACAACCAGCCAATAAAAAACTAGGACCAATCCGTGGATCGGAGCCAATCCCTTGACGCACAGCTTCAATGTCCACCCCAACACGGTCGGCCAAATTAGCCAACTCATTCATAAATGAGATGCGAGTCGCTAACATGGCGTTAGCGGCGTATTTTGTAAATTCAGCCGAACGCACATCCATCCAGAAAATTTTGCATCCCGCTTGCGCAAAGCTAGCGTACAGCCTCTGCATGGCTGCTTGTGCTTGCTGACCGTGGGCATCTTGTTCATGGCCGATCACGATACGATCCGGCTTCATGAAATCGGCTACCGCTGCGCCTTCCTTCAAAAACTCAGGATTCGAGGTGACGGAATAGCCCCACTCCACACCACGTATTTGCAATTCTTGCGCGATGGCGGCGGACACTTTCTCGGCGGTGCCGACCGGGACTGTCGATTTATCGACGATCACTTTAAAGCCCTGCATATGCTTGCCAATATTGCGCGCCGCTGCCACCACGTATTGCAAATCAGCCGAACCATCTTCATCCGGTGGCGTACCGACGGCAATGAACTGCACCTCGCCATGTGCGACACTGGCCGCGACATCGGTGGAAAATTGTATGCGTCCGGCTGCACGATTGCGCGCTACGACCTCATCTAAACCCGGTTCATGGATAGGAATGCCACCACTATTCAAGACATCAATCTTGCGCTGATCCACATCCAGACAAAACACGTCATGCCCAACTTCTGCCAAACACGCTCCAGTCACCAAACCAACATAGCCAGTACCAATAATTGTTATTTTCATTTCTCAATCATTTCCTTAAAAAAATCAGCACCTTTGCCACAAAAAGCAAGAACGCAGAGTCCGCTGAGAAGAACGATCAAATCAAACCAGCTCTGCAACTAAGCTTTTGCAACTAAGCTTTTCGCTAGTCATCATCTAGATGTTCAATTCATCACATTGAGTTCTTCAGTGCGACGCGGTGGGTAAGTTTCCCAACGACTACAGCCCGGACATTGCCAATAAAATTGGCGCGCTTTAAAACCGCAATGCGTACATTGATAACGCGTCAAACGCTGCGCATATCCGGACACTAGGTTTTTTACCAAAGACAGTTCAGGTCGCACCTCAGGTGGCGCGACCATCAGGCGTGCGTCTAGCAATTTATCCAAGCCTAGCAAGGTCGGCGTGCGACGCAATTCATCACTGACGATTTGATTGGCCGCAGCAACCGTTTCCAACTCCAAGGTGGCCTTAAAAACCACTTCGAGCAAATCGATGGAAGGCGCTTCCGCGAGGTAGGAACGCAAAAGATTTAAACCTTCTTGTGGACGCTGTAGTTTGCGATAACCGTCCATCAAGCGCTGCGCCACCAAGGCCACATGCGGAACGCTTTGCTGCTCCACCCGACGCCAGGACAACACGGCTTGTTCTATCTCACCGGAACTGAGATAAATATCGCCCATTAAAATCGCGGCGCGCACATTATGTCGGTCGGTTGCAATGGCTTTTTCCAAATTCCTCATCGCACTTTCTGGATGGGTATGCACCAATTCATCTTGCGCAATTTCGCAATAAAACTGGGCGATTTCTTTTTGCTTTCCCCCCGCACCCGACTCTTGCAAGGCATAGGCCGCATCTATCGCCCGTAACCATTCTTTTTCGCGCTGATAAATTTCCAAAAGCGCGCGGCGCGCGGGAATCGCGTATTGACTGGCGACGAGCTGATTAAAGGTTTCTTCGGCGCGATCTAACAAACCGGCTTTTAAATAATCTTGCCCTAATTCGTACATCGCCTGGGTTTGTTGTTCTAGGGGTAGATCAGGGCGCGACAATAAATTTTGATGAACACGAATCGCGCGCTCAGTTTCTCCACGGCGGCGAAATAAATGACCTAAGGCGAAATGCAATTCGACGGTTTCAGGGTTTAATTTAAGGATCTCTATGAAGGCATCAATGGCTTTATCGGGCTGCTCATTGAGTAAGAAATTGAGCCCCTTAAAATAACCCTTAGGCAGGCTACTTGATTCGGACAAAAGCTGGCGAATATCAACCCGCGCAGCGATCCACCCTAAGCTGAAAAACAGGGGAATACCCAATAACCACCAAAATTCAAATTCCATAGTCAGGATACCGAAGCGAAAGTGAGAACACAAAAACAGAAAATTTGCAGGCGGAGCTTTTTAATGATCGATACCATCGGGAGCAGGCGCTCTCTTGATAGCCTCCTTCTCAGCCAATCTTTGTTGCTCAATACTCGCAATTGTTTTCTGATGCCTTGAAATATCACGGCGATGCCGAAATACCGTAGGTGCCATCGCGAGCAAGCAAAAAACAGCACCCACAACGAAAAATAATAAGAGGAGCACCACCAAGGGCGCGGAGAGTTCATAGCCCCAAAAATATTGCAAAGTGACGATTTGATCGTTTTTCAGCGCAAAACTAAAAAATGCAAAAAACACGAGTATCCAAAAAATCTTCGAAATGAATTTCATGATGAGCTTTACTGAAAATGAATGTGATTGCAAATGATCGTGAAATGCACGCAGAGTTCTCTCGCTTACAAAATTCTACTGGGCTTAACTTCTGCAGAATTTTTCAAGCCTGAGTCTCGATACGAACAAGGAAACCAGTATTTCCGTATTATCCCAGATTTTTCAAAAAATACCGTGGTCTCTGTGCAAGCTGTAAGGCGATTACATGAAGAAATGAAGCTAAAAACCTCGCAACATAGGTAAGCAGCCTGCTGCGACCAGAGGAAGAGCAAAAGAGGGCGAATTTTGGCATATTTTTTTGCATTAGCCTTTGTAACTCTGTGAAGTTCTCATGAACTTCTCTGTGTCTCTGTGTCTCTGTGTCACTGTGTCTCTGTGTCTCTGTGTTGAGTGGTTTTAAGTTTTGATACGACATCATGCATTCGCATGCTGCAAGCTGCAGGGTGCGCACAGAAATAAAAAAACGGCATAGTGGAAAAATCCGCTATGCCGTTTTTTAGGAGTTCGATTGACTCGCCACAACTTCACTCGTTATTGAGTATCGGCTGCCCTACCATCGCATCCACGCGTTCACGCAATTCTTTGCCAGGTTTAAAATGAGGCACCCTTTTTTCGGGCACCATCACTTTATCACCGGACTTAGGATTACGACCTATACGTGGCGGGCGACTGTTCAAGGCAAAACTTCCAAAACCACGAATCTCAATGCGTTGGCCCGTGGCCAATGCATCAGACATCGCGTCTAAGATAGTCTTGACGGCGATATCCACATCCTTTGCAACCAGTTGTGGATAGCGCTCAGCCAAACGAGCAATCAGCTCAGACTTGGTCATAAATAAAGCCTCTGACTTAGGTCGTTTGCTTAGTTTTTATTATCAAGCTTCGCTTTCAACAATGCGCCCAAACTGGTTGTACCAGAGGCTGCATTGGAGTCAGACGACATTTTTTGCATGGCTTCTTGTGTTTCAGCGGAGTCTTTTGCCTTGATAGACAATTGAATACCACGTGCTTTACGGTCGATGTTCAAGACCAAAGCTTCAACACTGTCGCCAACTTTCAAGTGTGTACCAGCATCTTCCACGCGGTCGCGGGAGATTTCGGAAGCACGCAAGTAGCCTTCAACTTCGTCAGCCAATTGGATCACTGCGCCTTTAGCTTCAACCGATTTCACTGTACCAGTGACCATTGCGCCTTTGTCGTTCATTGCGCAGTAGTTGTTGAATGGGTCGCCTTCCAATTGCTTAACACCGAGGGAAACGCGTTCACGTTCCACGTCGATTGCCAACACGATGGCTTCTAATTCGTCACCTTTCTTGAAGCGACGAACAGCTTCTTCGCCAGTTTCGTTCCAAGACAAATCAGACAAATGCACCAAACCGTCGATGTTACCTGTCAAGCCGATGAACACGCCGAAGTCAGTGATAGACTTGATTGCGCCACGAACTTTATCGCCTTTTTTGAAGTTCAAGGAGAAGTCATCCCATGGATTGGCTTTGCACTGTTTCATGCCCAGGCTGATACGACGACGTTCTTCGTCGATTTCCAATACCATCACTTCAACTTCGTCACCCAACTGTACAACCTTGTTTGGTGCCACGTTCTTGTTAGTCCAGTCCATTTCAGAAACGTGAACCAAACCTTCGATACCTTGTTCGACTTCAACGAACGCGCCGTAGTCGGTCAAGTTAGTGACTTTACCAAACAAACGGGTGTTGGCTGGGTAACGACGTGCCAAGCCTGTCCATGGATCATCGCCCAATTGTTTTACGCCCAGAGACACACGGTTCTTCTCTTGGTCAAACTTCAAAATCTTAGCAGTGATCTCTTGACCCACTGTCAAAACTTCGGAAGGATGACGCACACGACGCCATGCCAAATCAGTGATGTGCAACAAGCCATCGATGCCGCCCAAATCAACGAACGCACCGTAGTCAGTGATGTTTTTAACCAAGCCCGTAACCACGGTGCCTTCTTTCAGGTTTTCCATCAATTTCTGACGTTCTTCACCCATAGAAGCTTCAACTACTGCACG
This sequence comes from Oxalobacteraceae bacterium, assembly GCA_023259175.1. Lineage (GTDB taxonomy): Bacteria > Pseudomonadota > Gammaproteobacteria > Burkholderiales > Burkholderiaceae_D > Undibacterium. The sequence continues at coordinate 12,263 of JAHFQV010000077.1, read as the reverse complement.
ACGTGACAACACGACGTTGTTACGCTTACGGTCGAGCTTGATAACTTTGAATTCCATGGTCTTGCCTTCGTAAGGAGTTGTATCCTTCACTGGGCGTGTATCAACCAAAGAACCTGGCAAGAAAGCGCGAATGCCGTTCGTGAGAACAGTCAAACCACCTTTAACTTTACCATTTACTGTACCAACCACCATTTCGCCAGACTCAAGCGCTTTTTCGAGCGCGAGCCATGAAGCCAAACGTTTTGCTTTGTCGCGGGACAAGATTGTGTCGCCGAAACCGTTTTCCAATGATTCGATCGCTACGGAAACGAAATCACCGATATTAACTTCCAATTCACCTTGGTCGTTTTTGAATTCTTCAACAGGGATAAAGGCTTCAGATTTGAGGCCTGCATTCACGATCACGAAGTTGTGGTCGATGCGAACGACTTCAGCGGAAATTACTTCGCCGGAACGCATATCCTGGCGTGACAAAGATTCTTCGAACAAAGCTGCAAAGCTATCTGCACCAGTTGCGAAGTCTTGAGACATAAAAACTGTAGACATAATTTTTTAAAGGTTAGCCGGAATAGGACAAAGGTCTATTTACCGGGTTAAGTTAAACAAACCTCGATTTTTTTCATCAATTCGTACACAAGTGCTTGAATTTTGCATCCATCGAGGGACCATCTCTGCCCTAAAAACCAACTTCAAAAGTAAATTAAAGCGCAGATTATTTCGACGCCATCGCGTATAAAACCAAAATTTGATACACCGCTTCTTCAGCGGTGATTTCGGAGGTATCGAGTATGTACGCCCCTGGCGCAGGTTTGAGAGGTGCTTCGGTGCGGGCTGAGTCGCGCGCATCGCGTTCCGACAAATCTTTTACCAAGTCTTCCATATTAGCAGGAAAACCCTTTTCAATCAATTGCTTATAGCGACGATTTGCGCGTGCCGCGACACTTGCCGTCAAAAATATTTTTTGCACTGCATCTGGGAAGATCACCGTCCCCATATCACGCCCGTCTGCAACCAAGCCAGGTGCTTGTCGAAACGACACTTGCAACTCCACCAAAGCCTTGCGTACCGCGGGCAAAACCGCAATTTTTGATGCGGCAACACCAATGGCTTCCGCTCTGACCGCATCCGTTACATCGATTTGCCCAAGGTAGACATGCCCTTTTACAAATCGACAAGGCAAGGCACGCGCCAAATCAGCAACCGCAGCCTCGTCCGTGAGCGCAATCCCTTGCTCGATCGCGGACAGGGCCGTCAAACGATACAACGCCCCCGAATCGAGGTAATGAAAGCCTAAATTTTTTGCAACACGATGGGCTACCGTTCCCTTGCCTGACGCGGTCGGTCCATCGATGGTAATAACGGGATAAACTAAATCTCTACTCAAAATAAGTCCTTATGATAAATCTTTGCAAAAGCCTCAAAAAAATCGGGGAAGGTTTTTGCCACACATTTTGGGTCATTAATCCGCATAGCGGCACCACGACGCAATACACCATCCAAACTCGCCAATGAAAAACACATCGCCATTCGATGATCATCATAAGTGTCAATTGTGGCCGCTTGAAGTTGGGCTGGCGGTGTGACTTTCAAGTAATCCTGTCCCTCTTCCACGACAGCACCGAGCTTACGCAGTTCTGTTGCCACGGCAACGATACGATCGGTTTCCTTCACACGCCAACTTTCGATATTCCGTAAAACGCTAGTACCTTCGGCATACAAGGCCGCCATGGCGATCGTCATTGCTGCATCGGGAATATGATTGAAATCCATATCAATCGCTTGCAAAGGCCCGTTACTTTGGGCTTCTATCCAGTGATCGCCAAAGCTGATTTTAGCACCCATTTTTTCCAAAGCTTCGGCAAATCGCACATCACCCTGTATGCTATTGCGTCCCACACCTTCAACACGAATCGGTCCGCCACAAATCGCGCCCGCCGCCAAAAAATAGGACGCAGACGAGGCATCGCCCTCGACGTAAATTTCACCCGGCGTGACATAATGTTGACCCGCTTTAATTGTAAATTTTTGCCAGCCAGAACGCTCCACTTGCACGCCAAAACGCTGCATCAAATTCAGGGTAATTTCAATGTAAGGTTTGGAAATTAGATCACCGATCACCTCAATCACCACATCTTGATTATTCGCTGCCGCTGTCATCAAAGGAGCCGCCATTAACAAAGCGGTCAAAAATTGACTGGACACATTTCCATTCACCTGCATCTGCTGCGCGTGAATATGTCCGCGCTGAATGTGCAAAGGCGGAAAACCCGGAGTTCCGGTGTAATCAATTTGTGCGCCCACTGCATTTAATGTATCAACCAAATCACCAATTGGGCGCTCATGCATACGTGGCACGCCATGCACGGTATAGTCCCCACCCAGCACTGCCAAAGCGGCGACTAAAGGCCGAATCGCGGTACCGGCATTCCCCATAAAAAGGTCGGCATTTTTTTGAGGAAAAATCCCATTCGTCCCATGCACGGTATAGGTTTGTGTTCCCTCTTTTTGCGTCCATTTCACCCCTAGCGTATGCAAGGCGTTGAGCATCACCAGCGTGTCGTCAGAGGCGAGTAAATCGTGAATTGTTGTCGTCCCTTGCGCTAAGGCGGAGAGCAATAAAATACGATTAGAAATACTCTTAGAGCCTGGCAAACGCACCCTTCCCTGCACCAATTTTACGGTAGGCAAATCTACGTAAGGGGGGTAGTGTTTTTTCTTTTCTTTCATGGGTGTTTTCTCAAAAAAATATGCATGACCTCAATCCACAATACCTCAATAAGCGCCATGTCGTGTAGGGCGCAATGCATTGCGCCGTATGCTGCCCGCCAAAGGATTACGCGAACCCAATTCGTCTAGAAGCGCGTTAATCCCCACCATCCCGACTCTGCAACTCGGCTAACTCTATCGCCGCACCCCAGTTAACTCTGGCACTTTGCGCCCGCTTAAAAACAATTTCCAGATTGTCCTTATCGCCTTGAACTAAGTACTCGCGCAGTAGCGTCAATTGCTGCAGATAGGCATCCAACTCATTGACGATGGCATCTTGATTGGCGGTACAAATATCACGCCACATTTCCGGCGACGAGCCTGCAATCCGGGTAAAGTCGCGAAAACCGCTCGCAGCATATTGAAACAGGAGATCTGCATGCGGTTTGGCGGCAATATCATCGACCAAAGCATACGCCAGCAAATGCGGCAAATGACTGACCGAAGCAAATACCCTATCATGTTCTTGCGGACTCAAATGATGAATAATGGCATGACAGGCTTGCCACGCGTTAGCGACTAAGTCCACTGCCGCTTGCGTATTTTCTGGTAAGCGGGTGACGACGACTTTTTTACCCACATACAAATCCACCAATGCCGCACTAGGGCCATTTTTTTCACGTCCCGCAATTGGATGCGCAGGCACAAATTGACCTATCTTTTCATGCAAAGCCAGGCGCGCCGCGGCCACCACATCCGACTTAGTACTCCCCGCATCAGTCACCATGGTTTGGCTCTGCAAATAGGGGTAAATCGCGGCGAGAATTTTGCCCGTCTGTGCTACCGGTGCCGCGAGTAAAATCAGATCGGCTCCGCGTATCGCGTCTTCAAGCGAGCTCGCGATCGTGTCGATCAAACCCATCGCCAGCGCCATTTGCAAAGACGCTTCATCACGATCAAACCCCAGCACATGCTTCACGACACCTGCTTTTTTTAACGCCAAAGCGAAGGAACCGCCGATCAAGCCCAAACCAAATATCACCAATTTATTGATACGCAAGGGCGCTTGTACACTTACACTTCCACTCATCATCACACCGTACAAGGATAAGAACCTAAAATCTTAAAAAATGCCGCATCGTGATTTAACTCTTCCATCGCTGCCTTCACCTTGGCATCCATCGCATGCCCCTCGACATCGACATAGAAATAATATTCCCAGTTTCCAGTTCGTGCAGGACGCGACTCAAAGCGCGTCATGGAGACCCCGTGTTTAGACAATGGCGCTAACAAGTTATAAACTGCGCCGGCCTTATTTGGCGTCGCCAGTACGATAGAGGTTTGGTCTTTTCCGCTAGGGGTGGTGCGCAAGCGACCGACGACGGCAAAGCGTGTCCGATTGTGCGGGTCGTCTTGAATATGCGCACTGACGATCCCAAGATTATATTGATGTCCGGCGATTTCACTGGCGATCGCCGCCACACTGACATCCGTGCTTGCCATACGTGCCGCTTCGGCATTCGACGCAACCGCTTGACGTTCGACGTGCGGATAATGTTGATTGAGCCAAGCTTGACACTGTGCCAAAGCTTGGGAGTGTGCGCATATGCGCGTAACCGACTCCATCGTAGCGGTTTTACTCATCAAACTATGTTGCACGGCAATCGCCACCTCACCACTAATCGCTAAACTAGTTTGCAACAGCAAATCAAGCGTGCGATTAATGGCACCCTCGGACGAATTTTCAATTGGCACCACGCCAAAATCCGCAGTTCCTGCTTCGGTCGCACGAAAGACCTCATCAATCGAAATACAAGGCAAAGCCTCAATCGCATGACCAAACTGCTTGTACACCGCTTGTTCACTGAAGGTGCCGACCGGCCCCAGAAATGCCACCACCACACGCCGCTCCAATGCCCGACACGCCGACATCACTTCACGAAAAATCAATTGAATATCGTCGTTCTGTAAAGGTCCAGTATTTTTTGCGGCCATGGTTCGCAAAACTTGCGCTTCGCGTTCAGGACGAAACACCGGTGCATTGGTTTCGGCTTTGACGTGACCGACTTCTTGCGCCACGCATGCACGCTGATTAAGAAGATCCAAAATTGCCGCATCAATGGCATCAATTTTTTCTCTCAAAGGGAGAAGTTTATTATCATTCATTTGAAAACCTAAAAACCGTTTTTGAATTCATTTGCGCAAAACGCGCGAATGAAACCTAGAAAATAAAAACCACTCTGATTCAAGCTTTTGGCTTGCAATAGCAGCGCCACGGTTTCTAGGTGATGATGGGTATCATGCGAAGAAAGGGCTGCTATTTCAGATAAAAATTTGTTTACGCTAGAACTATTCAAGAAGGACGCTCTTATCTAGGGCGGGTGCAACCCGCGCTGCTCAGGTGCTCAATAGTCTGGCGGCGCGGGTTGCACCCGCCCTACGATACTAAGTTCACGCTCAATTACTCAACGAAAACTCCCGCATAAATTCCACCAAAGCTTGCACACCTTCGATTGGCATCGCGTTATAAATCGAAGCACGCATGCCGCCTACGGATTTGTGTCCTTTGAGCTGCAATAAGCCGCGTTCTTTCGCGGCGGCTAAGAATGCCGCATTCAAGGATTCATCTTTTAAATAGAAAGGCACGTTCATACGGGACCGGTGTTCTTTGGCGACGCGTGTGACATAAAAATCCGTGCTGTCCAAATAGTCGTAGAGCAAATTCGCTTTCGCGATATTTTTTTGCTCCATCGCAGCGACGCCGCCCTGGCGTTTCAACCATTGAAATACTAAGCCTGCGATGTAGATGGAATACGTGGGTGGGGTGTTGTACATGGAGTCGTTTTCCGCCACGATCTTCCAATCAAAAGCGGAAGGACAAATCGGCAGAGCATGTCCCAGTAAATCTTCGCGCACGATCACCAAAGTTAAGCCAGCAGGGCCAATATTTTTTTGTGCGCCACCAAAAATCACGCCATATTTCGAGACATCAATCGCACGCGACAAAATATGTGAGGACATGTCTGCCACTAGCGGTGCGCCATTGCTTCTTGCCGCGATATCAGGCACAAACTGAAATTCAATGCCATCGATGGTTTCATTTGTGCAGACATGAACATAGGCTGGATCGGCGCTGAGTTTCCAGCTTGCGGGATCGGGTACGCCGCTAAATCCTGCGCGCTCGCCTGTGTTTTCAGAGGAGGCCGCGACATTTACGTTCGCGTATTTTTTCGCTTCTTTAATCGACTTGCCACTCCAAGAACCGGTATGGATAAAATCGATCGTCGCGGGTTGCGCTTTGCGTCCTACCAAATTCAGCGGAACGATCGCGTTTTCGCCCAAACCACCGCCTTGCAAAAACAAAATTTTGTAATTGGCAGGCACATTTAAGAGTTCACGCAAATCAGCTTGTGCCTGCGCCAATATAGCCATGAATTCTGGGCCGCGATGACTCATTTCCATCACCGACATACCGCTACCATGCCAATCTAACATTTCGCTTGCGGCTTGCTGCAAGACTTCTTTGGGGAGCACGGCTGGGCCGGCGGAGAAATTGTAGATGGTATTCATGATCTTTAATCGAGGATCGTATTCATGGTCTAAAAACGTAGGGTGGGCACGTTTTTGTGCCCACGCGTCCAACACGGTTTAACACGGGTTTAACACGGGTTTAACACGGGTTTAACACGGGTTCAACACGGGTTCAACACGGGTTTAACACGGGTTCAACACGGGTTCAACACGGGTTTAACACGGGTCCAACATATGCCGGACAAATTTCATCAATCATTTTCCTGTTGCTTTACAGCCTTTCGTTCTGGCGGGCGCTAGCCATTGCTGCACCCTACGCGGGGGCACGAGCTAGCCATTGCTGCACCTTTCGCGTGGGCACAAAAAAAATGCCCACCCTACGATACTCGGATGGGAGCCAGCATTTTCCGCACCTTTCGCGTGGGCACAAAAACGTGCCCACCCTACGATACTTGGACGGGAGCCAGCCATTGCTGCGCCTTTCGCGTGGACGCAAAACGTGCCCACCCTACGCCTTATTCTCCTGCCGCATCGGTGTCTGGTGCTGTTCCTGACTCGGTGCCGAACTCAACTTCCTCTACATCGGTTTCAACGATACGTTGCAAGCCCGAGAGCTTGGTGCCATCTTCTACCGCGATCAGAGTCACACCTTGCGTCGCACGACCCATTTCACGGATTTCAGAAACGCGGGTGCGTATCAACACACCACCGGTCGTAATCAACATAATTTCGTCGGTTGTTTCGACTAGGGTCGCGGCCACTACTTTACCATTGCGTTCGGAAGTTTGGATGGCGATCATGCCTTTAGTACCGCGGCCATGACGGGTGTATTCTGTAATCGGCGTGCGCTTACCAAAGCCATTTTCAGTGGCCGTCAAAACCGATTGCTGTTCATTTTCCGCTACCAACAAGGCGATGACTTGCTGTCCTTCTTCTAAATTCATGCCGCGCACGCCGCGTGCGGTACGTCCCATAGGACGCACATCACCCTCGTCAAAACGCACAGCCTTGCCCGAATCTGAGAATAGCATTACATCGTGCTTACCATCGGTTAATGCCGCGCCAATCAAGAAGTCACCTTCATCTAAATCGACCGCGATAATGCCTGCCTTACGTGGATTGCTAAAGTCATTCAAGGCCGTTTTCTTCACTGTGCCTAAGCTCGTGGCCATAAAGACATAATGATCTTCGGGGAAGCTACGATTATCGCCCGACAAAGGTAAAATCACCGTGATCTTTTCGCCGTCATGTAGCGGGAACATATTCACGATAGGCTTGCCGCGTGAATTGCGCGAACCTTGCGGCACTTCCCATACTTTCAGCCAATACAAACGTCCGCGATTGGAGAAACACAAAATGTAATCGTGCGTATTGGCGACGAAGAGTTGTTCTATCCAATCATCGTCTTTAGTCGCAGTCGCTTGTTTGCCGCGCCCACCGCGTTTTTGCGCACGGTATTCAGACAAGGGTTGCGATTTCATATAACCAGTATGCGACATGGTGACCACCATATCAACCGGGGTAATCAAGTCTTCGGTTTCAAGATCCGTCGCATTCAACACAATTTCAGAACGACGCGCATCTTTATTGCCGATACCATACTCGTTCATGCACACATTCATCTCATCGGTGATGATGACGGTAACCCGTTCAGGCTTAGACAGAATATCGAGCAAATCGGCGATTTCCGCCATCACATCTTTGTACTCGTTGACGATCTTGTCTTGCTCTAAACCAGTCAAACGTTGCAAACGCATTTGCAAAATTTCTTGTGCCTGATCATCCGACAATTTATACAAACCATCGGCCTGAATACCGTAATGCTTAGGCAAACTCTCAGGGCGGAAAGCTTCGATACCACCGGGATTATCGGCCGCAGTACGCGTCAACATTTCACGCACCATCGAACTATCCCAGGCACGCGTCATCAATTCTTGCTTCGCAATCGGTGGCGTAGGTGCCGCTTTAATGATGGCGATGAAATCATCAATATTCGCCAAAGCAACCGCCAAACCTTCCAACACATGACCACGTTCACGCGCTTTACGCAGTTCAAAAACGGTGCGGCGGGTGACGACTTCGCGGCGATGCGACAAGAAGCATTCCAACATTTGCTTCAAGTTCAAAAGCTTGGGCTGACCATTGACCAAGGCCACCATATTCATACCGAAAGTGTCTTGCAATTGGGTTTGCTTATACAAATTATTGAGCACGACTTCCGGCACTTCGCCACGCTTCAACTCGATGACCACGCGCATACCGGACTTATCAGATTCATCGCGGATATCGGAAATGCCTTCGAGTTTTTTATCGCGCACGTTTTCTGCAATACGCTCTAACAAGGATTTTTTATTGACTTGAAATGGCAACTCATCAACGATAATGGCCGTGCGGCCTTCCTTGCCAAATTCTTCGTAGTGCGTTCTAGCGCGCATCACAACACGACCACGGCCAGTGCGATAACCATCACGAACCCCAGATACGCCGTAGATCAAACCCGCCGTCGGAAAATCGGGCGCGGGAATAATCTCGATTAACTCATCAATTGTGCACTCAGGATTGCGGAGCACATGCAGAGCACCATTAATCACTTCCGTAATATTATGCGGCGGAATATTCGTCGCCATCCCCACCGCGATACCTGATGAGCCATTAATCAAAAGATTGGGGATACGGGTTGGCAGAACCGAAGGTTCTTTTTCTTTACCGTCGTAATTGGGAACAAAATCGACGGTTTCTTTTTCAATGTCTGCTAAGATTTCGTTGGCAATTTTATCTAAACGGCACTCGGTATAACGCATCGCCGCAGCATTATCACCGTCAACAGAACCGAAGTTACCTTGACCATCGACCAAGGTATAGCGCAAAGAAAAATCCTGCGCCATCCGTACCAAAGTATCATAAATGGAAGCGTCGCCATGCGGGTGATATTTACCCATGACTTCACCCACCACCCGCGCGCACTTTACAAATGGGCGGTTATAGACGTTATTCATTTCGTGCATCGCGAACAATACGCGCCTATGCACCGGTTTTAAACCATCACGCGCATCCGGCAAGGCACGGCCTACAATCACACTCATGGCGTAATCGAGGTAGCTCTTGCGCATTTCTTCTTCAAGGGAAATCGGGAGTGTTTCTTTAGCGAATTGATCCATTGGTGGGTAGACTTTAGGTTGGTGTTTTTCTGGTGTTCAACTGTTCATTTTAACACGCCTACCCTGTCAAAACAGTGTTTTTGAACAATTCAAATTAGCGCTACGGGATTAAGACAGACACTCACCACCTCCTTGTCACGTTGTCAAAAAAAGACAAATTTCACAATTCCTTACTTTCCCTGACCTTTTCTAGCCGTTTCACATCCGAAAATTATGTCAAAATTCACGCTCAGTTCGAATCGAGTTCTAGTGCAATAAAATTGAGATCGAAATGACGGTTTGTAACGCGGCTTTGTGAAAGATCAAAAAAACTTAAGGCAATTAGCGTGCGCAACCAGTTCAAAACATAGTCACTTGATCATCTACATGCTAAAATTCAATTTTTAGCGTCTCAGTTTTTAGCTTGCATTCGCCAGCGTTTATGAGTGCAAAATGGTTTATAGGTAATTTTAGTAGTTTTGTGTTTTAGTTTATAAGCTCGCAATGCATCGCGAATATTCTCAACCGAGGGAAAAATATGAAAATTTTTGTTAAGCTCGCCATTGCCGCTACAGCCGTAGCTGCATTGTCGGCGTCAGCACATAACATCACCGACATTAAGGCCAACGCGCCTTATAGCGCCTATGTGCAAGACGCGCGCGGCGTGATTGTGCGCGATCCATTTGGTCTTTGCTGGCGCACAGGGTATTACACCCCAGCCGACGCAGTTGCGGGTTGCGATTTACCGTTAACGCCACCTAAAGCGGCCGAACCACCGCCTCCTCCACCGCCACCTCCACCGCCACCTCCGCCACCACCTCCGCCGCCACCGGCACCGGTCGTGACATCGGAAAAAGTGACGTTTGCAGCGGATGCCTTCTTTGATTTCGACAAAGCGATATTAAAGCCGGAAGCCAAAGTAAAATTGGATGACATGACGTCCAAGCTCAAAGACATGAATCTGGAAGTCATCGTTGCTGTAGGCCACACCGACTCCGTTGGTTCCGACGAATACAATCAAAAATTGTCGATTCGCCGCGCTGATGCAGTGAAGGCTTATATCGTGAGCCGTGGAATCGACGCAAAACGCGTCTTCTCCGAAGGCAAAGGCGAAAAACAACCTGTAGCCGACAACAAAACCAAAGAAGGCCGTGCGAAAAACCGTCGCGTGGAAATCGAAGTTGTAGGCACGCGCTCAGTCACTAAGTAATGCGAAAGTAATGCGATAGTAATGCGAAAAAAAATGCGCATACAAGGATAGCAGCAACCCAGAAAAAACCCGCTTCGGCGGGTTTTTTTTCACCCAAATTCCAGCTCACGTCTATTCAAACGACAAGTAAGATCATATTGCGAGTAAAATACGAATGGAAATATCAGCTCAGCCGTGATTTGCCTTTTCACAACTGAACAGAAGTATAAAATGCCTTAGCAATGAAGCGTATTGCCAGATAATGATCAGACATCACACCGACCTTCCCGACTTCAAATTAAGCTATGTCCAAACTTGAGCACGGCAATGTAGATGCCGCCGAAATACAAAAATTCAGTGATCTCGCCCACCGTTGGTGGGATCCAAATTCCGAATTCAAACCCTTACACCAACTCAATCCACTCCGCCTAGAATGGATCAATAGCCTCGTACCACTTGCGGGGAAAAACGTGATTGATGTGGGTTGTGGTGGCGGCATATTAGCCGAGTCGATGCACAGCAAAAAAGCCCGCGTGACTGGCATTGATCTCTCAGAAAAAGCACTCAAAGTCGCAGAACTACATGGCCTAGAATCGGGGGTCAATATTCGCTACGAAAAAATTTCAGCCGAAGCGATGGCCGAACGCGAAGCGGGACAATTTGATGTCGTCACTTGTATGGAAATGTTAGAACACGTCCCCGATCCCGCCGCCATCGTGCGCGCCTGCGCGACGCTAGTCAAACCAGGCGGCAAGCTTTTTTTCTCCACCATCAATCGCAATCCCAAAGCCTATTTGTTTGCCGTGATCGGCGCAGAATACCTCTTGCAACTGCTACCCAAAGGCACCCACGACTACGAAAAATTCATCACGCCTGCAGAGCTCGCGCAATACGCAAGGAATGCCGGATTAGAAGTCGATCAACTCAGAGGAATGAGCTACAACCCGCTCACCCAAATTTATTCTCTCAACCAAGATACCAGCGTCAACTACCTCGTTGCATGCAGCCGACCATGATGATTACACCTCAAGCCATCCTGTTTGATCTCGATGGCACTTTAGCCGATACCGCCCCCGATCTTGCTGCAGCAGTCAATTTAATGCGCACCCATCGCGGACTCGAACCAGCGCCTTACCTAAGCCTGCGCCCTTATGCCTCGGCGGGCGCACGCGGCTTGCTCGGTGCCGGATTTAACATCGCCCCCAGTCATGCCGACTACGAATCCATGCGTCAGGAATTCATCAGCAATTACCAGCAAGCCATCGCGGTACACAGCCAACTTTTCGCCGGTATTGCAGAATTACTCAAGGGCCTTGAAGCCCTACAAATGCCTTGGGGTATCGTCACCAACAAAGCGGCTCGTTTAACGGAAGCCTTCATCCCGCATGTTGGACTAGAAAAAGCCGCCTGCGTCATATCCGGCGACACCACCGCACACGCAAAACCCCACCCAGCACCGCTACTCGAAGCGGCCAAACGACTAAAAATTCCCGCCAAAGAATGCTGGTATGTTGGCGACGATCTACGCGACATCGAAGCCGCTCACGCAGCAGGCATGACCAGCGTCGCAGCAGCATGGGGCTACTGTGGCGCAACCGAACCGACGCATTGGAAAGCCAACGCCATCATCGATACACCGCTAGAACTTTTAGCGATCATCCAAGCCAAGCTTGACCAAGCAGCCTAAGGAAACGCGCCAG
>JAHFQV010000076.1 GCA_023259175.1 Oxalobacteraceae bacterium | reverse complement strand
CGTGTCGTGAAGGCTTTTGCCCAAGAGCAGCGCGAGGCGAATCGTTTTCGTGAAGCGAACAAACACAATCTTGCCGTCAACGATAAACTCAATCGTGTTTGGTCCTTGTTTTCGCCGGTGGTTTCTTTTTTGACCGATATTGGTATTTTGGTGGTGTGGGGTTTCGGAATTTGGCAAGTGTCGCATAATGAAATTACAGTCGGCGCTTTGGTTTCTGCTGTTGCGTTCATCAGTAATTTTTATGGACGTATTGACTCGATGAGTCGTATCGTTTCGGTGACACAAAAATCGGCTTCGGCGGCCAAGCGCATCTTTGATATTCTGGATCATGTTTCTAGCGTCCCTGAGCCGCAAAATCCAGTGCATATCACAGAAGTTAAAGGTCAGATTGATTTACGGGAAGTAGGATTTCGTTATGGTAATCGCGCCGTCAATCGCGGTATTAATTTAAATATTAAACCCGGTGAAATGATAGGCTTAGTGGGCCATAGCGGTTCGGGCAAGAGTACTTTGGTTAACTTGATTTGCCGATTTTATGATGTGGCAGAAGGTGCAATTTTGCTCGATGGCGTGGATATTCGTTCCTTTCCAGTGTCCGAGTATCGCAAGCATATTGGCTTGGTGCTGCAAGAGCCGTTTCTATTTTTTGGGACGATTGCCGACAACATTGCCTATGGCAAACCGGGCGCAAGCCGAGCAGACATCATGGCCGCCGCGCGAGCCGCCCATGCGCATGAATTTATTTTGCGCCTACCGCAGGGCTATGATTCTATGGTCGGCGAGCGCGGTCAAGGATTGTCGGGTGGCGAACGTCAACGTATTTCGATTGCGCGAGCCTTATTGATCGACCCTCGTATTTTGATTATGGATGAAGCGACTTCTTCGGTTGATTCACAAACTGAAAAAGAGATACAAAAGGCCTTGGACAATTTGGTGCAAGGACGCACGACGATTGCGATTGCGCATCGCTTATCAACCTTGCATAAAGCCGATCGCCTCGTAGTGTTGGATAGAGGCGAGGTGGTTGAGGTCGGTAGTCATGATGACTTAATGGCGCAAGCGGGAGCCTATTTCCGGCTCTACGAAGCACAAGCGCGCCACGAAGCTGAAACTGCATTGGCGGGAGAATAAGATGACGGTAGAACTAAATTTAGAACGCAATGCGTTTGGACAGCTTGAACTGCGCAAAGAAAATGGTGAGCATTTTGTCGATGTGCGACCTGTGCGTGCATTCCCGATTCAATCACCCGATAGCGATATTTCTTTGGTGCTGGAAAATGGTGAGGAGGTGGCGTGGATTTCTCAATTGAGCGACTTGGATCACGCCAGTCGCGGCTTGATTTGTGCAGCGCTAGATGGCCGTGAGTTTATGCCTGAGATCAGCGCCATTCTAAGCGTCACAAGTTTTGCAACACCGTGTACTTGGCAGGTTGCAACTGATCGAGGCGAGACCAAATTTGTTTTAAAAGGCGACGAGGATATTCGGCGTATCGGCGCAAATTCTCTCTTGATCGCCGACAATCACGGCATTCACTTTTTAATACGGGATATGTTTGAAATCGACAAACATAGTCGAAAAATTTTGGATCGTTTTTTGTAAAGCGAAAAGTGCGCACATGGATACGCACTGAAAACGCCATTGTATTTTTGCGCTAATTTCGGATATAAGTTTTCCAGGCCAACCATAATTTGCGTATGGGTGTAAGTGAAGTGCGTTGTTGCAAAACCTGAAAACCATCCTGCGCGATTTCTTCGAGCAGGGCACGATAAATCGCCGCCATGATCAGTCCCGTTCTTTGCGCACGCTTGTCTTCAGCGGGGAGTAAATTCATCGCTTCATCGTAGCAAGCGAGCGCACGCTCATATTGGAACTGCATCAGCGCGGCAAATTCGGGGCTGTGTTTGCGGTTTAAAATATCGCTGGCAGGTACTTTGAATTCTTGCAGTTCGTTGACTGGCAAATAAATACGACCTTTGCGCGCATCTTCACCGACATCGCGAATGATGTTGGTCAGTTGAAAAGCCAAGCCCAATTTTTCTGCAAAAACTTTGGTCTGTGGATTTTGAATGCCGAAAATGCTGGCCGACAAAATACCAACCACGCTCGCAACATGCCAACAATAGTTTTGCAACCCTTTGAAGTCGAGATAACGGGTTTGATTTAAATCCATTTCCATACCGTCGATAATGGCGATCAAATGCGCCGCATCCAGTTGGTAAGTCGCAAGATGTGGCGCTAAAGCCTTGGTCACCGGATGGTTGGCTTGATTTTGCAGCATGGCTTGAATTTCTTTGCGCCACCAAATGAGTTTGGTGCGTGCGACGGCCTCATCGGTGCATTCATCGACCACATCATCGACTTCGCGACAAAACGCATAGAGTGCGGTAATGGCGCGTCTTTTTTCGGTGGGCAGGAAAAGAAAGCTGTAGTAAAAACTCGAGCCGCTTTGTGCAGCTTTTTGTTGGCAGTATTCGTCAGGGGACATAGAGCATGGCGCAAAATAGGGAATAGGCGCTATCCTAACCGAGACCGCATGATTGTACAAACTAAGTGTACAAACCAAGAGTACAAATTTAGCTCAGATTACACCTTCATATGGAAATCTCGTTTTATTCCTATTGGCATGTTGTACAATGCGGTTTTTGTGAGGGGTGATCGTTTGAGATGGCTTTCGGGGAAGCGCTATACTCAGGCATTTTGCGGTGTGACCGTTTTTGAAGGTGGAATGGAATGAAATTAACGAGAATTTTGAGCCTCTTGGGTAGTGTCAGTGTTTTGGTCGCTGGAATAGTTGGCTGCGGCGGTTTTGTTTATACTGAAGTTGGTGGAACAGTGAAAGGCCTGCCTGCCAGTAGCGTGATGACCTTGAGCACTGACACGGGCTACAGTTCCAATGTCTTGTCCGATGGGACGTTTTCCTTTCGTGTTGCGAGCAATGCGACATATCACATAACGGTGACTAAGCAACCCTTAACTGCGAACTGTACTGTGGTCAATGGCGACGGAAAGATGACAAGTAGTACGGCAGTGACGAACGTCGTCGTCACCTGCCTACCGAATGTGCCGATTGGCGGAACCCTCACGAATCTCGATACCGGAAAAACGCTTTATTTGGCTCTGAACGATGAAAGACAAGCGGGCTTGGCTGCCAATGGCGCCTTTGTTTTGACCCGCTACGCAATTGATGGAAAGCCCTACGTCGTCAAGGTTGATCTTCCTCCCGCGTCGCAAGTTTGTAGTGTTATCAATGGCACGGGTGTTGCCAATATTAGTAATTTGCCCGCGGCGAAAAATCTCCAGGTTAATTGCGTCGCTGGCGTGCCCATTGCAGGTAGCGTCTCGGGAATGGCATCGAATACGGCGATTGAATTGGCGAATAATGTCGGCGACAAAGTTGTTCTGTATTCGAACGGAAATTTTACCTTTGGCTTTAGCTTGGCGGACGGCGCGGGCTATGACGTGCAAGTTTCAACGCAGCCTAAAGGTCAAAAGTGCACAGTAACGAACGGCCATGGCACGGCTTCTTTGGCTACGCCCGCGCCCGCTAGCAACGTTGTTGTGACTTGTATTGCAGCTTAATTTTTTTAGTTTGGTCAGTTTTTAGACCTGTTTTAATTTGCCGAGGGCATCAAAATAATAGCTGTCCTCGTGCTTGAATCCCCAATGTCCACCTTTGAGTCGGACAAAAAGTTCAAAGCTAAAAAACCCCACGTCAGCGAGTTTGGCGTGGTTGTTTGCTTGTATGAAGATTCGTTCTTCCAAGCTTTTCGCAATACTGTGACCGACGTTGCTACGGTAATCGAGATTGACGAAGCCGCTTTCGCGTATCCGCACATTCGCCCATGAAAATAAGCTGTGAAAGCTGGTGCTTGGCGTGACCCAACTTCGCATTTCCGCATGAAGTTGCGCGGCAAATTGCAGACCATTTTTGTATTCCAAAGTTTTTGGAAATTCCGCATAAGTGCCAAACTCAAATGCAAAACTGCGTGAAAAATCTCCCCAAACATCGCCCAAGGCCGGACTTAGATCGACACTAATAAGATTTTTTCCGCCGATGATTTCGTCACTTGCGAAATAATTTTTGCCCGAAATCGATAAACAACTGCGTGAGCCAAGTAAGACTAAAGCAGGGCATTGGTAATACCAAGTGTCGGGATAGCCGCGCTCTTGCAGTAACTGGCTAGCTTTCTCGGCAATGCTGTGTTCAGTATCTTGCGCATTGAGGGTCAGTGGGAGTTGTGCCAACACCATTTTTGCGGTGGCTTGAATTTGGCGGTATTCTTGGAGTTTAGAGAGTGGCATGCCGCATTATCCTATAACTGGACTGATGCGTAAATCATGGTTATCGCGACATGTTAAAAATTCACTAAAAATAAATGACTCGAAAGTCATTGGCAAACAAAAGATTCGTCATTATAATTACTTACCCGCGAGTCAGTTATTTGCGCTTGCGTTTGTTTGCTGTGATGCTTTCATTCGAAATGCTTCAGAAATAGTAAAGGATAAATCTCGTGCCAAGTGCTCATTCGTTTCCAAGTGCAGTTATTCCTGCGCAAAAATTCCTCTCTTTTAGTGCCGTCAAGGCTGCGACCATCGTCTCATTAATGAGCTTGAGTCTTCTGAGTGCTTGTTCCAAGCATATAGAGAAAAGCGAAGATATTCGCCCTGTTCGTGTCGTGCAAGCGCAATTGCAAGGCAGTGAAATTGCGACCGAAATTCCCGGTGAAGTACGTCCTAAAATCGAGTCGCGTTTAGGTTTTCGTGTGGCTGGGAAGATCGTCGCTCGTAAAGTTGAACTGGGTACGATCGTCAAGCGTGGTCAAGTCTTGATGCAGCTCGATCCCCAAGATTTATTGTTAGGGCAGGCGCAAGCGAAAGCGGCTATGAGTGCCGCGGAAAGTAACCGTGATTTGGCGAAGGCCGAGTTGAAACGCTATCAGGATTTGCGCGAGAAAAATTTCGTCTCTCAAGCGGTTTTGGATGCCAAATTGACGGCGTTTCAGGCTGCACAAGCTAATTTTGATCAAGCAAAAGCGGGCTACTCAAATCAAAGTAATCAAGCCGCTTATAGCGGCCTCATGTCAGATGTTGATGGGGTAGTGACCAGTATTGATGCCGAAGTTGGTCAAGTGGTTGCAGCGGGAACCCCAGTGGTACGAGTTGCTAAGACTGGCGATATGGATGTGGTTTTGGGAATTCCCGAAGATAAAATTAATTCCGTTCGTCAAATGAAGGACGTAAAGATTCGTTTGTGGGCCAATCGTAATGAAGTGATGACCGGACATTTGCGTGAATTGTCACCGATTGCGGATCCTGCGACACGCACCTATTTGGCAAAAATAGCGATACCCGCTGGGGTGAAGGATGTACGTCTGGGCATGACAGCAAGCGTTTCTTTGGGAATGAAAAACCCACAAGCCATGATACGTTTGCCTTTGACCGCGCTGGTCAAAGAAAAAGAGGCGACCGCCGTGTGGGTGGTGGACGCGGGCACTGTGCGTTTGGTCCCCGTGCAAATTGCATCGACGATAGAAGAAGATGTGTTTGTAATGGGTGGCGTGCAAGCGGGTCAGATGGTCGTTACCGCGGGCGTGAATCAATTAAAGCCAGGACAGAAAGTGACAATACTCGGGCAAATGGCGTCGGCTGCAAGTGCAAGTGCAAATGCTAGTGTAATTAAGGCGACCGAAACAGCCAGCGCCTCAGGGAGCGCAAAATGAGTCATTCTTCACGAGGATTTAATTTGTCGCGCTGGGCGCTGGAGCACATTCCTTTAACGCGCTATTTGATGGTCGCGCTGTTATTGGGCGGTGTCTTTAGCTTCGGCCGATTAGGACAGGACGAAGACCCACCATTTACCTTTCGAGCGATGGTGGTGCGGGCGGTTTGGCCGGGCGCGACCGCTTTGCAAATGGCGGAACAAGTTTCGGACAAGATAGAAAAAAAGCTCCAAGAAGCGCCTTATGTTGACAAGATTCGCAGCTACTCTAAGCCCGGCGAAACTGTCATTATTTTGCAGTTGCGTGAATCAACACCGCCGAAAGAAACTGCGCAGACTTGGTATCAGGTGCGTAAGAAAATTGGCGATGTTCGTGGAACTTTGCCCGCAGGTGTAGTGGGGCCATTTTTCAACGATGAATTTGGTGATACTTACGGCTCCATTTTTGCAATTTCTTCCGATGGTTTTAGCTATGAAGAAGTGCGCGAGTACGCAGACTTCGTGCGACAACAATTTTTGCGCTTACCGAAGGTCGCCAAAGTGGAAATGTTCGGCGTTCAGGAAGAAAAAATAAACATCGAATTCTCGCAGAAAAAGTTTTCCCAACTAGGCGTTCCATTTGAAACCATCATTAGTCAAATTGGCTCGCAAAATTCAATCGAATCCACCGGTGTATTGACGACTTCTAGCAATAATTTGCAGGTACGTGTTTCCGGCGCATTGATGAGTGTGAAGGATTTAGAAAATCTACAATTACGTGTCAATGGCACCAGCATTCGACTCGGTGATTTTGCTACCGTTAAACGCGAGTACCGCAATCCGCCTAACGACAAGATGCGCTTTAATGGTAAGGAAGTGATAGGTCTTGGTATCTCAATGGAGAAGGGTGGAAATATCATCGAGCTTGGACAGCACTTGGATAAGCAGGTCGCTGAAATCAAAGCAAAATTGCCGGTCGGTTTGCAGTTGGAAAGGGTTTCAGATCAACCGAGAATCGTAGCTTCCTCGGTCGGTGAATTTGTCCGAACTTTAATTGAAGCGGTCATCATTGTATTGGTCGTCAGTTTTCTTTCTTTGGGTTTACACACCAAACCTTGGCGCTTAGATGTGTGGCCGGGTCTGGTCGTTGGTTTGACGATACCTTTGGTCTTGGCAGTGACGTTTCTATTCATGCGCATGCTCCATATCGACCTGCATAAAATTTCACTTGGAGCCTTGATTATTGCTCTGGGTTTGTTGGTCGACGATGCCATCATTGCGGTTGAAATGATGGTGCGTAAAATGGAAGAGGGTTATACCCGTTTTGATGCGGCGACCTTTGCCTATAGTTCGACAGCAATGCCGATGTTGACTGGAACTTTGATTACGGCGGCGGGATTTTTGCCGATTGGCTTGGCGGAGTCTGCGGCCGGTGAATACACCTTCTCCATGTTTTCTGTGAATGCCTTGGCCTTGCTCATTTCGTGGTTTGCCGCGGTTTTATTTACGCCTTATTTGGGTTACCTTTTGTTGAAGGTGAAGCCACACGCAGGAGCGGATGGGCATCATGAAATGTTTGATACGCCGTTTTATTCGCGCTTCAGAGCCTTGGTGAATTGGTGCGTGACTTGGCGCAAAACGACCATTGCAATTACGCTGGCGGTGTTTGGTTTGGGGGTGTTTGGTTTTAAATTTATCGAACAACAATTTTTCCCAGACTCGAGTCGCCCTGAATTGATGGTGGAATTGTGGTTGCCTGAAGGGTCTTCCTTTGCCGCTACCGAAGCGCAGGCTAAAAAATTCGAAGCATTCATTCAACAGCAAGAAGGTGTGGAAAGTGTCACGAGTTATGTAGGAACGGGTAGCCCGCGTTTTTACTTGCCACTCGATCAAATTTTTCCGCAGACGAATGTGTCGCAGATCGTTGTGTTGCCGAAAAACCTGAAAGCCCGTGAAGCGCTTCGTTTAAAAATCAATCGGGCCTTTAAAGAGGATTTTCCAGAAGTGCGTGGCCGCGTAAAGCTGCTGCCGAATGGGCCACCCGTTCCTTACCCAGTGCAGTTCAGAGTCAGTGGTTTGGAAGTCGAAAAAGTGAGAGCGATTGCCGATCAGGTGAAGGCCGTTATGCGGGCCAATCCGAATGCCTTGGGCGTGAACGACAATTGGAATGAGTCGATCAAAGTCGTGCATTTGGATATGGATCAAGACAAGCTGCGGGTATTAGGTGTGACTACGCAGAACGTACAGCGCGCCGCTAATACGATCTTGACGGGCACCAGCATAGGGCAATTTAGAGAGTCAAATAAATTGATCGACATCGTGGTACGCCAACCTGTTGATGAACGCTCGACGATACAAGCCTTGAGTAACGCCAATATTCCTACCGCGAGTGGAAAGACTGTGCCCCTGTCGCAAGTGGCGCGGGTGTCGATGGCGTGGGAGCCTGGTATCGTCTGGCGTGAGGGGCGTGAATGGGCGGTGACTGTGCAATCGGATGTGGTCGATGGTATTCAAGGTCCAACAGTCTCATCGCAAATTAATCCTAAGTTAGACGCGATTCGGGCTTCCCTGTTGCCGGGTTATAAAATCGATTTGGCAGGAGCTGCAGCCGATAGCGGTAAAGCACAAGAATCGATTGCGGCAAATGTACCTTTGGTGATTTTCATTATTTTTACCCTGTTAATGTTGCAGTTGCATAGTTTCTCGCGGGCTGTACTGGTGTTCTTGACCGGACCTTTGGGTGTTGCGGGCGCGGCGATGGCGCTGCTTATTTTGCAGCGTCCTTTTGGTTTCGTCGCGCAATTGGGTGTGATCGCATTGTTTGGAATGATCATTCGTAATTCCGTCATTTTGATTGATCAAATCGAGCAAGATCGTGCGAACGGTATTCCGGCTTGGAATGCGATTGTTGAAGCGGCGGTGCGTCGTTTTAGACCGATTATTTTGACGGCGGCTGCGGCGGTGTTGGCGATGATACCTTTATCCCGCTCGGTGTTCTGGGGGCCAATGGCGGTCGCGATTATGGGTGGTTTGATTATCGCAACGGCCTTGACGCTACTGTTCTTGCCTGCCTTGTATGCTGCTTGGTTCCGGATTCGGCACGATACTAAGTAATGAAGAAGTAAAATGCTGGAAGAGTACGAAACTGCGATCTTGAATATTCCGAACTATTGCGTTGTAAATAGTAGGTACTTCGGAGAATAAAGTCGTAATTTCGTACTCAATACTCATTCAAGCAAAAAAATTAAGACAGTTTGCGCGAAAATCTAGTAGAATGCTTGGTTGAAGTTGAAATGCCGCATACGTAGTTTTGGGCGACGCCGTAACTTGAGGTCGCCCTTTGCTTTTGTAGAGGTTTTCTGCCGAAAGGTATTCTCATCTTGCGAGGATGGCGAAATTGGTAGACGCACCAGGTTTAGGTCCTGACGCCAGTAATGGTGTGGGGGTTCGAGTCCCCCTTCTCGCACCACAGAATTTTTATATATTTGGACGATTTTCATGGCAACTGCAATCGAAACTTTAGAAAAACTAGAACGCCGCATTACGATCACATTTCCTATCGCAGAAATGCAACCGGAAATTGAAAAGCGTTTGAAGGTGCGTGCGCGTACCGCGAAAGCACCTGGATTCCGTCCAGGGAAAGTGCCGATGAAAATGGTCGCGGCACAATACGGCTATCAAGTTGAGAACGAAGTTCTTAACGAAAAGGTAGGCATCGCATTTGGTGCTGTGGTTCAGGAAAATAATCTGCGCGTAGCGGGTTATCCAAGAATCGAACCGAAGAAAAGCTATTCCGATAATTACTTGACTTTCGATGCGACTTTTGAGGTCTATCCTGAAGTCGTCGTTGGTGATTTGTCTGACGTTGAAATGACCCAAGTGCAAACTGAGGTGAGCGACGTAGAGATCGATAAAACCATCGATATTTTGCGCAAGCAAAGAGTTCATTTTCACGTCAAGGGCGAGCAAAGCGCGCACGGCGACGGTGGTGTTGATCTTTCAGCGCAAAATGGCGATCGCGCGACAGTGGATTTCGTTGGTACCATTGATGGCGTTGAATTTGCTGGCGGTAAAGCAGAAGGTTTTGCTTTTGTGCTGGGCGAAGGCCGCATGTTGCCAGAATTTGAAGCCGCTACGATAGGCTTGAAAACAGGCGAATCTAAATTATTTCCCTTGGCTTTCCCAGAAGATTATCACAGCAAA
Organism: Oxalobacteraceae bacterium; assembly: GCA_023259175.1. Lineage (GTDB taxonomy): Bacteria > Pseudomonadota > Gammaproteobacteria > Burkholderiales > Burkholderiaceae_D > Undibacterium. The sequence goes on along the minus strand of JAHFQV010000076.1, from coordinate 7,308 downwards.
GAAGTCGCTGGTAAGACAGCGGAATTCAATATTACTTTGACGCTGCTTGAGTGGGCGCATTTGCCGGAAGTCGATGCTGAATTTGCGAAAATGCTCGGCGTTGAAGACGGTGATTTGGCAAAAATGCGTCAAGACATCAAAGAAAATCTTGAGCGCGAAGTTAAAGGCCGTGTTAAAGCAAAAACCAAAGACAGTGTGATGGATGCCTTGGTTAAAGCAGTTGAATTTGATGCGCCGAAAACCTTGATCGAACAAGATGCGGAGCGCTTGGCAGAAATGACACGCCAAGATATGGCGCAACGTGGCATGAACGTGAAAGAAGTCCCGTTCCCAACCGAATTGTTTACTGCGCAAGCGGAACGTCGCGTGCGTTTGGGTTTGATTTTGGCCGAACTCGTTAAAGCAAATCAATTGCAAGCGACACCAGAGCAAATCAAAACACAAGTTGAAGACTTTGCCCAAAGTTACGAAGACCCTAAACAAGTCGTGAAATACTATTTCAGTGATCGCAATCGTATTGCTGAGGTCGAAGCTCTTGTTTTAGAAGAAAACGTCGTTAACTATGTGCTGGGTAAGGCAAAAGTGAGTGTAGCTGTTTTGCCGTTTGATGAATTGATGGGTAATAGTCAATCTCAATAACTAAGCTGAAACTAAGCTGATATCAATTTAAAAAATAAGTTAAAGCGAAGCTCAATCTGACTGGGATCAATATGGCCGGAATCATTCAAAATTCAGCTTTGGAAACAAACATGCTAGGCATGGTGCCGATGGTCGTTGAGCAAAGTGGGCGCGGTGAACGCTCCTACGATATTTATTCTCGATTGCTAAAAGAACGCGTCATCTTTTTGGTCGGCCCAGTGAATGATCAGGCGGCCAATTTGATCGTGGCACAGCTCTTGTTTTTGGAAAGTGAAAATCCTGAAAAAGATATTTCATTTTACATAAACTCGCCTGGCGGCTCGGTGTCTGCAGGGATGGCCATTTTTGATACCATGCAGTTCATTAAGCCTGATGTATCGACTTTATGTACAGGCTTAGCGGCATCCATGGGCGCGTTCTTGTTGGCCGCGGGTGCAAAAGGTAAACGTTTTTCATTGCCGAATTCACGCATCATGATTCATCAACCTTTGGGTGGTGCGCAAGGACAGGCTTCTGACATCGAAATTCAAGCGCGCGAAATTTTGTATTTGCGGGAACGTCTTAACGCAATTCTGGCTGAGAAGACAGGGCAGACAGTTGAGCAAATCGCAAAAGACACGGATCGTGATAACTTTATGTCTGCAGAATCTGCAGCACAATATGGTTTAATTGATCAAGTATTGACACATCGTAGTTGATCGAAATTGGAATACCGAAGATGCCCGCGTCAAATCGATGCGGGCTTTTTTTTAGACGAAGTTTTTATTGGGACTTGAGCCTTGCATTTGTTTTGACAAATTCTTGATAAAAATTTTTTTAAGGCGGGATGCGTAATGCTTTTTTAAAGTACTATTACGGTCATCGCACACCACGTTTAACTTAAACAGCATTATGTCCGACAAAAAAAATACTACTGGCGAAAAATTATTGTATTGCTCGTTTTGCGGTAAGAGCCAGCATGAGGTGAAGAAGTTGATCGCCGGTCCTTCGGTTTTTATCTGTGATGAATGCATTGACTTATGCAATGACATTATTCGCGACGAAATCAGCAACTTGGAGCCGATTACTTCGGCGAAAAGTGATTTGCCAACACCACTTGAAATTACAGAACTCTTGGATCAGTACGTGATAGGCCAAGAAAATGCAAAACGGATTTTGGCCGTCGCTGTCTATAACCACTATAAGCGCTTGAAGCATCTTGGTAAAAAAGACGATGTCGAACTTACCAAGAGTAATATTTTGTTGGTTGGGCCGACCGGATCGGGTAAAACCTTGCTGGCACAAACCTTGGCGCGTATGCTCAATGTCCCCTTCGTCATTGCAGATGCAACGACCTTGACTGAGGCTGGCTATGTGGGTGAAGACGTAGAAAATATTATTCAAAAGCTCCTGCAAAATTGTAATTACGAAGTTGAGCGTGCGCAGAAGGGTATCGTTTATATTGATGAAATCGACAAAATTTCACGTAAAGCTGAAAACCCGTCGATTACGCGCGATGTCTCGGGCGAAGGCGTACAACAAGCCCTGCTCAAGCTGATTGAAGGCACGATGGCCTCGGTTCCGCCTCAAGGTGGACGCAAGCATCCAAATCAAGATTTTATTCAAATCGACACCACCAACATCATGTTTATTTGTGGCGGTGCTTTTGATGGCTTAGCCAAAATTATTTCGGATCGTTCCGAGAAAAGTGGTATCGGTTTTTCGGCGAATGTAAAAAGTCAAACCGAAAAAACAGCAAGTCAGGTTATGCTCGATGCAGAGCCGCAAGACTTGATTAAGTTCGGCATCATTCCTGAGCTGGTAGGTCGTTTGCCGGTGATCGCGACTTTGAGTGAATTGGACGAAGCAGCCTTAATCCAAATCTTGGTCGAACCGAAAAATGCCTTGATCAAGCAATACGCAAAACTACTCGAAATGGAAGGCTCAGAACTCGAGATTCGTCCTTCGGCATTGCATGCAATCGCAAAAAAAGCCATTGCACGTAAGACTGGGGCACGCGGTTTGCGCTCGATACTTGAGCATGCCCTGCTTGACATTATGTATTCTTTGCCGAGTGAGAAAAACGTTTCTAAAGTTGTTATTGATGAGAATACGATTACGCACGGTGTAAAGCCATTATTGATCTACAATGAGATCTACAATGAGCAGCCCAAAGTGGCGGGTGCTTAATTGGCGATTGCACTGAGCGCTTGTCGTGTTTTAGCCAATTACAGCTAAACATTGTTTTTTTAGCCGAATCACTAAAATTTAGCGGTACAATGAATTAAACCATAGAACTAAGCTTCAACCGAAAAGCTACGCGGAGTCCTCTCTGGGTGGCTTTTTTATTGTTTTTTCGGATGACGGGCTTGAGTTTTAGCCTAGTGCGCCAATCTATAAACTGAAATTTTCTAAAAGGTGCGCCATGACAACTTCCACACTGATTGAACGAACAGAATTACCGCTTTTACCCTTGCGTGATGTCGTTGTATTCCCGCATATGGTCATTCCCCTTTTTGTAGGTCGCCCCAAGTCGATCAAGGCGCTTGAGGCAGCAATGGAGCAAGGTAAGAGTATTATGCTCGCCGCACAGAAAGCGGCGGCCAAAGACGAGCCATCAGCCGATGATATTTATGAGATCGGTTGCGTTGCGCATATTCTACAAATGCTCAAGCTACCCGATGGCACCGTTAAGGTCTTGGTCGAAGGGGCGCAACGGGCGCGTATCCTAAAGATTAACGATACGGATTCTCATTTTATCGCCGACCTTTTGCCTATCGTGAGCGAAGCGCAAGAGGACTCAGAAATCGAAGCGATGCGTCGTGCAATTGTTCAACAGTTTGACCAGTACGTAAAGCTCAATAAAAAAATACCGCCTGAAATTCTGGCATCGCTTTCTGGCATCGATGATGCCGGGCGTTTAGCCGATACGATTGCTGCGCACTTACCGCTAAAGCTTGAGCAAAAACAAGTTATCCTCGAAATTTTCAGCGTTTCTAAACGTCTCGAACATTTGTTGGGACAACTTGAAGGCGAGCTTGATATCCTCCAAGTTGAGAAGCGCATTCGTGGACGCGTCAAACGTCAAATGGAAAAATCACAGCGCGAATACTATTTGAATGAGCAAGTCAAAGCGATTCAAAAAGAATTAGGCGAAGGTGAAGACGGCGCAGATATAGACGAGCTTGAGAAGAAAATCACTGCCGCGAAAATGCCGAAAGAAGCGCGCGACAAAGCGATGAATGAGCTTAAAAAACTTAAAATGATGTCGCCCATGTCAGCCGAAGCGACCGTCGTTCGCAACTATATTGATACCATCGTTAATCTGCCTTGGAAGAAAAAATCGAAGGTGAATAACGATCTCACCAACGCTGAAAAAGTGCTGAGCGACGATCATTATGGTCTCGATAAAGTTAAAGAACGGATACTCGAATATCTTGCGGTTCAACAGCGCGTCGATAAATTGAAAGCACCGATTTTGTGCTTAGTGGGACCGCCAGGGGTCGGTAAAACTTCGCTCGGCCAATCAATAGCGCGCGCCACGAATCGCAAATTCGTCCGCATGGCTTTGGGTGGCGTGCGCGATGAGGCAGAGATACGCGGACATCGTCGTACCTATATCGGTTCTATGCCTGGAAAAATTTTGCAAAGCCTGTCGAAAGTGGGCGTGCGCAATCCGCTTTTCCTGTTGGATGAAGTCGATAAAATGGGTGCAGATTTTAGGGGAGACCCATCGTCTGCCTTGTTAGAAGTGCTTGATCCTGAGCAGAATCATACTTTTTCGGATCATTACATCGAAGTCGATTTTGATCTTTCCGATGTGATGTTTGTTGCGACATCGAACTCCTATAATATTCCCGCTGCTTTGTTAGACCGGATGGAAGTGATACGCCTGTCAGGCTATACGGAAGATGAAAAAGCTAGCATCGCTTTGCGTTATTTGCTGCCAAAACAGGTTAAAAATAACGGCCTGCGGGAAGAGGAAATCAATGTCTCCGAATCGGCGATTCGTGACATCATTCGCTACTACACGAGGGAAGCGGGTGTGCGTTCTTTAGAGCGTGAAATTTCGAAAATCTGCCGTAAGGTCGTTAAAATGCTGCTCTTGAAAAAGAGCGAGAAAAAAGTCGCAGTTACAGCGAAAAATCTCGACAAGTACCTCGGTGTTCGTCGTTACGATTTCGGTGTGGCTACCAAGGAAAATCAAGTCGGTCAAGTGGTCGGCTTGGCGTGGACCGAGGTTGGTGGCGATCTATTAACGATAGAAGCGGTTTCGATGCCGGGTAAAGGCGGCGTGATACGCACCGGTACTTTGGGGGATGTCATGAAAGAATCCATCGAAGCGGCGCGTACTGTGGTGCGTAGTCGAGCAGCACGCTTGGGAATTAAAGCCGACGTATTCGAGAAAACCGATGTCCATATTCACGTTCCAGAAGGCGCGACACCGAAAGACGGTCCTTCAGCGGGCATAGGCATGACGACTGCACTGGTGTCCATATTTACGGGCATTCCGGTACGTGCGGATGTCGCTATGACAGGCGAAATTACTTTACGGGGTGAAGTCTTACCGATAGGCGGTTTAAAAGAAAAACTGCTTGCGGCGCATCGTGGTGGTATAAAGACCGTCATTATCCCCGAGGAAAATGCCAAGGACTTGACGGAAATCCCGGATAACGTGAAAAACAAATTGGAAATTATTCCTGTGCGTTGGATCGATAAAGTCCTAGAAATTGCACTGGAAAGATTGCCACTTCCTTTAACAGAGGAAGAAGTGGCCGTGCCTGCAGTCGCAAAAGCCGAGGTCGCTAGCGATACCTCAGCCATCAAACACTAGGGAAGCGCGGATCTATTCGACGAGCGCGAAACCCCATTTTTTTAAGAACCTGATTTTTCAAGCTTGTTCAACGAAAAATGGAGTTTCCCTCCGGGTTCGGCCTAAAACGGGCGATTTTGGCAGTAAATTCCCTTGCTTGGCACTAGCCAAGCTGCGGAAATCTTGCTACCAAACTCATCCCTTTTTGGGCTCGAACGCGCACGCCGAATAAATCCTGGCTTCCCTAGGACTGACATTCGTCGCTAAACAATTTGATCAACACGAGATTCCCACGAAAGTGGAAGTTCGTGTTGATCAAAATCTCGTATCGGTGTTATCTATCTTCGCGCGTAAGCCACAGATGTAGCACTAAATTAGTGGATTTCTGAATTTCGTAGCGCACTTCAATCTCTATTCGCTTTTTTTCGTACTTCGTCTCATACTGCGCGGTTCTTAGTGTGCATTGGGACAGGTAGCCTGGCTTAGGCGACCAAGATGGAAAGGGAATTCATATTTACCCCAAAGTTCTACACTTATATGTGGATCGATCTGACAGATGGAGATCGGATTTTTCCCTTGGATGCCTAACTGAAAGCTATTCGGCATGTGGCTGACGCGAAGGTAGGTGTTGAGCGTTTCGACGACGAGTGGTGCCGCGGTTTGTTCCCCTTTGAGAAAAGCTTGTCGTGCCAAAAAAAATGCGAAAAGATGGTTTTCCTGTAGTTGATTAATTTTCTTCCCTTGCCGCTTAATCGTACTAGGCGTTTGATTTAGGACTAAGGCTGCTTTGAGGTAGATGGGAGCCTCCCACTGCAAATCCTCAGCCATCATTTCATACAGCCGAGCCCGTCTTTGCGCGTCTCCTATGCGCTCAATCATACGGTTGAAGATCATTTCGTCTTTTTTGAACAAACTTCTTGTTTGCTGGTCGCCGTTGTAAAGCTGAAGAATTTCCTGGTCGCGAAGATTGGTACGAAGCTCGTTTGGTAGCGGGGTGGGGTTGGATGTAAGATAGCTCTCAAGGAGCGGGAAAGGGAAGCCAGCGCGTATTCTCGCTTCATCGCTCAAATTTGTAGCTGAAATCGTTTTGTTTTCCGAATCGCTGTTCGGCTCCCATTGAATGTCCAGTTCTTTCGGCAGACCCGTGACTCTTAAATAGCGGAATGGCCCTAATAAACCTCGCATAGGCGTACCGGAAATTCGATCACTTTCTTTTAGTAAAAAGTAAGTGAACAGATGCATTTCTTGCGATCGGTATTCTTCGCCATCATCGGGTTCATTTTCCGTGTTGGTATGTTGAAAAATGATTCCTGACTTGGTGAGTGCGATGGCAGACCACGGCAGGTCTTGTGCAATCGCCTCGAACACGCGCATGCGTTGTTGAGCGCTTTTTTGTGTTTGAGTAGGATTGATCGATTTGACATTAAAGTCGATTGCTTGGTTTGATGGAAGCTCGAAATTTCTAGGCCTTGAATTATTATCTTTTGCTTGCGTAGGGTAGCTGAACAAAGAGCACAGGATGATGGTAAAAATAAGGTGGATTTTCATCTCAATTCCGAAAGTTTCATATTGGCGAGACGTGAATATTACTTGAATGAGTCGGCTGCCTAATGATTTTTCTTGGTTTTTTTGATGATCTAAGGCCTGCTTGGCTTGGACGAAGATTGATGTTGAAAGGAGAAAATGATTTTGCTAGGATTGCATGGAGAATCGTTTAACGAATATCATTGGTAGGGAATAAGGAGAAATTTTTTTGATTTTTTTGTGAGGAATGCGTGATGGACGAGGTAGTTAGAAGGGAGATTTTCTCAATGAGCCGGGTCGCGCATGATTTGACTGAGCGGTCTTATCAAGCAGACCCTTCGAAATCTGGCGAC
>JAHFQV010000004.1 GCA_023259175.1 Oxalobacteraceae bacterium | reverse complement strand
GGTATTCCAATACATGGGTTTCAACGATAGAATCGACCGGGCAGGATTCTTCACAAAATCCACAAAAAATACATTTGGTTAAATCGATGTCGTAACGCGTTGTACGACGTGAGCCATCTTCACGTTGTTCTGATTCAATCGTAATAGCCATCGCTGGACATACGGCTTCACATAATTTACAGGCGATGCAGCGCTCCTCGCCATTGGGGTAGCGACGTAAGGCATGCAGTCCACGAAAACGCGGTGACTGGGGTGTTTTTTCCTCTGGAAATTGCACCGTGATTTTCCGTGCAAACATGTAACGCCCCGTCAGAGCAAGACCCTTGATCAACTCGCGCAGCATCAGGCTGCCAAAAAAATCTTTAATTGCTTCCATTTTTTTATTCCATTTCTTCTTCAGCAATTACTTCCAAATATTCCACGGGGTTTGCATCCAAGTTGCCACGATGACGAGATACACCAAGGTCAGCGGAATAAATACTTTCCAACCTAAGCGCATGATTTGATCATAGCGATAGCGTGGGAAAGAAGCGCGCGCCCAAATAAACATCGAGACGACAACAAAGGTTTTAAGACCCAACCATATCCAACCTGGAATGTAGGCAAGCAAGCCCAAGACAGGCACGGCATGACTAATCGGCGAATTCCAACCACCTAAAAACATCAGCGAAGCCATCGCGGAAATAAGTATCATGTTGGCGTATTCAGCCAAGAAAAACATCGCGAAAGACATACCCGAATATTCAACCATATGACCTGCAACGATCTCAGATTCACCTTCAACAACGTCAAAAGGATGGCGATTAGTTTCTGCAATGCCCGAGATGACGTAGATCACGAACATCGGCAGTAATGGTAGCCAATTCCAAGACAGAAAACTCCAGCCGTGCTCGGCGAAATAGCCGCGTGACTGGGTGTTGACGATGTCAGAAATATTGAGACTTCCGGAAACCATCAATACCACCACCAGCACGAAACCCATTGCGATTTCATACGAAACCATCTGCGCCGATGCCCGCATCGCACCTAAAAAAGCATATTTAGAATTTGAAGCCCAACCGGCGATAATCACGCCGTAAACTTCCATCGAAGTAATCGCCATCAACAGCAATAAGCCCGCATTGACATCAGCCAACACCAAATCAGGACCGAAAGGCACAACCGACCACGCGGCCAGAGCGGGCATGATGGTCATAATCGGTGCCAACACAAAAAGCACTTTATTGGCTTTCGCAGGCACGATAATCTCTTTGAGCAAGAGCTTAAGTGCGTCGGCAATCGGCTGTAATAGGCCAGCAGGGCCAACGCGATTCGGGCCTAAACGCACATGCATCCAGCCTATCATCTTGCGTTCCCACAAGGTCAAGTAAGCGACACAACCCATTACCGGTAAAGTGATGCAAACGATCTTCATCAGCGTCCAGACCAAAGGCCAAGTGCCGCCAAAAATATGCGTGCCGAAGGCTTGGATGTCTAGGAATAAATTCGACAAATTCATTATGCACGCTCCACTTGAATAGGACCGAACATCGCGCCTAATTGAGCACTGGCCGTAATCGCTGTAGCAAGCCGCACCACCTTGGCGGGCAAAGTTTTGTCCAAACGCGCTGGCAATAAGACGCTTGCGCCATCTTGCGTCAGTTTGACATAGTCGCCTTCTTTTACTGAGAGTCGGTCGAACTCAGCCGCACTCAAGCTCACCGCTGCGACGTTAGCGTCCGCAGTCCTTTGCAAAGAGCTGGCGCGACGCACGATAGCATCCGTGCTGTAAATAGGCACATCGGAGACGCGTTCGAGACCTGCATTTGCAGGAGATGCACTGACGATTTGCAGATCCGCTGCATGGTTATTTAAGCGATCGCTACAATCGACTTTAGCTGCGCCAAGCACTTCGTCGCGGATGGCTTCTGATGTTTCAAATTCAAAGCGATCCAGACCCAAAAGATTACCCAAGACGCGTAGCACTTTCCAAGCGGGTCGGGTATCGCCCAAGGGTTTGACGACACCATGAAAACTCTGAGCGCGCCCTTCGCAATTAACGAAAGTACCGGAAGTTTCAGTAAATGGTGACACGGGTAAGAGCACGTCAGCATAATCCAAACCATGCTTGTAAGGCGACATCACGACGACCATTTCAGCTTGGGATAATACCGCTTGCGCTTGCACCGGATTGGCAAAATCAAATTGCGCCTCTGCGTTGAGCACGAGCACGGCTTTGCGTGCCTCGCTCAAGAGACTTGCAGCGACTGCCGCATTGCTAGGAACTGCATCGGCCAAATAAGCGCCAACCGTGTTGGCCGCTTCAGTGCAATAACCCAAGCTCGCATTGCTACTTTCAGCAATCCATTGTGCCAGCGCATGAATTTGACTCGCATCGGGATGTTGTGTCGCTGCATTGCCCAAAAATATACCGGCTGTTTTGGCCGCAGCACCTGCGAGCAAACTTTTCGCAATCGCAAGTGCTGGTGCAGAGACTGCCACTTCAGCAAGGCCAGCAGGTTTTGCAATTTGCTTTGCTTCAGCAATCGCAGTGGCGATCTCAGCCAAAAAGCCACACCAAGCCGAGGGCGCGATGATGGCTTTATTGTGCACCTTCATCAGCAATTCTTCATCAGTCGCATGCAGCACACTTAAATGAGTGCCGAGCTTGACCGCTTGACGTAAGCGCGCCGCCAATAAGGGGTGATCTTTGCGTAAGAATGAGCCGATCACGAATACCTGATGTAGGTCTGAAAACGCAGCGAGCGACATGCCCAACCAAGGTTTGATTTTGCCCGTCAAACCGAATTCACTTTGACGCAAACGGGTTTCGATATTGTCCGACCCCATTCCGCGAACCACGCGGCTTAGTAGCGTCATTTCTTCCAAGGTGGAATTGGCGGTAGCGACACCTGCAATCGCATTTGCACCATGCTCGTGCTTCACATTCTTAAGCCCATGCGCCACGTATTCTAAAGCGGTTTGCCAGTCGGTTTCATGCCACTGACCACCCTGCTTTAACATCGGTTTTGTCAAGCGTTCTTCGCTGTCCAAGCCTTCGTAGGCAAAGCGATCTTTGTCGGAAATCCAGCACTCATTAACGGCCTCGTTTTCCAAAGGAACGACGCGCATTACTTTATTATTTTTAACTTGAACGATTAAGTTAGCGCCCAATCCGTCGTGCGCACTGATCGACTTGCGACGGGATAATTCCCAAGTACGCGCTGCATAACGGAAAGGCTTAGAAGTTAAAGCACCGACTGGACAAAGATCGATCATATTGCCAGACAACTCGGAGTCAACCGTCTTACCGACAAAAGAAGTGATCTCAGAATGCTCACCACGGCCCAACATACCGAGCTCCATGACACCCGCGATTTCCTGACCAAAGCGAACACAGCGCGTACAGTGGATGCAGCGGCTCATTTCTTCCATGGAGATCAAAGGACCTACATTTTTATGGAAGACAACGCGTTTTTCTTCTTGATAGCGGGAACTTGTTTTGCCGTAGCCCACTGCTAAATCTTGCAATTGACACTCACCACCTTGATCGCAAATTGGGCAATCTAAAGGATGGTTGATCAACAAAAATTCCATCACATCTTTTTGCGCTTTGGCCGCTTTATCGCTATTGGAGCGAACGATCATGCCCTGGGTAACTGGCGTGGCGCAAGCAGGTAATGGTTTGGGTGCTTTTTCAACCTCGACCAAACACATGCGGCAGTTTGCAGCAATGGATAATTTTTTGTGATAGCAGAAGTGCGGAATATACGTGCCAAGCTTATTGGCCGCATCCATCACCATGCTGCCCGCTGGCACTTCTACTTTTTTACCGTCTATTTCAATTTCAACCATGGTGTGCTCTGGGTACGCTAAGCGATTAAATATTCGAACTTGAACCAGCGATACAATTCAAGAGAAAACAAAAGCCGATTTACAAATACGTCGGCACCAAGCAATGTTTATGCTCGATGTGATATTCAAACTCTGCTCGGAAATTTTTGATAAATGCGCGCACCGGCATCGCTGCGGCATCACCCAAAGCACAAATAGTGCGGCCTTGAATTCCATCAGCAATCGAATTGAGCATATCCAAATCATCAGCTCGTCCTTGCCCGTGCTCTATTCTATGCACCATGCGATACAACCAGCCTGTGCCTTCGCGGCAGGGAGTACATTGACCGCAGGATTCTTCAAAATAAAAGTAGGACAAGCGCAGTAATGACTTCACCATGCAACGGGTTTCATCCATCACAATGACCGCACCTGAACCCAACATCGAACCTGCCTTAGCAATCGAATCGTAATCCATGTCGGTGGCCATCATCACATCGCCTGTCAAGACCGGCATCGATGAGCCACCAGGGATCACCGCTTTGATTTTTTTACCGTCGCGCATGCCGCCCGCTAATTCCAACAATGTCGCAAATGGCGTACCAAGCGGCACTTCGTAATTACCTGGTTTTGCCACGTCACCGGACATAGAAAAAATCTTGGTGCCACCATTATTGGGCTTACCTAGGGCAGCATATTTTTCTCCGCCCATTGCAAAAATAAAGGGGACCGCTGCGAAGGTTTCTGTGTTGTTGATGGTGGTCGGTTTTCCGTACAAACCAAAACTGGCCGGAAAAGGCGGCTTAAAGCGCGGCTGTCCTTTTTTACCTTCCAAAGACTCCAGCAAAGCTGTTTCTTCACCGCAGATATACGCGCCATAGCCATGAAAGGCATGCAACTGAAAGGAAAAATCTGAGCCATGAATGCGGTCACCCAGCATATTGGCTGCACGCGCTTCTTCTAAGGCTTCTTCGAAGCGATCATAGTCTGCAAAAATTTCACCGTGGATGTAGTTATAACCGACCGTGATGCCCATCGCATACGCGCCGATGGCCATACCTTCAATTAAGGCATGCGGATTGTAGCGAATGATGTCGCGATCTTTAAATGTGCCTGGCTCACCTTCGTCGGTGTTACAGACTAAATATTTTTGCCCTGGGAATTGACGTGGCATGAAACTCCATTTCAAGCCCGTCGGAAAACCCGCACCGCCACGACCACGCAAGGATGAGGATTTCAGCTCTGCAATGACTTGTTCTGGGGGGATTTTTTCGTCAAGAATACGTTTCAAAGATTGATAGCCGCCGCGTGCGACATAATCTTGTAAATGCCAGTTTTTGCCATCTAAACCAGCAAGAATAAGGGGATTGATATGGCGATTATGAAGGCTCGTCATTATGCACCCACCTTGGCCACATCGTTGGCCACATCGCTGGCTTGTAACTCACTGAGCAAGGCATCAATTTTCTCGTTCGACATCAAGCTGCACATGCGTTTATTATTGACCAGCAAAACCGGCGCATCACCACAGGCACCCATACATTCACCCTCAAGCAAAGTAAATTTACCGTCTTCACTGGTTTCTTTGTAGTCGAGACCTAATTTTTGTTTGAGATGATGTGCAGCGCGTTCTCCACCCGACAAAGCGCAAGGCAAATTAGTGCAAATCGAAATCTTGTGTTGACCGACAGGCTTGGTGTTGTACATGTTATAGAAAGTAGCCACTTCCTGAACCGCAACAGCGGGCATGCCTATGTAATCGGCCACGCATTGCATGACTTCAGGCGGTAACCAACCCTTTTCATCCTGCGCAATCGCCAAAGCGGCCATCACGGCAGACTGCCTTTGATTGGCAGGAAACTTCGCCAATTCACGATCAATTTTTTTTAGTGCTTGCTCTGATAAGACCATCGCTTTTGCCTCAATATTAATTCGTTGTTCGAATTAAAATCCATAAACCTTCATCTCTTAGACCGTATTTCAGCTCAACATCCGCGATGCAAATCGCAGGAAAAAAACTGAAGAACTTTGCTCGCGCACGCTCAAGCTAGCGATCAATCTCGCCAAATACAATATCTTGTGTCCCAATGATCGTCACCGCATCGGCGATCATATGACCTCTCGCCATTTCATCCAAGGCTTGCAAATGGGGGAAGCCTGGCGCACGAATTTTCATGCGATAGGGCTTGTTCGCACCATCTGACATTAAGTAAATTCCAAATTCACCTTTGGGATGTTCGACTGCCGCATAGGCCTCACCAGCAGGTACGTGGAAACCTTCCGTAAACAACTTGAAGTGATGAATCAATTCTTCCATGTTTGACTTCATGTTCACACGGCTTGGCGGCGCAACCTTATGATTGCTCGACATCACAGGGCCGGGGTTATTGCGCAACCATTCCACGCATTGCTTGATGATACGATTGGATTGACGCATCTCTTCGACGCGCACCAAATACCGATCATAACTATCACCATTAACACCAACCGGAATATCAAAATCCAATAAGTCATACACTTCGTAAGGCTGCTTCTTACGCAAATCCCACTCAATTCCAGAACCACGCAACATCGGCCCAGTAAATCCCATTGCCATCGCACGCTCAGGTGAGACGACACCAATGCCCACCAAACGCTGCTTCCAAATCCGATTGTCAGTCAAGAGGGTTTCGTATTCATCGACATATTTAGGGAAACGATTCGTGAATGCCTCGATAAAATCAAGTAAGGAACCTTGACGATCTTCATTCAACAAACGCATTGCCTTATCGTTTTTCAACAAAGAGGCCTTATGCTTCGGCATCTCATCCGGCAAATCGCGATAGACACCACCTGGACGATAATATGCAGCATGCATACGCGCACCCGAGACCGCTTCGTAGCAGTCCATCAAATCTTCACGTTCGCGAAAAGCGTACAAAATCACCGCCATCGCGCCCACGTCCAAAGCATGCGCACCTATCCACAACAAATGATTTAATAAACGGGTGATTTCGTCAAACATCACGCGTATGTATTGCGCGCGCAGCGGCACTTCCAGACCCAACATACGCTCGATAGCCATCACATAGGCATGCTCATTGGACATCATGGAAACGTAATCAAGCCTATCCATGTAAGGCACGGACTGCAGATAAGTTTTTTGCTCAGCGAGTTTTTCAGTTGCGCGATGTAGCAAACCGATATGCGGATCGGCGCGTTGTATCACTTCGCCATCCAACTCCAAAACCAAACGCAAAACACCATGCGCAGCAGGATGCTGCGGACCAAAGTTGAGGGTGTAATTTTTAATTTCAGCCATCGTGATTCCTTTAAGCCTTCACGCCGTAGTTTTCTTCGCGAATAATGCGCGGCGTATTTTCACGCGGCTCAATCGTCACTGGCTGATAGACGACACGCTTTTGATCCGCGTCGTAACGCATTTCCACATAACCAGAAACAGGAAAATCTTTACGGAAGGGATGCCCAATGAAGCCATAATCAGTCAGGATACGACGCAAATCGTTGTGACCTTCAAACAAAATACCAAAGAAATCGAAGGCTTCACGCTCATACCAATTTGCGGTGGACCACACATCGACCAAGGATGCGACCAGCGGAAAATCATCATCCTCCGCAAAGACGCGCACACGCAGCCGCCAGTTATGCGCAAGTGACAGCAGATGCGAAACGACAGCAAAACGCTTGCCTTCCCAGACAGCGTCGCCATAAGTGGAATAATCTAGGCCGCACAGATCAATTAATTGTTCAAAATGCGTAGCGGCATCATCACGCAAATCAAGCATGACCTGAAGATAATCTTGCGCCTTCACCTGCACCGTAAGCTCACCCAAAGCAAGCTTCATATGCACCACACGCTCGCCCAAAACGGCTTTTACTGCAGCTTCGAGGTTTTCTAGTTGGGTAGTCATTGTTTTTAAATTCTCAGACAAATTACATCGACGCTAGCAAATTAACGCGCAATGGTATTGGACCGCTTAATCTTATTTTGCAACTGGATAATTCCGTAAATTAAGGCTTCCGCTGTTGGAGGACAGCCCGGAACATAAATATCAACAGGAACAATGCGATCACAACCACGCACTACGGAATACGAGTAATGGTAATAACCACCGCCATTCGCGCAGGAACCCATAGAAACGACCCAACGCGGTTCCGCCATTTGATCATAGACTTTACGCAAAGCGGGTGCCATCTTATTGCACAAGGTTCCCGCCACGATCATCACATCCGATTGCCGTGGCGAAGGGCGAAAAATAACACCGAAGCGATCCATGTCGTAACGAGAGCAACCCGCGTGCATCATCTCAACCGCACAACAAGCCAAACCAAACGTCATAGGCCACATCGACCCTGTTTGAGTCCAGTTAATCAGCTTATCTAAGCTCGTCGTAACGAAGCCTTCGTTCAATACACCTTCAATCGACATATACGATCACTCCCAATCAAGAGCGCCTTTTTTCCAGATATACCAAAATCCCACGCCGAATTCCAAGATGAAGCCCATCATCACCAGAAATCCATTCCAGCCCAATTCCTTCATGGACACTGCCCAAGGAAAGAAAAAAGCGGTTTCGAGATCAAACAAAATAAAGAGAATCGCTACGAGATAATAGCGCACATCAAACTTCATGCGCGCATCTTCGAATGCTTCAAAACCACACTCGTAAGCAGATGTTTTTTGACTATCAGGCCGATGTGGTGCGATTAGACGCCCAAGAATTTGCGGCACAACGCCTACCGCAATACCGACCAAAATAAAAAGAAGAACTGGGAAATAATTTTCGAGGTTCACGTTAGGCCACCCATATAAAAACGTAACATTGACATGTTGCTTGCATGCTTGCCGAATCGGATTTAATCAAAACCCACAAGCACTTCCTCGATCAAGTCAAACGGAATTTGACTTCATACTTAAGCCACTTTGAGTTCAATTTCAAGACTCAACAGCACGCTCATTTTTTGCACTTATTCTTTGGTGCCGACGACGAGACTCGAACTCGTACAGCTTTCGCCACTACCCCCTCAAGATAGCGTGTCTACCAATTTCACCACGTCGGCATTAGCCCTGCATTCTACTCGATTCAGCGCAATTGTTCAACGCACAATTGCGGCAATTCAATGTTTTTTTGCAGATTTAGATCAATTATTTCGGAATCTCTGCCGATTGACTATTTGCACTTGCCGACGCTGCCGCCGCAGGAACAGAAGCGCTTGCCGACGCAGCTACAGGCACGCGATCCAACACACCAGCGGTAGGCGCTTTACCACCACTGAGATAGGTCAAAATCAAAGTGGACACAAAAAATATTGCGACTGCAATCGCGGTAGATTTCGATAAAAAATTCGAAGACCCGGTAGCACCAAACAAACTACCCGAGGCGCCCGAACCAAAAGATGCGCCCATATCGGCACCTTTTCCATGCTGCAGCAAAACCAAACCAATAATAACCAGAGCCGCAATCACTTGAATCACGATGACCACGGTAGAAAAAGAACTGTTCATTTAAAAACCCAATTAGAAATTAAAATCCAAAATAAATTATGCCGCCCGAATAATCGCCAAAAAATCAGCCGCATTCAACGAGGCGCCACCAATCAAACCACCATCAATATCTGGCATCGCCATCAACTCTACTGCGTTATCGGGCTTCATACTGCCACCATATAAAATACGCAGTTTCGACGCCACCGTTTCGTCACGTTGCGCCAACAAGCTGCGCAAATGCGCGTGTACTTCCTGCGCCATGACGGGAGTCGCCGTTTTACCCGTGCCGATTGCCCAAACTGGCTCATAAGCGACAACGATACGTGCCAAAGCACCCTCATCCAAGACATCCATCACCGCTTGCAATTGCATTGCAACGACTTCAAAGGTTTTGCCTGCCTCGCGCTGCTCCAAGGTTTCGCCAACACAGACTATCGGACAAATCCCGAGCCGCAAAGCTTGTAATGCCTTTTGCGCCACGACCTCATCGGTTTCATGATGATAAGCACGACGCTCAGAGTGTCCGACAATCACGTATTTACACGCGTAGTCGGCCAACATGGCTGATGAAATTTCACCGGTATATGCGCCGGACTTATGCGCGGAAACATCTTGCGCACCGACAGCGATCTTAGAACCCGCCAAAAGCTCAGCACATTGCGCCAAAAACAAAGCCGGAACACAGACCAAAACTTCGCTCGAAACAACAGGTTCCGAAACATCCACCTCCACAGAGGCCATCAAAGCCTTGAGCAAACTCTCGTTTGCGGCAAGACCACCATTCATTTTCCAATTACCGGCTATCAGTTTGCGTCGCATAGCATTCAAATTTTTATTAACCAGCTATTGTATCGCGCCAGAAGCTCAGGGGTCAATTTGAGAAGCCAATTTTCACTTCCTCATGCGTGGTTTTTCCCCTGCAATTGCAATCAAAACGATAAAAACCGTGGCACAAGATCAAATCGACAAAACTATTTTCCCGAAATGTGCATTACTTTCCATTAAAACATGCGCCTCGCATGCAGAAGCCAAAGGGAAGACCTGATGAATAACGGGCTTAATCTGACCACTCTCAAGATGCGGCCAAATCTGCTGGCGTAAGCGTCTTGCAATCGCCGCCTTAAACTCGGTGGTACGTGGACGCAGGCTAGACCCGGTCACATGCAAGCGCCGACGCAGAATTTGCGCCAAATCCAGCTCAGCCTTCGCACCGCCCAAAAGCGCAATGACCACTAAGCGTCCTTCATCGGCCAAACAATTGAGGTTACGCGACAAATATTTTCCCGCCACCATATCGAGAATAACATCAACACCCCGCCCCGCCGTTTCACGCAAAATGACTTCCTCAAAATCTTCGCTACGATAGTTGATCGCACGCACCGCCCCCAAGGCTTCCGCTAACGCGCATTTCTCGTCCGATCCAGCCGTCACCCAGACATCAAATCCCAAGGCAGTTGCCATCTGAATCGCCGCCACACCTATCCCAGACCCACCGCCATGCACCAACAGCGTTTCCCCCTGCGCCAAATACGCGCGATCAAACACATTCGACCAGACCGTAAAAAAAGTCTCAGGCAAGGCGGCCGCGGCCACCATCGACCACCCCTGTGGCACAGGCAGGCATTGCCCAACAGCCGCCACGCAAAATTCAGCATACGCACCGCCCGACACCAAGGCGCACACTGCGTCGCCTAACTTAAACTCAGTTCCAGCCAAATCACCATCAATAATCGTACCCGCCAACTCCAGCCCTGGCAAATCCGAAGCGCCAGGCGGAACCGGGTAATGCCCCAGCCTTTGCAAAACATCAGGTCGATTCACCCCCGCTGCGTGCACTTTAATGAGCACCTCACCCTGACCACAAACAGGGATAGGACGCTCACACAATTGCAGCACTTCGGGTTTTCCATACTGTGTAATTTCGATGGCTCGCATAAGACCTCGCATCCCTTCATTACCAAAGTTAAAAAACCGTTCGCAGCTTCCCACGAACGGTTTTTTTACATGCCCAAAACGTCTAAACTTCAGACTTTCGGCGATTAGGCCTCCGGCATCGCTTCCGCTACCGGCGCAGGCGCAACTGCAACAGCTTCTGCCGCCGCTTTCATGGAAAGTTTGAAACGACCACGATCATCCGTCTCCAATACTTTCACGCGCACTTGCTGGCCTTCTTTGAGGTAGTCTGCAACTGCATTGACGCGCTCATTAGCGATTTGACTGATATGCAGCAAACCATCTTTGCCCGGCATGATTTGTACGATGGCACCGAAGTCCAACAACTTCAAGACTGTACCTTCGTAGATCTTGCCCACTTCAACTTCAGCGGTCAACTCTTCAATACGACGTTTAGCTTCTTGACCTGCAGCCGCATCAACGGAAGCAATCGTCACCACGCCTTCATCACTGATGTCAATTTGCGTACCCGTTTCTTCGGTCAAAGCACGAATCACCGCGCCGCCTTTACCAATCACATCACGGATTTTTTCTGGATTGATCTTAACCGTAATCAGGCGTGGCGCGAAGTCGGACAATTCCACGTTACCCACTGGAACCGCTTTTTGCATTTCACCCAAAATATGATCGCGACCTTCTTTTGCTTGTGCCAAAGCGACTTGCATAATTTCTTTGGTGATCCCTTGAATCTTGATATCCATCTGCAAAGCAGTAATGCCTTCAGCGGTACCCGCGACTTTGAAATCCATATCACCGAGGTGATCTTCGTCACCCAAGATATCGGTCAACACAGCAAATTTATTACCGTCTTTAATCAAGCCCATCGCGATACCCGCAACGTGGGCTTTCATCGGCACACCCGCATCCATCAATGCCAAGCAACCACCACAAACAGATGCCATCGAAGAAGAACCATTTGACTCAGTAATTTCAGACACCAAACGCACGGAGTAACTAAAATCTTCAGGTGCCGGCAATGCAGCTTGCAATGCACGTTTCGCTAAGCGGCCATGACCAATTTCGCGACGCTTAGGCGTACCAACGCGGCCTGTTTCGCCAGTGGCAAATGGAGGCATATTGTAATGCAGCATAAAACGATCTGAATACTCGCCCATCAAAGCATCAATCTTTTGCTCATCACGCGATGTACCCAAAGTCGCGATCACCAAAGCCTGGGTTTCACCACGCGTGAACAAGGCCGTTCCGTGAGTACGTGGCAACACACCAGTACGTATCGAAATTGGACGTACGGTGCGTGTATCACGACCATCGATACGTGGCTCACCATCCAAAATTTGCGAGCGCACGATTTTCGATTCCAAATCAAACATCATGTTGCCAACTTCTGAGGAATCAGGCGCAGCAACACCATTTGCAGCGGCTTGTTCAGCCAAAGCAGCAGAAACAGCAGAGCTTGCCGCTTTCAACTGTTCTGTACGCGCTTGCTTTTCTTTGATTTGATAGGCAGCACGCAATAATGGTTCAGCGACCGCAGTCACCGCTGCAATCAAAGGCTCATTCTTGGCTGCCGGCGCCCATTGCACCTCAGGCTTACCGCCATCACGCACCAAGTCATGAATCGCATCGATCACGGCTTTCATTTGCGTATGGCCATAGACCACCGCACCCAACATCACTTCTTCAGACAATTGCTGCGCTTCAGATTCAACCATCAAGACAGCTGCCTCAGTACCCGCCACGACCAAATCCATCGCCGACGATTTTAATTGGCTCGCAGTTGGATTTAAAACATATTGACCATCGATATAACCCACACGCGCAGCACCTACAGGACCACTAAACGGAATACCCGACACGCAAATTGCAGCCGACGCGCCTATCATCGCAGCGATGTCTGGATCGATTTCTGGATTCACAGACAAAACATGCACGATCACTTGCACTTCATTCAAATAGCCTTCAGGGAACAAAGGACGAATCGGGCGATCGATCAAACGTGAAGTTAAGGTTTCCTTTTCAGAAGGGCGACCTTCGCGCTTAAAAAAGCCGCCAGGAATACGACCTGCCGCATAACTTTTTTCCATATAATCCACGGTCAAAGGGAAAAAATCCTGACCTGGCTTCGCATCTTTTTTCGCAACAACCGTTGCCAACACCACGGTATCTTCGATTGATACCAGCACCGCACCTGATGCCTGACGTGCGATTTCCCCTGTTTCCAAAGTCACGGTATGTTGACCGTATTGGAATGATTTTGTAACTTTATTAAACACAATGTGTCCTTTCTCTTGGCACTTCTTTTGTCCGACAGATTTCCAGGTGCTGTCGTTCACCTCACCGCAAGCGACTCATCATTGCAAATCGCCCTAACGCCTTACCACAAACACAAATGTAAAAAGCCTGCATCAGCAAACTGATGCAGGCTTTTTACTTAATTCTTTGCCAGGCTTAGCAAAATTTGCTAACGCGTAGATTACTTACGCAAGCCGAGTTTTTCGATCAATGAACGATAACGATTCAAATCTTTACCCTTCAAGTAAGACAACAAGCTCTTACGACGGTTAACCATCTGGATCAAACCACGACGTGAGTGGTGATCTTTAGAATGAGATTTAAAGTGACCATTTAAGTCATTGATACGTGCAGTCAATAAAGCCACTTGCACTTCTGGAGAACCCGTGTCGTTTTGACCACGAGCATTATCCGCAACGATAGCGGCTTTTGCACTTTTTTCGATAGACATCTTTTTTCCTTTACATGCGATACCAAGAGTTTTCACCGTCGATATCGTGATTTTCCAACCAAAAATAATCCCGCCAACATGACGAGACCGCGACTATAACATGGAAGTTGATTGGTATCAATAGCGAGTACAAACTTGAAACAATAACGCTTCATTTTTTGACTTTGCGTAGGGTGGGCAGGTCTTTTGTGCCCACGCGGCATGACATTACGCCACATCCTACGTAAACATGGGCAAACATCAAAATGTCCGCCCATGATCACTTAGCGCCTGCGTATCAATTCTTCGATTGGTCGACCATCTTGTTTTTGGCAATCCACGGCATCATCGCTCGCAAGGTCGCGCCCACTTGTTCGATTTGATGTTCTGAATTCAAACGACGACGAGAGATCAAGGTCGGCGCGCCAGCTTTATTTTCCAAAATAAAGCTCTTCGCATATTCACCGGTTTGTATGTCTTTCAAACATTGGCGCATCGCGTTTTTAGTGTCTTGTGTCACGATCCGCGGTCCGGTCACGTATTCACCGTATTCCGCGTTATTCGAAATCGAATAATTCATATTGGCGATACCGCCTTCATAGATCAAATCGACGATCAACTTAAGCTCGTGCAAGCACTCAAAATACGCCATTTCAGGCGCATATCCGCCTTCGACCAAGGTCTCAAATCCGGCCTTAATCAATTCAACTGCGCCGCCACACAACACCGCTTGCTCACCGAATAAATCGGTTTCAGTTTCTTCGCGGAAGTTTGTTTCAATAATGCCGGCACGTCCACCACCGTTAGCCATCGCGTAAGACAAAGCGATGTCGCGCGCAGAACCCGATTTATCTTGATAGACAGCGATCAAATGTGGCACACCGCCACCTTGGGTATAGGTCGCACGAACGGTATGTCCCGGCGCTTTTGGTGCCACCATAATGACATCCATATCTGCGCGCGGCACCACTTGACCGTAATGCACATTAAAGCCATGGGCAAAAGCCAAGACAGCACCTTGCTTGGCGTTCGGTGCGACGTTTTCATTGTAAACTTGAGCAATGTTTTCGTCGGGAAGCAAGATCATAATGATGTCAGCCACTTTAACCGCCTCATTGACTTCAGCGACATTCATGCCCGCGTTTCTTGCCTTATCCCAAGACGCGCCACCCTTACGCAATGCGACCGTCACATTACAACCCGAATTACTCAAGTTCAGCGCATGAGCATGGCCTTGAGAACCGTAACCGATAATGGCTACGTTTTTTGCCTTAACCAAGGAGAGGTCACAATCTTTATCGTAAAAAACTTTCATTTTATTTTCCTAGAATATTTAAATCGTTTGATTATTTGTTTGAAACCAAAGCACAAAAACAGAATTTGACTATTGCATCAAGCTAAAGCTTAGACCTTCAATATGCGCTCACCGCGCCCGATACCCGAACCACCGGTACGCACCGTTTCAAGGATGGAAGTACGCTCTATCGAGTCGATAAAAGCATCCAGCTTTCCCTTATTTCCCGTTAATTCGATGGTATAACTTTTTTCGGTCACGTCGATAATACGGCCACGAAAAATATCCGCAGTACGCTTCATTTCTTCGCGCTCTTTTCCAACCGCACGTACTTTAATCAACATCAACTCACGTTCGATGTGTGCGCCCTCGGTCAGATCAACCACTTTCACCACTTCGATCAAGCGATTCAAATGTTTTGTGATTTGCTCAATCACATCATCAGAGCCCGTGGTGACGATCGTCATCCGTGACAAAGTCGCATCCTCGGTCGGCGCGACGGTTAAGGTTTCGATGTTGTAACCGCGTGCCGAAAACAGACCCACCACACGCGACAAAGCACCGGCTTCATTTTCCAGCAATACAGAAATAATATGGCGCATTACAAATCCTCCGAACCAAGCAACATTTCAGTTAAGCCCTTACCTGCCTTCACCATAGGCCATACTTTTTCGTCTTGATCTGTAATGAAATTCATGAATACCAGCTTGTCCTTCATCGCAAAAGCATCGCGCAATGCGCCGTCGACATCCGAAGGATTTTCGATTTTCATTCCGACGTGACCGAAGGCTTCAACCAATTTTGTAAAATCGGGTAGGGAGTCCATATAGGATTCAGAATATCGTCCCGCATAATCAATCTGCTGCCACTGCCGCACCATGCCCAAGGCACGATTATTGAGCAAAATAATTTTTGGCGTTAAGTGATATTGTTTGCAGGTCGCCAGCTCTTGAATACACATCTGGATCGAAGCCTCGCCCGTAATGCAAGCTACCGTCGCATCCGGATTGGCCATCTGCACACCCATTGCATAAGGTAAGCCCACCCCCATCGTGCCCAAGCCACCGGAATTAATCCAGCGTCGCGGCTGATTAAATTTGTAGTATTGCGCCGCCCACATTTGGTGTTGGCCTACGTCCGAAGTCACGAATGCATCGCCGCGGGTGATTTCGCATACTTTCTGAATCACGTTTTGCGGTTTAATGATGTTCGATGAATTGGAATAGGCAAGGCAATCTTTTCCGCGCCATTCTTCAATTTGCGCCCACCAAGACGCAACTTGTTTTTTGTTCGGTTTATGGTCAACAGCGGCTAACTGCGAAAGCATTTCCTGCAAGACGTCTTTGACATTGCCGACGATAGGAATATCGACCTTAACCCGTTTAGAAATCGACGATGGATCAATATCAACATGAATAATTTTGCGCGGATGCGAAGCAAAATGCTTAGGATTGCCGATCACCCTGTCGTCAAAACGCGCACCAATCGCAATCAAAACATCGCAATGCTGCATCGCCATATTGGCTTCGTAGGTACCATGCATGCCGGGCATGCCGACAAACTTTTCATCGCTGGCACGATAGCCACCCAAACCCATTAAGGTATTGGTACAAGGAAAACCGAGTTGATCGACGAGTTGATTAAGTTCAGGCGCGGCATTGGCCAAAATAACGCCACCGCCCGTATAGATCATGGGGCGCTCGGCCTGCAACAATAATTGCACGGCTTTACGAATCTGCCCTGCATGCCCTTTATCAACCGGACGATAAGAGCGCATCTCCACCTCTTTAGGATAGAAATACGTCGTCTTATGATTACTGATATCTTTGGGAATATCAATTAAGACGGGACCAGGTCGCCCCGTGGTCGCTATAAAAAAAGCTTTCTTAACGATGGTCGCCAATTCACGCACGTCTTTCACGAGGAAATTATGCTTGACGCAAGGCCGCGTAATCCCCACCGTATCGCACTCCTGAAACGCGTCCTGACCAATCGCATGACTTGGCACTTGACCAGAAATAACGATCATCGGAATCGAGTCCATGTAGGCGGTTGCCAAACCCGTGACCGCATTGGTCACGCCAGGCCCCGAGGTCACTAACGCCACCCCGACTTTATTGGAGGAACGCGAATAAGCATCGGCTGCATGAATTGCACCCTGCTCATGTCGAACTAAAATATGTTGGAATTGACGTTGATTAAAAATCGCGTCATAAATGTAGAGAACAGCGCCGCCGGGATAGCCGAAAACATGTTCGACACCCTCTTCAGCGAGGCATTTCACCAAAATTTCTGCGCCGGTATATTCAGTATTCCGGTCTACAGCGCGGTCGGTTCCGCGTTCCGATTGACGATCGGACGGTCGTTCTGAACTCATCTTGTTTCCTTTCAAGGTCCATTGGAGATTGATCGGATGTTCTTTCCTGACGAAACTGATGTTTCAATAGCGGTACACTGACATTCCTTTTTGTGCGGTCACCTCCCCCTTCTATTCTCCGTTGGACAATATTCCAGGCAAGGCTTAATGGCGACTCGTGCAGTCAGAAAAAGCTAAGAAATAACAAACTTCTCACGCTTGTGGCATGGGTTAGAACAAACAGCTACTTACGATAGCAACTTACTGACACTGGCATTGTGGGCCAAATCGAATAAGTGGGGGTGTTCCCAGATTTTGGAACGAGGCTCTACACTACTGCGATGCAGCAAATTGGTCAAGTCAATTTCCCTGAAAAATCGCCAAAGACACTGATTTTCCAATGTTTTTTTTAAAAAAACAGGACAGCTACTCAGATTTTTGCTAGCATGTGCGCACTTTTGCACGGCCTAAATCGCTGTCAAAAAAATTTCAAACCCCCAAGAATTCCCGCCATCACGCAATGCCTAGGCTTTCGGCGCAGCGCTTAAATGGCAATTATGAAACGCCCGTCCGAATGGCAACACATCAAGAACTATCGAATTTCCTAGAAGGCGTAGAGCGTCGCGCATTTAAACACGCCGTCTACATGGTTCGAAATGAAGAATCCGCGCTAGACATTGTGCAAGACGCAATGATAAAATTATCAGAAAAATATGGTGATAAGCCTGCTGCGGAATTGCCTTTGCTTTTTCAGCGCATTTTACAAAATACCGTGCTTGATTTTTTCCGGCGCGAAAAAGTACGCAACAATTGGGTCACGCTATTTTCAAATATTGGACCGAACAATCAGGAAGATGAGAACTTTGACTTATTAGAAAGTTTTCAATCCGAAGAAGGAAGTGAAGCAGCTGAATCGACAGAACAAAAGCTGGAAAGAGAACAAGTCTTAAACCTGATTGATGAAGAAATAAAAAAACTTCCCACACGTCAACGAGAAGCCTTTCTAATGCGTTACTGGGAGGACATGGATGTCGCTGAGACCGCAATTGCTATGGGTTGCTCTGAAGGGAGTGTTAAAACCCATTGCTCGCGAGCAACACATGCATTAGCCGCATCACTCAAAGCCAAGGGGATACAATTATGACTTACGCAAAAAACAAGGAAGAAATCGACTTCGCTTACAAAATTCGTCGTGCGATGAATCAGTCTGCGGAAGCGCTTCCCGAGGCTACTTTAGAGCGCCTTGCGAAAGCACGTGAATTGGCACTCTCCAAAAAGAAAGAATCCGACCCGTCCGCCATGTTAGTGGTCGGCGGCGTTTTAGCGGGCAATCAAGGAATGGCTTTCAATCAAACGCCTTGGTTTAGAAAACTTGTTATCATCGTACCACTCATGGCTTTGGCTTTTGGACTTTATGGCCTCTACCAACATGAACAGCAACAGCAAATCAATGATTTGGCTGAAATTGACGCTGCGGTCTTAGTAGACGAATTACCGCCCGATGCCTACCTTGATAATGGTTTTAACGCCTACTTAAACAAAGACACTCAAGAGAAAAAGACTGAGGAATAAGCGTGCGTAGCAAACAATATTCACTCAATTTCCTACTACGCTTAGGCGCAATCGTGTGTCTAAGCTTGGGGCTATACGCGTCTGCATTAACAATTGCGCCGAACAAAACATCGCATCTTGGCACTTCACTTCTCAGCAGCCCCAAAATCAACTGGAGAAATCTGAGCGCTGAGCAGCAAACTGCACTCGCCCCGCTGTCTAGCGAATGGGACGGCATGGATGAATTCCACAAGAAAAAATGGCTGGGCATCGCGGCAAAATATACACAAATGAAACCCGAGGAACAGCAGCGGGTACAAGAAAGAGTCAGCGCCTGGGTCAAGCTGACACCAGCACAACGCATGGCGATACGCGAGAACTTCGCCAGCACGGCCAAGAAAACCCCGGAACAAAAATCTGCCCAATGGCAGCAATACCAATTATTGAGTGATGAAGAAAAACAAAAACTGTCACAAGATGCCAAGACAACAAAGACAATCACCAGCCTACAACCGCAATCGAAACGCAAAGAAGTGATGCTGCAGCCCTTGAAAAAAAATAGCGCACTGACTGCAGAAAACAATCCAAACCAACCGCCACCCGCGAAATAAACGTGACTCCAGCAGAACCCCTAGCGCATTACCCCAGCCCCAATTTCAAACGCCGATTTGCCAGCATGGTCTACGAATCATTGCTGGTATTTGGTGTCATATTTTTTGTGAGCGCAGTTCATGACATCGCGACCCAAAGTAAGCAAGCGAGCATGCATCAATGGAGCCGCGAACTCCTAGTCTTCCTCACTTGCGGTCTTTATTTTACTTATTTTTGGCGCAAAAAGGGGCAAACCTTAGCGATGCAAACATGGCGTATCAAACTCGTCAATGGCGACGGTGGCCCGATTCCATTGCCTAAAGCGATGGTGCGTTATTGCCTCGCTTGGATGTGGTTTTTACCGGGCTTTGTACTTGCCAGCAAGCTTGGCTATCATGACAGCCGCATCCTGATTCCGATTTTCGCATGCTTTTTGATCTGGGCATCCTTATCTCTTTTCACCCCCGATCGACAATTCCCTCACGATTTCTTTGCCAAAACCCGACTGATACAATTACCACTACGCGAGGCAAATACGGCAGAATCAGGTTCGCACAAATAGGTAAATATACCTAAACTGCGCTTGGGAAATAGACGAATAAAATGATATTCTATTGGGAATAAGAAAGGGTTTCCCTGCTGCGGGAAGCCTGCAAATGACAATAGAATGGGCATGAATCATGCAAAATAAGACACCGAGACGAACCCGAGATCGTATACTTGATCTTTCGCTCAAGCTTTTCAATGAATTTGGCGAACCCAATATCACCACCACCATCATCGCTGATGAAATGGGCATTTCCCCTGGCAACCTGTACTACCACTTTCGCAACAAAGAAGACATCGTCAATTCTCTTTTTCTTCAATTCGAAGAGGAAATCAACAAAAAGCTCGCCTTCCCCACCGGTCGAAAAGCCAATATTCAGGACATCTGGACTTATCTCCACTTAACTTTCGAACTCATTTGGCGCTATCGTTTTTTCTATCGTGACCTCAATGATTTGCTGTCGCGCAATCGCAAACTAGAACTCACTTTTAAACAAATTTTGCACCACAAAGTGAAAGTCGCCACCGAGCTTTGCATGGGCTTGCGCGCGGACGGCGAGTTTGAAGCGGACGATATGAGCATTGATGCCTTAGCCACCAACATGGTCGTCGTCGCGACTTATTGGCTCTCGTTTGAGTACGTGCGCAATCCACGAAAATATACCGAACTACAAACCATGTCCGAATCCTTAGCGCGTGGCTGCTATCAGGTTATCGTGCAAATCAGTCCTTATTTACGTGGCCATACCAAAGAAGTTTTCGATAAGTTATCGCACGAATATTTACTTAAAATCCGCCACCAAAATCCATGAAAACCATTTGCGTTTACTGCGGATCGAGCTTTGGAAATGCCCCCGTCTTTCGTGAGGCGGCCAAAAACCTTGCGCATCAATTAGTCGAACGCAAAATGAATCTGGTGTATGGCGGTGGCGATATCGGTCTCATGAAAGTGATCGCCGATGAGATGATCGCTTTAGGCGGCAAAGTGACTGGTGTCATCCCGCAAGCGCTGTTTGACCGAGAAGTTGGACACAGTCAATTAAGCGCCTTACACATCGTTGCGGACATGCATGAACGCAAGGCCTTAATGGCGGAGCTATCCGACGGCTTTATCGCCTTACCGGGCGGCATAGGCACGCTCGAAGAACTTTTTGAAATGTACACTTGGTTGCAACTGGGTTTTCATAATAAGCCTCTCGGGATACTTAACGTCGATGGCTTTTACGACCATCTCTTGCGCTTTCTCGAACATACGGTGTACGCTGAATTTCTCAAAGATACCCAACTTGCGCTCTTGTTACGAGAATCCGACGCTTCACTGCTGCTCACACGCATGGAGCAATTCGCGTTAGTCCATGCGGCTTCACTCAGCACCTGAATTACCAAGTTTTGTGCGAAAAATAGCCCGAATTTACGCATTTCCAAGGTAAAATGCGATCCCCTTACCAGTCAATTCACTTTCTTAGATTGAGATGATCATGAAATTTTCCAAACAGTTTTCACTTTATCAGTCTGAGGCAACCCAGTTTTTAAATGGTTTAAAGCTGGCCAATCCGGAACTAGAGCAAAGTCAACGTGATGGCCGCGCGCTTTTATGGGACAAAGCCCCAATTGACTTGGACACCCAAAATCGTAATGGGGAAGCGAAAGTGGCTCAACAAGCCTACGTATACCATAGTAAAAACTGAGTAAAAACTCAGCGAACACAAGACCCACAAGAGCGCAATGCAAACACTTCCAGCCACCGAACTTCCGCTCATCGGCGTTGCCGACAGTACACCGGATGTCGTCGATGGTCTGGCGTTTGCCAAGCTCTATGGCGAGCCGCTATTCAAGCTGCCCACGGATCTCTACATCCCCCCCGATGCATTGGAAATTTTCCTTGAGGCTTTCGAAGGTCCGCTCGATTTACTGCTGTATTTAATACGCAAGCAGAACTTCAATATTCTCGACATCCCGATGGCGCAAGTGACGCAACAATACTTGCAATACGTCGAGCAAATTCGCAAGCACAATTTAGAGCTCGCCGCGGAGTATCTCCTGATGGCGGCGATGCTGATCGAAATCAAGTCGCGCATGCTGGTCCCTAGCAACAAAGTACACGATGGCGAAGAACATGACGACCCGCGCGCCGCCTTAGTCCGACGCCTGCTTGAATACGAGCAAATGAAACTGGCCGCCTATGATCTAAATGCGGTGCCACAACTCGGTCGAGATTTTCTACATGCGCAAGTCTTTATCGAACAAAATACCGTCTTGCACTGGCCGCAGGTCAGTCTCGTTGACTTGCAAACAGCTTGGGCCGACGTGTTGAGCCGCGCCAAATTAGTGGCGCACCACAAAATCAGCCGAGAGGAATTATCTGTGCGCGAACACATGAGTGCCATTTTACGGCGACTGCAATCAACACGCTTCGTCGAGTTTTCCGACTTATTCGATCCTACTCGCGGAACAGCCGTGGTGGTGGTCAACTTCGTCGCGCTACTCGAACTGGCCAAAGAAACGCTCATAGAAATTACCCAAGCGGACTCATTCGCACCGATTTACGTTCGTCTTGCCTATGCACCCGCTTAGCCATTACGCTTTCTCAGAAACTTCGTTTTACGCCGAAACTCCCCATGAAAATTATCTCCTCGATTGACGAACTCCGTGATCAATTAAGCGGCCAACTCAGAACGGCATTTGTACCGACCATGGGCAATTTACATGAAGGCCATCTCTCGCTGATGCGTCTTGCGCGTCGCCACGGTGACCCGGTCGTGGCCTCAATTTTCGTCAATCGCCTGCAATTTGGCCCCAATGAGGACTTTGACAAATATCCACGCACCTTTCAGGCTGATATTGAAAAATTAGAAAAAGAAGGGGTCTACGTTTTATTCGCACCTACGGAAAAAGATCTTTATCCCGAGCCACAAGAATACCGCGTACAGCCTCCCAATGATTTAGGCGACATACTCGAAGGCGAATTTCGTCCTGGATTTTTCAATGGAGTCAGCACCGTCGTTCTGAAACTATTTTCCTGCGTACAGCCGCGGGTAGCGGTATTCGGAAAAAAAGATTATCAGCAATTAATGATCATCCGAAAAATGGCCAAGCAATTTGCGTTACCGACAGAAATCATCGCGGCAGAAACTTGGCGTGCTGAAGATGGACTCGCGCTCTCCTCACGCAATGGCTATCTAAGTCCGACCGAAAGAAGTAAAGCACCTTTGCTCTACCAAACTTTGCAACAGGTGGCCGCGCAAGTCCGCTCAGGGCAAACTGACCTCGCCGCGGTAGAACAAGAAGCGCTCGCTCAACTGGCCAATGCGGATTGGAAACCCGATTACGTCGCGATACGCAAACGCGCCAACCTACAAGCACCGAGCGCGCAGGACCTTGCCAACGGCGAAGCGCTCGTGGTATTGAGCGCGGCAAAACTGGGGTCTACCCGTCTAATCGACAATTTAGAAATTTAAAAAATGATGCGGCAATCCAGTAGGCGCTTATGGTCGCAACTCCCATGGCCCAGCCTCAATAACCGCTGGCTATTTGGCTTGATCCTATTGATCTGCCTGAACTGCATGGCCGCTAACAGTGCAGTTGAAAATCCTCAAAAAACTCAAATTCGCGTTTTAGATGATGCCAAGCACAGCGTCGTACTCAATCAAGCAGCACACCGAATTATTAGTCTTGCGCCGCATATCACCGAGCTTGTTTTTGCTGCGGGCGCAGGCCAGCGTTTAGTCGGCGTGAGTGAATACAGTGACTTTCCACCCGAGGCAAAAAAAATTGCCTCGGTCGGCAATGTATTTGCACTTGACCTTGAACGTATCTTAGCGCTCAAGCCCGACCTCATCATTATCTGGGGAACAGGCAATGCCAAAACCTTGGTCAAAACGCTCCGTGACAATCAATTGACTGTCTATGAAAGCGAGCCGCACGACTTTGAAGAGATCGCCAGTTCTATCGAGCGCATCGCCATTTTAAGCGGTACAGAAATCGAGGGGAAAAAAGCTGCTCAGGCGTTTCGGCAGCGTTTACAAAACCTAAAAGGACGCGTCAGCGATCAAGAAAAACAAAAGCCCATTACGGTTTTCCACGAAATGATTAAGAGCCCATTAATGACCATCAATCAGCATCATTTCATCTCCAAAATGATCAGCTTGTGCGGTGGTCGCAATGTGTTTGCAGAGCTCAAAGACTTAAGCGCCACCATCACCTCGGAAGCGGTGTTGATCGCCAATCCCGAATTCATTTTTGCAAGTGGCACGGATACCCAAGCCTTAGCGAAGGAATGGAGCAGATTCCCCAGTTTAACGGCCGTGAAAAAAAATAATTTTTACACCGTCAATGGCGACTGGTTACATCGTGCGGGCCCGCGCGTTCTCGATGCCACTGCAACCCTATGCACACAAATTAAAACTGCGCGCCAAAAGTCAAACTAAGCTGGGCCAAAATCTCGGTTAAATCCATTCGCGTGGATCGACGCGATAATAAGCACTGAGCTGTTCAAACAAGGGCGCATCATCTAAAGCAAGCGCATGCGGCTTCAGGAAAAAAGTTTCAGTTGCGACCGCAAAAAATTCCGCTGGATTGGTCGCGCCATAAAAATCCATCAAACTCTCACTACCCGAGTCTCGTGCCAATTCCAAGTTTTGAAATGAGCGTGATAAAACCGCGGACCACTGGCGGTAACGCTTTGCACTTGGCAGCCACGGCGCACCATTGGTGGTGCCGGTTTCGCTATCGAGTTGATGGGCAAATTCATGCAACACCACATCATGCCCCTCCCCCATCAAGCTCACTGGATCATGCACATGATCCCAAGCCAAAACCACGCGTCCATTGCTCCAAGATTCGCCTAACAAGGATGCGCGCCCTTCGGAAACGACACCACTTGCATCGATTTCTTTGCGCGGAACCAAAAAAGCAGATGGATAAACCAAGATCGTATCGAGCTTCGCATACACATCCGTTTTGCGATTTAGAAGCAGCATACACGCCCGCGCCGCAATGCTGACTTTCATCTCTGTGCTCAGCACTAAGCCAGCGCAGCCGACAAAATTTTTTTGATACAAGAACTGTTTGATCAAACGTTTCAATTGCATTTGCACATGCGTAGGCATTTTCAAATACCATACAAATTCGGTGCGCAATATCCGCGAATATGCGAGTGGAAAGGGGCGCGCCAAGACCAGCTTGAGTCGGTAAGACGGAAAGAGAAATCCCAATACCAAACCCAAGACGAGTATCAAAATCGCTATCAAGCCTGTATCCATTGGGACTTTCAAAGTGAAATCATGATCCACCACAAATGGGCATACAAAAGTCGAAATCAAGGTGGCGTGAGCGCGAAAAAAGAAATGCTGCGATAATCCTAGAAACGGCGATTGGCCGCTGAATATCGTTTATGAATGAGTGATTCGAAGAAGGATTTACACATTTTTTCTGTTCAGAGTTGTGGTGAGTACGCTACGGATATGATCGTACATTTTTTCGGCTCTCTGGCGTTGTTACTCCTTCCCCGACTAAAGCATTCGAGGACAGGCTCTATCAACGTGGAGGTTGCGTCGTCGTCGTGCCTAGCCAGAAAGCCGAAAAAATGCACGCTCATGTCCGTCCAACCGCCGTTTCTAGGATTCTCACTTTACCCGAGCAAGGAATTTCAAGATGCGTCAAGGCTTAATCTACGCCACCATTTGCTACACTGTTTGGGGGCTGTTTCCTTTGTATTTCAAAGCACTCAAAGCCATCCCTTCCAGTGAAATTCTGTTGCATCGCATGGTCTGGTCTTTACTGTTTTTGGCGATCGTACTCACTGTACGAAAGCAATGGACTTGGGTCAAAGATCTAAAATCGCAGCCCAAATTATTAGCCGGCTTTGCGCTCAGCGCGCTCATGTTGTCTATCAATTGGCTGATCTATATTTGGGCAATCAATAGCGGGAAAATTGTTGACGCTAGCTTGGGCTACTTCATTACACCTTTGGTCAATGTTAGCTTTGGCTATTTGATTTTAAAAGAACGTTTGCGCCCATTACAATGGACTGCTGTTTTGCTCGCTGCGCTCGGTGTCGCTTGGCTTACTTGGTTTAATGGACACCTGCCTTGGATAGGTTTGTCACTCGCGGCGAGTTTCGGTCTCTATGGCTTACTACGCAAAACAGCTAGCTTAGGTGCATTAGAAGGTCTCTCTTTAGAAACCATGATCCTATTTCCTTTTGCCTTAGCCATGTTGGCGTATTTAAGCTATACAGGGCAAGCTAGTTTTGTAAGCACAAGCACGCAAACCCAAATTTTGCTTTTAGCTGCTGGCCCAATTACGGCAATTCCTTTGATCTTATTTGCCGCGGGAGCGCGTCGCATTCCCCTCTCAACGCTTGGTCTTTTACAATACATCGCGCCTAGTATTCAGTTATTCCTAGGTGTAATTCTTTACAACGAAGTTTTCCCACAACAAAAATTAATCGGTTTTCTTGCAATCTGGACGGCTTTGGTGTTGTACTCTATTGATGGTGTTCAACAAAATCGCCTGACAAAAATTCAGACGAGTACGCAGTCAGCTTAGGCAACGATTAGGCAAGGTTTAGGCAGCAATGCAACAAATGTGCAGCGCTGCGGAAGATCTGTTGCAGACAACGCAAAGAATCCCAGCGTTTGCTCAAAAAAATAGCGAAATACGGTCAATCTTTTTTACATCTCAAGGCACATATCTGCGAAAATTCGCATCTTTAAAATTTTTGGCGCGCAAGCGGTCTAACGAACTTGCCCAGGCGTCTCCCGTAACACGTACTTTTGGAGACCTCCATGAAATTCCGCTTCCCTATCGTCATCATCGACGAAGATTTTCGTTCTGAAAACACCTCCGGTTTAGGCATTCGCGCCCTTGCTGATGCAATGGAAAAGGAAGGTATGGAAGTCTTGGGCGTGACGAGTTACGGCGACTTATCCCAATTTGCGCAACAACAATCGCGCGCTTCGGCGTTTATCTTGTCGATTGACGATGAAGAGTTCGGTAATGGTAGCGATGAAGAAAGTGATATTGCGCTCAAACCTTTGCGCGCCTTCGTTGAAGAAATTCGCTACAAAAATGCCGACATTCCGATTTATTTATACGGCGAAACCCGCACTTCGCGCCACATCCCAAATGACATTTTGCGCGAACTGCACGGCTTCATTCATATGTTTGAAGACACGCCAGAATTCGTTGCGCGCCACATTATTCGCGAAGCAAAATCTTATCTCGACAGCTTAGCGCCCCCCTTCTTTCGCGCCCTTGTCCATTATGCGAACGATGGCTCGTATTCATGGCATTGTCCTGGGCACTCCGGCGGCGTGGCATTTTTGAAGTCGCCGATTGGGCAAATGTTTCACCAATTTTTTGGCGAAAATATGTTACGCGCCGATGTCTGCAATGCGGTGGAAGAACTCGGTCAATTGCTCGACCATACTGGGCCAGTCGCCGCGTCCGAACGCAATGCGGCGCGTATTTTCAATGCGGATCACTGCTATTTCGTCACCAACGGCACTTCGACCTCCAATAAAATGGTTTGGCATTCGACCGTTGCGCCGGGCGATATTGTCGTCGTTGATCGCAATTGCCACAAATCGATTTTGCACTCGATCATTATGTGTGGTGCGATCCCTGTATTTTTGATGCCGACGCGAAATCACCTCGGCATCATCGGGCCGATTCCCTTGGAAGAATTTTCCATGGAAAGCATACGCAAAAAAATTGAAGCCAATCCTTTTGCAAGTAAAGCAAAAAATAAAAAACCCCGCATTCTAACGATTACCCAATCGACTTACGACGGTGTCTTGTACAACGTTGAGACACTCAAAGAAATGCTAGACGGTGAAATCGACACCCTGCACTTCGATGAAGCGTGGCTGCCGCATGCGACTTTCCACAGCTTTTACCAAGACATGCATGCGATCGGTAAAGAACGTCCGCGCGCCAAAAAATCCATGATTTTTTCCACCCAATCAACCCACAAATTATTAGCCGGTATTTCACAAGCATCACAAATTTTGGTGCGTGAATCAGAGACCGTCAAACTCGACAAAGATAGCTTTAACGAAGCCTACTTAATGCACACGTCCACCTCGCCACAGTATTCAATTATTGCGTCCTGCGACATCGCAGCGGCCATGATGGAAGCGCCGGGTGGAACCGCTTTAGTGGAAGAATCTATCCTTGAAGCGCTGGATTTCCGGCGCGCGATGCGCAAGGTTGATCAGGAATGGGGACAGGATTGGTGGTTCCAAGTTTGGGGACCCGAGCATTTATCCGACGACGGTGTCGGTACTCGCGACGATTGGATGATACACGCCGAAGATGATTGGCATGGCTTTGGCAAACTTGCACCGGGCTTTAATATGCTCGACCCCATCAAAGCGACCATCGTCACGCCAGGTTTATCATTGGATGGGAAATTTTCCGAGACCGGTATCCCTGCATCCATTGTGACAAAATATTTAGCTGAACATGGCGTCATCATTGAAAAATGTGGCCTGTATTCCTTCTTCATCATGTTTACAATTGGGATTACCAAGGGCCGCTGGAATACACTGCTAACCGCCTTGCAGCAGTTCAAAGATGACTACGACAAGAACCAACCGATGTGGCGTATCTTGCCGGAATTCGCCGCGGCCAATCCGCGTTACGAAGGTGCGGGATTGCGCGATTTGTGCCAACGCATCCACGAAGTCTATAAGTCCCACGATGTCGCTCGTTTGACGACGGAAATGTATTTATCAGACATGCAGCCAGCGATGAAACCGTCGGATGCATTCGCCAAAATGGCGCATCGTGAAATCGAAAGAGTTGCGATTGATGATTTAGAGGGGCGCGTCACCGCCATATTATTAACGCCCTATCCGCCTGGTATTCCGCTGCTCATTCCTGGCGAACGCTTTAATAAAACGATCGTCGATTATTTAAAATTTGTTCGCAGTTTCAATGAGCAATTTCCCGGATTCGAAACCGATTGCCACGGTTTGGTTAAAGCCGATGTCAATGGGAAAATCGATTATTTTGTCGATTGCGTTCAGCATGGCGCTGAACTCAGCGAATAAGTCACCGAGCCGCAGCAAGCCTGCGGCTTTTTTACAATTGCGCCCGCGCCACGTGCAATGCAACACCTCGTTATTCTTTCTGATTGCTCTTTCAAAAACTTACAAGGTCACGGAATTTCCGCGATACAATGAGCTGGTCTATCCGAAAATCTCGGCTCAACTCCGCTTATGGCAAACCCACTAACCCCTTTAGAACGTGGACAGATTCAACTTGGACAAGCGACCGCTTGGACCATCTTCGACGCGTGGGGCAATCCGCTTTATGAGGCGGGTACCGTATTTAAAGATGCGGCAGCGCTTGAACTGATCCTTATGGATGCGTATATCGAACAAGCCTCCGATGACCGTTTAGCGAGCCCCGTGACACCTGCAAATCCAGCGCCCGCCAAAACACCGCCAACCAGCAACGGCACGGCCACCAAATCGGAAAAGCCACTACAAACAGGCCAAACGCAGGATCTTAACAAAGACCAAAATAAAGAGGCCAATTCGATCGACCTCGACAGCGTAAAATGGCAAGTCGGGGAAGTATTTTATTTGCAGGTGCATGACAATCCGGGCATGCGCTATACCGTTCGTCTGATTGGTTACGTCAAACATAAATCAATTCTGGTAACCGCCCCAACGGTTGATGGTAAGGGCGCGATTATTCGAGACGGACAAACCTTTATCGTGCGTTCATTCCCAGGCAAACGCGCCTATGCATTTACCGCATCCGCACTCAAATCGGTCTATTCGCCGCACGCCTATTTACATCTATCTTACCCCAAGCAAGTGGCCTGTACCGCCATACGTCAGAGCACGCGCGCCAACGTCAAAATTATCGCATCAGTCAGTGTAGGCATGCCCGAACAAACTGCTGCAGCGAGCTTGGCGGATATGAGTTTAGGCGGCACATCCGGCATCCTGCGCAAAGAGATAGGCCAAAAGGGTGATCGTGGTGTCATTAAATTCAAAGTCACCACGGCTGGTGAAGAAATCTATCTTATCCTCCCAGTGATCGTGCGCTCGATCACAGCCACCGAAAATACCGAAGAATTCAGGTATGGTTTTGAGTTCGTCGATGTTCCGAGTCAAAGCAAAATTTTCCTTTCGTCGTTTGTTTATCAAACCTTGGCTGAAACCGAGTAAGATTATTTTGTGTCTTCGTCAGCGTAACACCTTGTTACAAAGCCTTACAGCTTGCAAGGATAGACCTGCGATATTCTGCGATGGTTCATGATCAACGATCTGGGATGGCAGCATCATGCTAAAACAATTTCACCCCCTAGCCTCTTATTTTTTCTACAGCCTACTGCTAATACTGTCGGCCTGTAGCGACGCCAACAAAGAGCCCGCACACAGCCAACTGGAGGCGCAAAGCTATCTGAGCCCGCCCACGATCAGTGGCAGCACAGCAAGCTTCACAGGCATCCGCTCCAACTACAGTATCAGCAGCGATGCGCAAGGGTTTACCGTGATTGATTTAAGCGGTAAAGAAGCCAATGTGCACCTCGAACCGCAAATCAAATTTATCGTCTTCAAAGACATCTCGATCAATTACGAGATCGGTGGAAAATCAATCCAAATTAGCGATCAGGACTTGGGTTCAATTATTGAACTCTATATCGCATTTTTTAATCGACTACCAGATGCCAATGGTCTCAGTTATTGGATCGATCAATTCAAAGCCGGCATGACGATAGAACACATGAGTGACGCGTTTTATGCCGCTGCCTTACTGTACCCAACTGAGACCGGTTACAACGCAACGATGAGCAATGCCGACTTCGTTACGCTGATCTACAAGAACGTATTAGGCCGACCCACGCCCGATAAAGAAGGCCTCGATTACTGGACCAATAGTCTTAACACGGGTGCGGCAAGTCGAGGAACTTTAGTGCGTGCCATGATTACGGCGGCACGTACCTTCAAGGGCGATGCTACCTACGGCTGGGTGGCGCAGCTCTTGGAGAACAAAAATTCCGTTGCGCGCGATTTCTCAATTAAGCAAGGCATCACCTATGTGAATGATGCTGAATCCATCACCAAGGGCATCGCCATCGCCGCCACCATCACCCCCACCGATACCAGTGTCGCTTCCAATTTGATTCAGGCCATCGTCGGCATGGCTGCAACGACGACAAATGTTCCCAGCCCCGCACAAGCATCACGCTTTTTGGCGCAAGCGAGTTTTGGCGCAAACACGACTGAGATCAGCAACTTAACGAGCATTGGACTCACTAGCTGGATAGAGGCGCAAACCAGCAAACCGCAGACCTTACATCGCAGTTATATGGATATGGTTGCGGGCGAACTGAGCAATGGACAAAGCGGCTTAAGCCAAAATAATTTCTTCGAATCGTTTTGGCAGCAAGCCGTCAATGGTGATGACCAACTCAGGCAGCGGGTCGCCTATGCGCTGTCTCAAATCATGGTCATTTCCTTGCAAGACAGCGGCGTTGCCAACTACCCTCGCGGTGTTGCCTCCTACTATGACAACTTGGGTGCGAACGCATTCGGCAACTTTCGAAATTTGCTTGAGGCCGTAAGCTTACATCCCATGATGGGAACCTATTTAACGTCGCTGCGCAATCAAAAGGAATCCGGCACCCGCGTTCCAGACGAAAACTACGCGCGCGAAGTCATGCAATTATTCACCATCGGGCTTTACCAGCTCAATCTCGACGGCAGCTATGTCATGAGCAATGGTAAGCCGCTTGAAACCTATACCAATGCCGACATTACCGGCTTGGCCAAAGTATTTACCGGCTGGAGCTGGGCCGGGCCTGACAAATCCAACACCCGTTTTTATGGCGGAAGTGCGGATCCGAATCGAGATTGGATGCCGATGCAAAGCTACCCTAGTTTTCATTCGGTTTCTGAGAAAAAATTTTTAGGCGTCACGATCGCCGCGCAATCTACGCCCAACCCCGAAGCGAGCCTAAAAACAGCTTTAGATACCTTATTCAACCATCCGAATGTCGGCCCATTCATCGGCAAACAACTGATTCAGCGCCTAGTCACCAGCAATCCTAGTCCGCAGTATGTGGCCCGCGTAGCCAGTATTTTCAATGACAACGGCCAAGGTGTACGCGGCGATTTAAAAGCCGTGGTCAAAGCCATCTTACTCGACGTAGAAGCTCGTAACGACCCCGTCCTGAACAATGCAGGCGCGGGCAAATTGCGTGAGCCTGTGCTGCGTTTTGCGCAATGGTTAAGAGCCGTCAAAGCCAAATCCACCTCCAGCCGCTACAAAATTACCAGCTTAGACGACCCGCTGACTTCGCTAGGACAAACACCGATGCGTTCACCCACCGTCTTTAATTTTTATCGCCCTGGCTACGTCCCACCCAACACCAGTATCGCAACGGCCGGATTAGTTTCTCCTGAAATGCAAATCACCGCTGAAACCTCGGTCGTTGGCTACCTCAATTTCATGCGCGATATTATTTCCAATGGAGTGGGTAGTTCACGCGATGTAAAGGGCGATTATTCAAGCCTAACGACGCTCGCTGCAACGCCCGACCAATTGCTAGACCAAATCAATCTGCTGCTCATGGCCAATCAAATGAGCGGCAATCTGCGTAATCAAATCTTAAGCGCGGTCAATTCGGTCAGCATTCCAACTTCCAGCACCAGCAGTGCCGATGCCGCCAAGCTCAATCGAGTTTATCTGAGCGTTTTTTTATGCATGGCCTCCCCCGAATATTTAGCACAGAAATAGCGAGAAAATCATGACCAAAGATTCCATATCCCGCCGCGAATTTCTACGCATCTCATCACTATTTAGCGCCAGTGGTGCGATCGGCGCGGCAAGCCCATTTGCCCTTAATTTAGCGACACTAGGAACCGCCGCAGCGGCCACTCAAGGCATTAACGACTACAAGGCGCTCGTCTGCTTATTTCTCTATGGCGCCAACGATCAAGCCAATACCGTATTGGCGACCGATAGTGGATCTTGGACCCAGTACACCACGGTACGCACCACCAATGAAGCGGGTTCAATCGCGCTTCCCGTAGCGGGAGCAATTGGTGGCGTCTTGCCGATCACACCCACGACCACACAAGCGGGGCGCACTTTCGCGCTCCACCCCAGTTTGACCGAAGTAAAAAGTTTATTCGAAGCGGGTCGATTAGCGATATTAGCCAATGTAGGGCCACTGATCATGCCAACCACGCTAACACAATACAAAGCGGCCAGCGTTCCCTTGCCGCCAAAACTTTTTTCGCACAATGACCAACAAAGTTTATGGCAAGCCTATGCGCCCGAAGGCGCAAGTTATGGCTGGGGAGGTCGAATGGGCGATCTCTTGGCATCAAACAATTCCAACCCCATTTTTACCGCAATTTCCGCCTCGGGGAACGCGGTATTTTTATCGGGTCGCACCATACAGCAATACCAAGTCGGCAGCAACGGCTCCACACCGATCAACGGTTTATCGGGCAGTTTATACGGCTCCTCAACTGCGGGGAGCACCTTGCGCTCTATCGTGACAGGTGACAGTGGAAATTATTTTCAAAAGGAATACGCAGCCGTCACCAACCGCGCGATTAGTGCGCAAGCGCTACTAGGTCCCGCCATGCCTGCAGCGGGTAATAATGGTGTACCCAACCCAACGCAATACACCAACCCCAACACCGGCGTTTTAGCGAACAACTCACTCGCGACGCAATTGCAAACGGTCGCTCGCATCATCGCTGCGCGCGGCGCTTTGGGCACAAAACGCCAAGTATTTTTTGTGAGTATGGGCGGCTTTGACACCCATGATTTTCAGCGCACCACACAAGCTGATCTACTCGCTAAACTCTCGCACGCGATCAATTAT
Organism: Oxalobacteraceae bacterium; assembly: GCA_023259175.1. GTDB lineage: Bacteria > Pseudomonadota > Gammaproteobacteria > Burkholderiales > Burkholderiaceae_D > Undibacterium. The sequence goes on along the minus strand of JAHFQV010000004.1, from coordinate 45,300 downwards.
TTTGACGGCACCATGGGCAATTTAATGGGAACCGATATGCGCAAACAGGTCACTTTATTTACCGCGTCAGATTTTGGTCGCACCTTCACCAGCAATGGTGATGGCACAGACCACGGCTGGGGCTCACACCATTTAATCGTCGGTGGTGCAGTCAAAGGAAATGATATTTACGGCAGCTTTCCCGTCACTGGACTGAAACACGATCAAGACGTCGGCTCGGGTAGCCTTTTGCCCCAATTCTCGGTTGACCAATATGGCGCAACACTGGCCAATTGGTTTGGCCTAAGTACCTCACAAATCAGTGACGTATTTCCAAATATCAAAAATTTTACGAACCAAAATCTTGGATTTATCTAGGGAAGTGAATTTCAGCCTAATCTCTGAACTCAACATCGCTTCCCCGAGAATTTCTCATGGTTTTCTCTGTGACTCTGTGTCTCAGTGTTGAGAGGTTTTTTGCGTTGTTTTGCTTTGCTCTGACTTCATGCAATTACCCTACCGTGCCCGCGCGCGATCAGGCCTTGGGCAAAGTAACGCCGCTTTGACCTTGATATTTTCCGCCACGATCCTTATACGAGGTTTCGCACATTTCATCACTCTCAAAAAACAAAACCTGCGCACAACCCTCACCCGCATAAATTTTGGCGGGCAGTGGGGTCGTATTGGAAAACTCTAAAGTCACGTAACCTTCCCACTCCGGTTCAAATGGCGTGACATTGACGATAATCCCGCAACGCGCATAAGTCGATTTTCCCAAGCAAATCGTCAATACACTGCGAGGAATGCGAAAATATTCGATGGTGCGCGCCAGCGCAAAGGAGTTGGGCGGGATAATACAAACGTCGCCTTTAAAATCAACGAAAGATTTTTCATCGAAATTTTTAGGGTCAACAATCGTGCTATTGATGTTGGTGAAAATCTTAAATTCATCCGCACAGCGGATATCGTAACCGTAGGAAGACGTTCCATAACTCACAATTTTTTGCCCGTTCTCCTGCCTGACCTGATCGGGTGAAAATGGCTCTATCATGCCATGCTGCTCGGCCATACGCCGTATCCACTTATCGGATTTAATACTCATTACCACTCCTGAGAGACAGCCATTCATTAGGCTGATTAAACTAAATTGAATTGAATTAAACCGAGATTTTACGCTAAAAGCCTGCCTACAAACGACGAGTTCTATTCGATGATTTCACTAAATCGCTGAACCGTTGTACCGTTTATTTCCAGCCATTCAAAAAACACCGCCTTAGGTCGCGTCCAAATGCTGCCATTGGCGGCGCGATAGACGATAACGGGACTCAAATCCGATTCCTGGGTCGCTTCGCAGACCAATTCGTAAATACCGCCTTTGTAATGACGATAGCGCACGATATTTTTACTGGATCCTCGCACTTTTTTTCTTTCCGGCGGTGGCGCAACTTGAGTTAATTTTGCTAAAAAAGAAGGCACTTTCGCCGCACTTTGGCGGGTGAGTTTTTCAAGTAATGCAAAATCTAGGCTCAGTGTAGGATGCACCGTATTAAGTTGCTCCATTAAGCGCAATATAAGACGTGCTGCGACATCCGCATCCGCTTCCGCTCTATGGGCTTGCCCATTAAATTTCAAGCCCAAGCGCGCGGCTAAAGGCCCTAAAGAATACGTGGTGTGACCGGGCAAAACGCGACGTGCCAACTTCACCGAACAAATCACCCCGCAATGCCGGGTTTGCAAACCCAAACGATGTGCCTCCGCGATTAAGAATTTCTCGTCAAAACTGGCGTTGTGCGCGGCCAGATAGTCTTCGCCAATAAAATCAATCAGTTTCGGTAGAACCTCGCCGACGGGTGGTGCGCGATCCACCATGTTTTGCGTGATGCCCGTGAGCTGCGTAATGAAGGAAGAAATACGTACATTGCAGTTGATCAGCGAAACAAATCGTTCAAGGATTACACCATCACGAATACGAATGGCCGCCACTTCCGTCACACGGCCGCCCTCGTCAGGACTGATGCCGGAAGTTTCAAAGTCGATCATGACTAAAGCGGGTGTCTGCATATAAGCAATAGAAAGAAATAGAGATAAAGAGAACGAGTGGAAATAAGTTTGCGAAATTGTAGCGAAGATCTTCAAATAAACGAAATTTAATTAAAATACCCTGAACTAATCTGACTAAGATGGATCATCCTATTAGCTTGATCTATGTCATTAATTTGCGTTTCCATTTTTTGGTTTTTATTTTATGTTGATGTTTGTAATTCGGCAGGTTCGCGAGGTGTGCTCGCTACGAAGCTTTATTCCCCCGCACGATCTTTTGCGCGACTTTGTCTATCGTCGCTTATGGATTTCTATACTCATCAGTTCCTTCGGTGCGCAAATTACTTTGCTGGCCTTGCCGTTGACTGCCGCCGTCATGCTCGATGCGAGTCCAACGCAGATGGGATTATTAACTTTTTTTGAGGTTTTTCCCTATGTCTTGCTATCACTACCGGGCGGCGTTTGGCTAGATCGCGTGCGCAAGCTCCCCGTTTATATCGCGGGCGAAATCGCTATTTCTATCGCCGTCGCGAGCGTACCCATCGCGTGGTGGTTTCATCATTTGCAGATTGAATGGCTTTACGTAGTGGCGTTCATGATAGGCGCAGTCAATACCATCGCCGGTACCGCTGCGCAAATCGTGTTAACCCAAATCGTTCCGCGTGAACGTTTGATTGAGGCGCATGCAAAAAATGCCTTGGCGACTTCGGGTTCAGAAGTCGCCGGTCCCGCAGCAGCAGGTGCTTTAATCAAATTACTCGGTGCACCAATTGCCTTGATTGCTGATGCATTTTTACTGCTAGGCTCAGCGAGCATATTGCGCAAAATCCGCATTGTTGAGGTGCGTGAAATCGCAGCCGATGCTGATTTTTGGCAGGACCTCAAGACGGGTTTACATTTTGTCCTTCACCATAAAATTTTAATGAGCCTAGCCTGGGTGGTGGGCGCATGGCAACTTGCCTATAACGCGACGCTGGTCGTACAAATTTTATTTGCTACCCGTATTTTAGGCTTATCTGAACACGCGGTCGGTTTATGTTATGTCGGTATGGGCTGCGGCACCATTGCCGCGAGTATTGTCGGCAATCGGCTCAGCAGACGCTTCGGCCCTGGACGTTGCATGGTATTTGGTTTTGCACTCTCTGGCTTGGGTTGGGGCTTACTCTGCTTTGCACCCAATACTGCTTGGGGTATTTTGCTCTTTACGATTATGTTGATGTGCTACGCGGTGGGTGGCGTTTTCATCTTCATCAATTTTCTCGCACTGCGTCAGGCGGTCACACCGGAACATTTGCTGGGGCGCATGACGAGCACCATGCGCTGGCTGATTTTAATCCCTGCAGGGCCTGGTGCCTTACTTGGCGGTTGGTTAGGCGAGCATTTTGGCTTACGTTACACACTGGCATTTTCCAGCATCTGCGCCCTGTTATTGGCAATCTTCGCCTGGAACCACCCTACGATACGCGCCATCAAAAAACTGCCTAGCCTAAAATAGCTTGCGTGAAGCTTTTACACCACGAGAAAATTTGCACAGTCAGAAAGAAAAACAGGATAATCGCGTTTTCTCGGGGGCATCCCCGATCACACAAAAATAAAATTTTGAGACGCATTCATGTTGCCACCTTCTCGCTTCAAACCCTATATTCCCGATTCTGCAAACCTGCCTGAATTTAGCTTGAGGGCGATGATCATGGGGACCGTCTTAGGGATGATATTTGGTGCTTCATCGCTCTACCTTGTGCTCAAGGTGGGCTTAACGGTAAGCGCTTCTATCCCGGTCGCGGTGATTGCCATTACCTTGTTTCGCTTAGGGCACAAATTCGGCGCTCAAGACGCCAGCATTCTTGAAAACAGTCTCGCGCAGACGGCGGGATCTGCCGGTGAATCTTTGGCTTTTGGTCTAGGTGTAACCATGCCGGCGATCTTAATTTTAGGATTTGACTTAGAAATTTACCGCGTCATGCTGGTCGCCATTTTAGGGGGCTTACTTGGTATTTTATTGATGATACCGATGCGTCGCACCATGATCGTCGACAAGCATCACGAACTGAAATACCCCGAGGGCACCGCCTGCGCCGAAGTGCTAAAAGCGGCGGCAAATGATGCGTCCCGAAGCGCAGCGGGCGAAGCGAGCAATCCTCGTGCCCAAGAAGAAGCCAGTCTGCGCGCCAAAATAATTTTCGGTGGTTTTTTCATAGGCTTGATCTACAAGGTGCTCAATGTCGCGCTCAAAGCTTGGAAAGATACCGTTGACTTTGTCTTTTCTGCGCCACTCAAAGGCGGCTCCTTGGGATCAGAAATTTCTCCGGAATTATTGGGCGTAGGTTACATCATTGGCCCACGCATTGGTGCCATTATGGCCGCTGGCGGTGTTTTATCTTATATGCTGCTGATTCCATTGATTAAGTTTTTTGGTGATGGCTTACTCTCGCCTGTTGCGCCGGGTACCAAGCTGATAAGTCAAATGAGTCCCAATGAAATTCGTGCTGCGTACGTGCTTTATATCGGAGCCGGTGCGGTTGCAACAGGTGGCTTAATCAGTTTGGGCAAAGCCATGCCGCTGATTTGGCGAAGTTTAATTTCTGGATTGTCTGGTCTATCCATTTTTGGTCGTCGCACCAATCCAACCCAAGGAGAACACAAGTCCCCGCCACGTACCGAGCAAAGTATGCCGATGAAATGGGTACTCATTGGCTCACTGGCGATCATTGCGGTCATCACGGTCGCCACGCCACTTCACATGAATTTTTTAGGTGCATTGCTAATCTTGGTTTTCGGTTTTTTATTCGCAACGGTCTCTTCACAATTAACCGGCCAAATTGGACAATCGTCCAATCCCATCTCCGGCATGACGGTCGCAACGTTGCTCTTTACTTGCCTAATCTTTCTTCTCATGGGCTGGGTCGGTGGACAATATTATGTAACGGCCTTATCCGTTGGGGCCATCGTTTGCATCGCTTCCAGCGTCGCTGGCTGCACTTCACAAGACCTCAAAACTGGATACTTAGTGGGTTCAACACCACGCTATCAACAATACGCCATCTTGATTGGCGCATTTTGCTCGGCTTTAATTTTAGGACCCATTTTACTCAAGCTCAATGACGCAAGTACCGTGTATGTCCCCATCGCACAGATCGCGCCCGGACTCCACACCGATGCCACCACTTTGCAGGAACGAGCGCAACTCCAAGGCCCCCAAGCCAAGGATGACCAGAGCACTTACAAGGTATGGCAAAAGACCGATGCAAAGGACGCGCCCGCCGGAAAATATCTCGTCAACGATTTAGGGCAAGCCATTTATCTGGTCGATCCAGGCATCAATGGCAACTACAATAAAAGACCCGATGGCTCCGAGGTTAAGAAGTATGATGCGCCGAAAGCGGTGCTCATTTCTTACATCATCAAGGGCATTTTGGATGGTGAACTTCCTTGGGCTTTAGTGTTATTCGGCGTAGTCATCGCCTTAGTTTTAGAAATGTCGGGGGTACCATCGTTGGCCTTTGCGGTCGGCGTTTATTTGCCACTCGCTTCCTCTGCACCGCTCTTCATTGGTGGCATGATACGCGGCCTTGTGGATATGCAAAATAATCGTTTAGAGAAAAACAAAAACCTAAGTGAAGAGGAAAAACAAGCCATGGGCGACCGCAGCGCGGGCGTCTTGCTTGCCTCCGGCTACATCGCAGGTGGCGCGTTGGCGGGCATCATAATCGCGTTCACGGCGGGCATTATGACGGACTTCGACAAACGCATCACCGACTGGGCCAGTCTGCACAATCCATTTTTTGAGGGCGCACACGCAGATATGCTGTCGCTCATCCCCTTTACCGTGATCGCACTATTTTTGTTTTGGCTAGGCCGTGAAAAAAAAGCAGATCATCAATCCAAGATTTCTAATTAGGCGCAATTGAAATGAATTCCAACCCTACCCTCGACTTTAAAAACCAGCCAGTCGGCCTTGGCGATATTGTGCGTGTGATTCATTTAAGTGACGAATTCATCGGCCACTTTCCCGAAGACGAGCAAATTTTAATCGCCTCTATGATAGGCAATTTTTTTAAAGTTATCGCGATCGACGAATTAGGCCAAGCCTGTGTTATGCGTGAATGGCACGATGAGCGTGGGCAACTGCAATCCCACGTCATCGCTCTTGAATCTGAGGAAATGGAAAAAATCTAGCGCGCTATTTTCGATAGATTTCGGGACGCGATTTATTTCGCGTCTCATAGACAATTTTTGCGTCTTGCATTGCGCGATCAAGTGTACGCATTTCTTCGTGATCATCGTGCGGGCTAAAATAATCAGCCGCTTGCGCCCGCATTACGTACTTAATCGCGGCCTCGTCATTGAGTTTATACATTTCAGTGAGCAAGGTAGTGACCTCGTCCAAATATTCCTCGTAGGTCATATACTTTTCCATCTTTTAAACTTTCAATCTCTCTTTTAAATTCAAACTCTATTACACTATTGCGCGATCACTTCACGTATCGTCGCGGCCAATTCTTCTGCGACAAATTTGGCGACGTAGGCATCAGCACCCACGCTACGTACATGATCCTCATTCGTCGTACCTGACAAAGATGAGTGGATTATAACCGGCATGTCTTTATAGCGATCATCTTGCTTGATATTGCGGGTCAAAGTGAAGCCATCCATTTCCGGCATTTCCAAATCGGTCAACACCAGTGCGACTTTATCCCGCAAGGGTTTTCCTTCTGCTTGCGCTGTGACATACATCGCCTGTAATTTATCCCATGCCTCTTTGCCTGTTTTGGACATGATATACGGCGCCCCTATTGCGTCCAAAGCTTGCCCTATCAAGCCGCGCGCTACGGCTGAATCGTCGGCGGCTAAAATCACAGCCCCCGGTTTCATGCGCAATTTCGCACCAATGGTTTCGGAATCGACATCCTTGCTATCTTTAGGCGCGATCTGCCGCAAAATTTGCTCCACATCCAGCACCTGCGCTAGGCGTGTATCTTCGGCGTCACCATCGAGCCGAGCAATACTGGTGACCAAACCACCAGCAGCACTTGATTCCGCAGAAAGTACATGGCTCCAATCGAGCCTGACAATTTCTTCAACCGACTCGACCGCAAAACCTTGGGTGGAACGAGCAAACTCCGTCACAAGCATGATATTGAGTCCACTGGGCGGTTTGCGCCCAACGACCGAGGGTAAATCAATCACTTGTATGATTTGTCCACGCAGATTGACCACGCCCAAATTGTGCGGCAATGCGCCCGCCACGGCGGTGATCTCAGGCATCGCAACGATCTCGCGCACCTTGAAAACGTTAATACCAAATAGCTCGGAACGGTTATTGACGGCATCCACGCCCAAACGAAATAAGAGAAGTTCAAATTTATTCGAACTGATTAGATTGGTGCGTTCATCAACCTCGTGTTGTACAGTACTCATGTCGTTCATCCTTCAAGCTTAGAGACAGCAAATGACGGAATTCCCCAAACACCCATTCTTTACAAAATATTGCACCGTTTTCTCATTATGCTACTTTTTTTCCAGAGAACACTATTTTTCCGCTCTGAAATATTTATTTTTCGCCCGGATACGACACAATCTCACGCCACGTATTTTTCACATCAGTTTCAATTTACAAGGAGATAAGTTTGCGGCCGCCCGTTTCACCTAGGGAAGCGCGGATTTATTCGGTATGCGCGTTCGAGCTCAAAATGGGATGAGTTTGGTAGCAACATTACCGCAGCTTGGCTGGCGCCAAGCAAGGGAATTTGCTGCCAAAATCGCCGATTTTGTGCCGAACCCGGAGGGAAATCCCATTTTTTCCTTGATCAAGGTCGCAAAATCAGCTTTCAAAAAAAATGGGGTTTCGCGCTTATCGAATAAGTCCGCGCTTCCCTAGGGTCTCTACTTAATCACCTTATAACATGGCACATAAGCCTTCCCTGGCAATTTCATTCGATGTTGGGTCACGAAAGAATTCAGTAAAACATCCATCGAATGCATGATCGCTGGATCGCCCGTAATCTCGAAATGTCCAAATTTTTCTATCGCACGTATTCCCTGATCTTTCACGTTCCCAGCGACCACACCTGAAAATGCGCGGCGCAAATTCGCTGCAAGTAAATGCGGTGCTTGATTTTTGTGTAGCGCCAAGCCACGCATATTTTCATGGGTAGGCTCAAACGGATGCTGAAATTCGGGATCGATCTTAAGCATCCAATTGTAGTAGTAGGCATCGCCCCGTGTTTTCCGATAGGCGCGTACCATCTTAATACCGATCTGGGCTTCCTTCGCAACAAGCTTAGGATCGTTGATAATAATCCGGTATTTGCTCTGCGCCTGTGGTCCCAGTGTATCGGCCACAAATTGATCAATTTGTTTGAAATAGGCGCTGGCAGACTGCGGCCCAGTAAAAATCAAAGGGAAAGGTAAATCAGCATTATCTGGATGCAGTAATATCCCCAGCAGGTAAAGAATTTCCTCCGCCGTGCCCGCCCCCCCTGGAAAGACCACAACCGCATGCGCCATACGCACAAAGGCTTCTAAGCGCTTCTCAATGTCCGGCAAAATCACTAAGTCATTGACGATAGGGTTTGGGGCTTCAGCGGCGATAATACCGGGCTCGGAAATACCTAAGTAACGTCCCTGCAAAATCCGCTGTTTGGCGTGTCCTATCGCAGCGCCTTTCATGGGTCCTTTCATCGCACCGGGACCACATCCCGTGCAAATATCAATGCCCCGTAAACCGCATTGATAACCCACTTGTTTGCTGTAATCGTATTCCGGCCCCGAAATCGAATGTCCGCCCCAGCACACAACAAGATTAGGGCTAATCTGCGGCTGTAGGAAATTTGCGTTTCGTAAAATATGAAAAACCGCGTCAGTAATGCCTTCAGTAGATTGAAGATCGATTTGACTATTTTGCGAGATTTCGCCGTGGGTGAATAGAATGTCGCGCAATACCGCGAACAAATGCTCTTGGATACCCTTAATCATCACGCCATCGACAAAAGCGCCTGCAGGCGCACCTTTCACATCGAGCTTAATGCCACGCTCACGTTGAATGATGTTGATGTCAAAACTTTTATATCGCTCCAACAACTCCTTACCATCGTCTAAGCCGCTTCCGCAGTTCAAAACCGCGAGCGCGCAGCTACGAAATAATTGATAAAGACTACCATGACTGGTATCCCAGAGACGCGCTACTTCAGCTTTAGATAAAACTTCTAAACGTCCCTCAGGTGCAATTTGGGTATTAATGACTTCGTATTCCATTGTGGCACCTTTTTTTCATGATCTTAAATCGAGTATCCTCGCAAAAGCATTAACTTTCAAGGAGGCAACATGAATTTTATGCTGAAATTACAACATCCACAATGGAATTATTTTAGTTTACTAAATCAAACACCGCCATCGATTCAACATGGGAAGTATGTGGAAACATATTCACCACACCTGCCCTCGACAAGGCATACCCGCCCTGATTGACCAACATCCCAGCATCGCGCGCCAAGGTGGATGGACTACATGAAACATAGACGATACGCTTCGGGCGCAAGTGTGGCGCGATTTCTTTTAAGTCGATCAAGGCCTGACAAACCGCCATCGCACCATCACGAGGAGGATCAATTAGGAAGCGATCAAAATAAGCAAGCTGGACAAAATCGTCGGCTTTAGCTTCGAATAAATTGCGTGTTGCGAAGGATACTTTAGCCGCCAAGCCATTCGCCCTTGCATTTTCCAAGGCGCGCTCGGTTAAGGAGGCGCTGCCTTCAATACCGACCACCTCACGCGCAAGGGTGGCGATTGGCAAGGTGAAATTTCCGAGACCACAAAATAAATCGAGAATGCGTTCATCCTTTTGCACATCGAGCAAACGCAAGGCACGCGCAACGAGAACTCGATTGATCTGATGATTCACTTGCGTGAAATCAGTCGGTTTAAACGGCATACGCACGCCAAATTCTGGCAGCAAATAATGCAAGGCCGAATCGGCTGGATAAAACGGCGCGGCACTGTCTGGACCAGCGGTTTGCAACCACCAATGCACTTGATATTGATCGGCGAAGGCGCGCAATTTTGCCTCGTCCCCCTCACCTAAAGGCTGCATGATACGCAAGACCATGGCGGTGACACCCTCGCCTATTGCCAGCTCGATTTGCGGCAAGGCTTCGATGATGGTCAGCGAGGTAATCAAGTCCCGCAGCGGCATCAGCATTTGCGATACATGCGGAGGCAAAATCTCGCAGGTTTCCATATTGGCGACGTAGCGCGATTTTTTTTCGTGAAACCCCACTAAAACGATGCCTTTTTTATGCACATTACGCACCGACAAACGAGCGCGATAGCGATAGCCCCAAGTCGGCCCGTAGATCGGACGCATCAGCATTTCCGCTTTCACTTTACCGATATGCCCTAGATTATCTTCGAGCACACGCTGCTTCATGGCGACCTGCGCACTGGCATCCAAATGCTGCATAGAACATCCGCCACAGACGCCAAAATGTGGGCATTTAGGTGTGGTGCGTTGTGAAGATTCTTTGACCAAAGCCCCCATCGTGGCCGCTTCCCAGCTAGTTTTTTTGCGATAGGTGTTGTATCCGACAGTTTCACCGGGCAAAGCACCCTCTACAAAAACAACTTTACCGGGTGTGCCATCTTCATTTTCAAGATGGCCAACACCACGCGCGTCGATATCTAGCGAGCGAATTTTGATCGTATTCATAGGTAATTGGGTGCGATAAAACTCGGCACCCTTCAGAAATTATTAAGAGAGCCGAGATTATACCGTTTTGAAGCTCAAACAACGACGCTTAGACAAAAGCTAGAGCAAGGCATCACGCCCTACTCCGCGTGAGGCAAAGGTGCGTTTGAGTTTGACCAAGGCTTCTTGTTGAATTTGCCGAACACGTTCGCGGGTAATGCCCATTTCGTCGGCCAAGGTTTCCAAGGTCACAGGATCATCATTATCAAGACCGAAACGACGCATAATCACGATGCGTTGTTTATCAGGCAGTTTGGAAAGCCAATCACGCACTAGCACCGTAACTTCATGATGTTCGGCTTGCATATCAGGCGCATGTTCGCTATCGCCCGGCAACATGTCTAACAAACTGGTTTGCGGATCGCTATCAAGCGGGGTATCGAGCGACATCGCATGCTCAGACAGTGCTAGGATGTCCTGCACCTCATCCAGAGGGCGACTGAGTAAGTGGGCGATATCATCAATCGCCGCATCTTTACCATCGCGCTGCTGTGCCTCTAGGTGATATTTGGCGCGTAGTATCTGATTGAGCTCGCGAACCACATGCACAGGCAGGCGTATCGTGCGTGCTTGGTTCATGATTGCGCGTTCTATGCTTTGTCTAATCCACCAAGTGGCATAGGTCGAAAAACGAAATCCACGCTCAGGTTCAAATTTATCGATTGCGTGCATCAACCCAAGATTGCCTTCTTCTATCATATCGAGCAAAGCCACGCCGCGATTAATGTAGTGTTTGGCGATAGAAACGACCAAACGCAGATTGTGCTCGATCATCTTTTGCCGCGACGCGAAATCGCCTTGCTTGGCTAAGGTCGCATAATGCAATTCTTCTGCCGCGCAAAACAAAGGACGTGTGCCAATTTGATTGAGGTAGTGCTGGGTGGTGTCGGTCGATAACTCGGCGGCCAATATCGTTTTAATTTCGTCTATTGGCGCAATCGCGACACTGGGGACTTCTTCTGCGCGTTCGGGGCCATCGCTACTGTCGCCGCTTTCACCCGAATCAAGGAATGAAATTTCGTCACGTTCGGCTTCATCTTCGTGACTCACATGTTCTAATTCTGCGACTGCTAATGCGTGATCCTGCACTTCAAGTTTAGAATTTTTGGCCATGATAAGTACGCCAATCAGTTTATTCAATGAAAGGCGATCTGTCATTACCTAAAGCTCAGATCGCCACCTAAACTATTTACGGACAGAAATTGATTCGGCTTTAACGACTCGGTAAAATTTTTATTGGGTCAACGGGTTTTCCCAGCTGCCGGATCTCAAGATGCAATTTAACTACATCGCTTTCGGTATTGCCCATTTCAGCAATTTTTTGCCCTTTTGCGACGGCTTGCCCTTCCTTCGCAAGATTGACTTTATTGTGTCCATAGGCAGACAAAAAATTATTCGCATGCTTAACGATCAAGATATTGCCGTAACCATGCATCGCATTACCCACATAAATTACTTTACCAGCGGCAACAGCAACTACATCTTGCCCCGATTTACCCGCAATATCAATACCTTTAGTTTTCAGCTCGTCGAAAGTGGTGATTATTTTACCGTCGGTGGGCCACATCCACTCTATCTGTTCCAGACTAGGTGCGGACGATTTGTCTGCTGGCTTGCTGGCGGATGACTCCGGTTTAACGCTGGGCAATGGTGCAAATGCACTGTCTTGTTTTTGCAACTCAGCAAGATTTGCTTCCGAATAGACCCGCTTATCGCCCTTAGGTGAGGACTTATTGGTCGCGGGATTAATTGGAGTCAAGTTGCGAACTTCCACGCCCGTTTGCCCTGTTACAGCTGAAGTTTTTGCACCACTAAAACCATCAGGTCCGGCGACAAACAAGACTTGATCAACTTTAATATCATCTGGATTCTTGAGACTATTCCACTTTACTAAATCGAGATAACTCTGACCGTAATCCAAGGCGATTTTCAACAGCGTATCTCCGCGCTTCACGGTATAAGTCGGACGCGGCTCTGCATTCGGTTTTGCACTGGGTACTTCTACGCTCACAGGTTCAGTGGGATTCGCTGCCGGCTCAAGTACTCGCTCGATCACTGGGGCGCGATTGGGGACACTGGAGCACGCGGCAAGTATGCAAAGGCCTACGATTAAAATGAGCTGTCTTACTTGTATTTTCATTGATGTTCTCTGAGGTTCATTGCGACTAAAAGGTCAGACTCGTTAAATAACGCCTTGATGCAAAGGCACAAAATGGCAGCGCTCCAAGATGCGGCTCTCCCATTGACTCTGGGTACGCCTGACGATCACTTGCAAGACCTGCTGGCGCGCACCAACCGGAGCAACTAGACGTCCTCCGACGGCCATCTGCTGCAGTAAGGCATCGGGGATTTCCAAACCTGCCGCGGCCAGAATAATACCGTCAAACGGGGCTACTTGGGGCAAACCTAACATTCCGTCACCGTAATGAAGACGTAAATTAGCGATACGCAAGGATCGCAAATTATTTTTCGCTAGCGTATGCAAAGCTTGGATGCGTTCAATCGAAAACACTTCACCGGCCAGTTCCGACAGAACGGCGGCTTGATACCCACACCCAGTACCAATCTCCAACACACGACTGAGATTTTGACCGTCGCGCAAAACTTCTATCATGCGCGCCACAATATAAGGCTGTGAGATCGTCTGATGGTAACCAATCGGTAAAGACGCATCTATATAAGCCTGACTCGCCAATCCTGACTCAACAAATAAATGGCGAGGAATATTTTCCATCGCCGCCAACACCTGCACATCAACCACACCTGCGGCCGCGATTCGCTTGACCATCGCTTGCCGAATTTTATCTGACACTAGCGCTTCCGATTGCGGTATGTGCTGCGGATTTTTTTTGCTTTCGGCGGAAGGCAAAGCGGACTTCACTGGTGCTGATGGTCGCAAAGGCATGCGCTTTTCTTGCGAGATTTTATGCTGATCCGCGACATTTTTCATCGCCGTTTGCGGGCGTGCCGAACCAAGTCGGCGGGAGGCATCGCCTTGATCGACGACCGCTGAAAGCGGCAAAGGAAAGCGCTTTTCACTCATGCCAAATCCGCCGCCAAAGCACTTAGTTGCGGCACATTACTTAAGTCAACTTGTAGCGGCGTAATCGCGATATAACCCTGCGCAACTGCATGAAAATCGGTGCCTTCACTAGCATCTTTTGCACTCCCCGCAGGGCCTATCCAATAAACTGCACGACCACTTGGGTCGAAGGCTTTGATCACGGGCTCAGACATATGCCGCTTACCTAAACGCACAACACGATGCCCTTTTAACTGTGCATAAGCGCAATTAGGGATATTTACATTCAGCAAAAACGGACGCGGCAATGAGGGGAATTCACAGCGTATCAAAGCGACGGCCGCTTGCACTGCGTCTTCTAAAAACGTCCACCCCTTATCGACCTGCGAAAACGCAATCGCTGGAATCCCAAACAAATATCCCTCTGTCGCAGCGGCGACTGTGCCGGAATAGAGGGTATCATCGCCCATATTCTGGCCTTGATTAAGACCCGATACGATTAGATCAGGTGGGCTGGACATTAAGGCAGTCAACGCAATGTGTATGCAATCGGAAGGCGTTCCATTGACGTAGTAAAAACCATTGTCGGCCTGTTCCAGTCGCAATGGTCGATCGAGGGTTAGCGCATTCGATGCGCCTGAGCGATTGGTGTCTGGCGCGACCACCGTCACTTCAGCAAATGCTTGTAAAGCCCGCGCCAAAGCAATTAGGCCTGGAGCCAGATAGCCATCATCGTTACTCAGTAGGATTTTCATGTCGATATTTTACCCGAAGGGCTAGGGAAGCGCGTATCTATTCGATAAGCGCGAAACCCCATTTTTTTGGAAGCTGATTTTGCGAGCTTGATCAAGGAAAAAATGGGATTTCCCTCTGGGTTCGTCACAAAATCGGCGATTTTGGAAGAAAATTATTAAAAATTGAGCGCTGTGAATGCGCGAATTGAGGGTGCTATTTTATGATTTCACGTAAATCGTGATTTAGTGTGTCGCGCTCGCAAAACTATCGCCCAGCCAATAATGATCGATATCCTTTAATCCCCAAGTGGCTGCATCTTCACGCGAAACAATTTTGTCATTGCTGGCAGGACTACTCAAGTCTAACAGTAAGGGGGGAATATAAACTTTCGATTTCGTAGAGAAAAACACCCTGACTTTGGGCAGCAACAGGGACTTGCCAACTTGCTGTTCGATCACCACGCCCAATCGTCCTGAATGCAACTTAACCAGTGTTCCTACCGGATAAATTCCTATGCTTTTGACGAAAGCTTGAAAAATTAAATCGTCAAAATGTCCTTTGCTCCATTCTGACATGCGTCGCAAAGATTCGGCCGGACACCAACCAACTTTGTAAGGACGATTGGAAGTAATCGCATCGTACACATCACAGACCGCACCCATTTTCGCAAATAGACTAATCGCCTCTCCTTTTAACCCATGAGGATAGCCACTACCATCGACTTTCTCATGGTGATGCAAGCAGACATCCAGCGCCGCTTCGCTAATCGTCTTCGCCTCCAATAAGATTTTATGACCCTCTTCAGGATGTCGTTTAACTTCATTAAATTCCGTATCGCTCAGCTTACCTGGCTTATTGAGAATGCCGGGCTCTATCGCCATTTTCCCTATGTCGTGCAGCAATCCAGCCAAGCCGGCCTCGCGGGTCATATCATCATCTAAGCCGAGTTGCCGAGCCAAGGCAATCATCAAAGCACAGACCGCGACCGAATGCATGTAGGTGTAATCATCACTGGTCTTTAAACGTGCTAATCCGATCAATGCGCCTGGATTGCGCATCACGGATTGTGCGATGTCTTCCACCAGTGTCATTGCTTGTTCAGCCTCGATCGCCTTGCCCATCCTGGCTTCGTTGAACATGGAGCAAACCGCCTCTTTGGATTTATCAACGATTTTCGCGGCGATCCCGATCTCGGCATCAAAGGAAACTCTCACAATGGCATCCAAACTACTGAGGGATGGTTCTTCCAGTGCATCTTGGAGTTCTGGCTTTGAATTTGCATCTAACCCTGCACTTGTATCGCGAATAGCGGGAATATCGCCCCCTTTATCGGTGTCGATCAGCAAATCCTTTACACCTGTCTCTTGCACCTTACAGAGTACGTCATCACTATCGACCAAAAAGGATTTTTGCCAAAAAGGGGAACTAATCCATGAGATTTCCAATTCATGGATAAACATCCCTTTACGCAATTGCGTCAACGTTATTTTTCTCAGCATGGGATCCAAGCTTCCTCACGTGATTGAACCTGCTTAACTTAGTTCAACATTCGAAACACTCGTCTACTCAACAATCAGCTTATCAGTCTTTTTTAGAAGATTCAATGAAACAAAAAGCGTTTGCATACTTTGATTTTGAATAAAGCTTAAATTGTAAGGATGCTCACTACAAGCTAATTTAAAGCCAGACAAGGGAATTGTTTTGCGCAATTGGTCCGCTAATCGCCCCCACAAAATCAAGGTGCGAGGCTGCGCCGCCTGCGCTTGATTGTAAGTTAATGCGTGAAGTATGCAGGCTAAAAAAGGAGCCCAAAAGCGCACTTCGAGCGCCGGTTTGCAGCTTTCCCTAAAAACGAGCGCGGCATTGAGCATTAAGAAACCATGACTTAAAAAGTTCTCTTGTAACTGCGCTAGGGTAATGATCGCATTGGAGTTGCATGCCATCGCCTGGTGAGCGATGTCTGCAATTTGTCGGTGATAGTCAGCTGACAGATCCAATCGCTGATCCGCAACGAGTAGCATTTTCATAAAATTGCGTAGCGATGTGGCTTTATTGACCGCTGTGCTTAAGCCCGCTTTTGCACCCACAGACCACAAAGAAGCAACCGCGCCGTCCATAAAACAATAGCCAGTCGCACTCGCCGAGCGTGGATAAGGTCCCTCCCCAACTAACACGAATTTCACCTGATCGAGTGGGACGGAAAAAGCAGCAAATATACGCTGCTCCGTGGGCAAGAATCCCTGCGTCGATAGTGTGCTCAGGTAGTCTGGAAATTGTGCATCAATAGCGTCTAGGCCTTGCATGATCGCGCCATACCAAGAGGGGTGGGCGCGATCTAAAGCATGCTGAAAATACTGAGGGATCGCCATCGGATGAAACGATTACTGCACAGCTGGACTTTGATTTGCAGTGACGATATTCACACCCGGCAGCAAGGGTAAAGCGGGTAAATCGATACGACGATCAGCGCCAGCTTCGGTGACCAGAATATGGTCGGCATGAACCTCTTTTAAAATTACATTGGGGGCGATCTCTTTGCCGATTCTCACGGCCGAAGTTGGCTTACCTTCGTTTAAAATAATCGCTACGCTCTCTTGCGCACGCGGCGCGACGATCACGCCCTTCAATTGGTAATTGCTAGGCGCATTATCGACCATTGCCGCTTGACCAAACATAGCGCCCCATTGCCCTAAACCTGGCTCAAAACTCTCTGGAAAAACCGGCGCGACTTCATTACGAAGTTTGGGATGTATCGTTTGCAGCACGCCGTAAGTGAGCATCATACAAAGCGCCGCAAACAAAATCACATTAACAAGTAGGGGAAGACGTTTCATTCTTTAAACTCTCATTCGCAAATTATCTACTTTGGGCATTCTTTGGGCTCTTTTTGAACATGACTCAGACCCAAAGTCACATCAACGCACTAACTGATTGATCTCAATAATCGGCATCAATACGGCCAACACGATCAATAACACGACCACACCCATCGCCAAAATCAGCACTGGCTCTAGCAATCCCGCCATGGTCAGCGCACGTCTTTCTAAATCTTGCTCTTGCGCCGCGGATGCACGCTCTAACATCGCCGGCAACTCACCCGTCACTTCACCGGCTCGTATCATGTGAATGAGCATCGGTGGGAAATGCTTATGCGCTGAGAGTGCCCGTGCCAAGCCCACACCTTCGCGCACGCTATTGGCCGCTTCCTCAACTTGTGCACGCATTGCGACATTCGATAAAGTCTCACGGCTCGTTTGCAAAGCTTTGAGAATAGGAACACCAGAACCTGTCGTGATCGAAAGCGTGCTAGAAAATCGCGCGGTATTTAAGCTGCGTTCAAATTTTCCATACAAGGGCGCGCTCAAGAGCCAAGTATGCCAGCGCATTTTTATATTCGGTTCTTTTAGCGCCTTACGCGCCGCTGCGATTAGAAAGCCAACGACGACCGCCACTATCCAACCGCTACTACGCACAAATTCAGACAATGCCAACATCATCAAGGTCAACACCGGCAATTTCTGTTTGGTATTGGCAAACACCGACACAATTTGCGGCACCACATAGGTCAACAAAAAAATCACAATCGCAAACGCGACTACGGTCACAATGGCAGGGTAAGTAAACGCAAGCTTCACCTTTTGTACCAAGGCATTACGTCGCTCAATATAGTCGGCCAAACGCGAAAGTACCCGCGACAATTGACCAATTTGCTCGCCAGAAGCGACCAGCGCACAATAAATATCTGCAAAATCCGTCGGGTGCTGTTTTAAGGCATCCGATAAGGCCGCACCGGCTAAAATTTCAGACCGTATCGATGCGATCAAATCACGAATATAAACGCGCTCCGACTGTTCCAGCAAGGCAGAAAACGCTTGTTCCAGCGGCAGTCCCGCTTCCAGCAAGCTGGACAATTGGCGGGTAAAGAGGGCGAGCTCGACATTAGTCAGATGCTCACTAAAAAATCCGCCACTCTTACGCGCGGCAGCGCCAGTTTGATTGGCAATTTGCTCGACAGTCACCGGTGCCAGGTTCTGACTACGCAAGTCAGAGCGAGCAGCGCGCGCACTATCGGCGGTGACTACGCCTTTTTTGCTAGCGCCTTGTGCGTCTATGGCTTCATATCGAAATGCTGGCACGATGTTCTACTCTCACTCTAAATTGGCGACAATTATTCTTTGGTTACGCGCAAAACTTCTTCTTTGGTGGTGACACCCGCGTCAAGCCAACGCTGTGCATCCTCACGCATCGTTTTCATGCCGTCGCCCTGTGCAGCCGCACGAATTTCTGCTTCGGATGCTTGATGATGAATTTGCGCAGAAATCGCTTCCGTGGTGAGCAATAATTCGTAGACACCGACCCGACCTTGATAACCCGTATGACCACAATGCTCACATCCCACGGAATGCCAGACACCCGCTTCTTCCACCTTGCAATGCTTGCAGAGTTTTCGTACTAAGCGCTGCGCCACAACACCGAGCAAACTTGAGGACAACAGGAATGGTTCTATCCCCATATCGAGCAATCGGGTGACCGCCGCAGCCGAATCATTGGTGTGCAAAGTCGCCAATACCAAATGCCCAGTTAAGGACGCTTGTACAGCGATTTGCGCGGTCTCTAAATCGCGAATTTCACCAATCATGATGACATCCGGATCTTGCCGCAAAATCGCTCTTAAGGCTTTGGCAAACGTCATGTCAATCTTGGCGTTCACTTGGGTTTGACCGATCCCCGCCAATTCATATTCAATCGGGTCTTCGACCGTCAAAATATTGGTCGTTCCGGCATTCACACGAGACAAAGCTGCATACAAGGTCGTGGTTTTACCTGAGCCAGTTGGCCCTGTGACCAAGACGATGCCATGCGGTTGCGCGATCAATTGATCGAACTGTTTTAAGACATCAGAACTCATACCAAGATGGCTCAAATCAAGTTTGCCCGCTTCTTTGTCCAACAAACGTAATACGGCGCGTTCGCCATGTCCTGTAGGCAAAGTAGAGACGCGAACATCGACCGGCTTACCGCCAATACGCAATGTGATCCGGCCATCTTGCGGCAAGCGCTTCTCAGCGATATCGAGCTGCGCCATAATTTTGATACGCGATACTAAGGAAGCGTGTATGGCTTTGCGCGGTCGAATTACATCGCGCAAAGCACCGTCAACCCGAAAGCGCACGACAGAAATTTGCTCAAAGGGTTCGATGTGAATATCCGATGCCCCCTCCCGCAAAGCTTGGGTGAGTAAAGCATTGATCATACGAATCACCGGCGCATCATCAGCCGACTCCAGCAAATCTTCTATCGCTGGCATGTCTTGCATGAGCTTTGCCAAATCCATGTCCGATTCGACTTCTCCTACAACGTCGGCGGCATCCCCACCAGAACCGGCATAAGCGCGCGCAATTTCTTGCAGCAATAATTCGTGCGGCAAAACCTTGAGTTGAACCGCGCCAAATCGACGCCCTGCTTCGGAAATCGCAGTGATCTGCGTTTCTTTTGATACCATCAGCTCAACTGCCGCATCATGCTCCGGTGGACGATGCGCAAGAATAGAAAAATCGCGCGCGAAAGCGAACGGCAATAATCGATTGTCAGCCATACGCTTTATTGCCCTTCACGATTCTCGGTTTTAGGTTTCACTGGATCACTAGGATTATTCGGAACCAGCAACTTACCCTTCTCCGCTTTCAACAAAGGGACTTGATCGTCTTTCTCTATCCCTTGCAAATACTGCGTGCGCAAATAATCGTAGCGATCCAAGGATACTGAATTGCTCTGCTCTGCACTGCGTATCACTGTTGGACGCAAGAACACCATGAGATTGGTTTTGTTACGCTCTAACTTTTTATATCTAAAGAGATTTCCGATGATAGGAATGTCGCCTAACAAAGGAACCTTTTCTTCGCCACCTTTGGTTTTATCGCCAATCAAACCGCCCAAGGCAATAATTTGTCCGTCTTCTGCCAAAATATTGGTCGCAATCGAGCGAACATTGGTGATAATTCCAGCCGCATTTGTCGTACTATCGACATCGGAAACTTCTTGCGCAATCGCCAATCTGACCGTTCCACCTTCGGATATTTGCGGCTTCACCGTTAATTTAATACCGATCTGTTGCCGTGTAATGGTTTGAAATGGATTCGCACCCGCAGTGCCTGCGCCGGGCGTACTGTATTGTCCTGTCACGAATGGCACATCTTGCCCAACGTGGATACGCGCCTCTTCGTTATCCAAGGTCACAATATTCGGGATCGATAGAACATTTGAACTTCCATCAGTGGCCAAAGCATGTGCCAGCGCGCCCAGTCCAAGTTGCCCGCCGACTTGTTTAAACAAACCTATCGTGAGGCCATTCGAGGGCAATACTGAACCCAATTTGTTCGCATTTCCACCCACAAGATTGACGATGCTATTCCCGTCTTTATTGAAAGCAGTCGCTGCTCCTAGGCGATATTGACTATTTTTATCTCCGGTGGCACCCAACCACTGCACACCCAATTCATTGGCACGATCAACCCCAACTTCAACGATCAAAGTTTCGATATACACCTGAGCACGACGCGCATCGAGTTGATCAATCACCGAACGTAAATTACGATATACAGAATCACTCGCGGTGATGATTAGCGTATTGGTCGCGGGGTCGGCCTGAATAAACCCGCCTTGACCACCACTAGTCTGGCTATTGCTATTGCTACTGATCGGCAAACTCAGACTATTTCCATTCGATGAAATGCCCGTATTATTTGATGGGGCTTGGCCGTTATTACTTCCCATGCCCGTGGTATTCGGATTTTGGAAACTTGAATTCGAATTACTAGAACCCGAATTGAGCGAGGAAGAATCGCCTGACAATATCGAGCGTAAGGTCTGCGCCAGTTTCACAGCTTCCGCATTTTTGAGATAGACCACATGCACATTGCCTGGCAAGTCAGTCGGTTGATCGAGCTTTAGCACAATCGCTTTGACCAAATTGGCACGTGCAACCGACGGCGCTTTTACCAACACTGAATTGGTGCGTGCATCAGCCATAATCACCGTGCGTCCGGCATCGGCACCGGCTTGCGAATTTTCTGTCAATCGGGTCGCCAAGGTAGCTACGTCGCTGGCGATTGAATGTTTGATTGGAATAATTTCGAGATCGGGATTAGACGGCACGTCTAACAATGCAATCACTTCTGACATGCGATGCATATTGTCCGAATAATCGGTGATGACAATGGAGTTATTTCCAGGGTTAACGTTGATTACATTATTGGGCGAAATCAAAGGACGTAAGGCCGTCACAATGTTGTTCGCAGCCTCATAATTCAAGCGAAAAACTTGCGTTACGATTTGATCACCCTTCACCGACTTTACTTGCGTCGGCCCGCCCTGCAATTTCGCATCTGACTCTGGAACGACCTTAGAAAACCCGTCTGAGGTTACCACCGCAAACCCCTGCATACGCAAATTTGAGGTGAGTAACTTCATCGCCTGTTCTTTGGTCAAAGGCTTTTCCGATACGAGAGAAATCTGCCCTTTGACGCGAGGATCGATGATAAAGGTCGTACCCGTGTAATGACCGACCGCTTTAATTACGGCCTCAATATCGGCATTCACAAAATTCAAACCTGCCGCGTTGGCACTGGGCTCCTGCGCCCCGGCCTTCAAGCTCACGCCCGCGCCTAAACCGACACAGCCACACAAACTCAAGGCCAACACTAATTTGCGCAGTTTCATAGGTTTCGTTTCTTTCGTCATCGTCTTCATTGCACTCACTGTCTCATTTGTATTCATCAAACTCGGTTTTTTCTATCGATATTCAAGAGCAATAACTTGTTTATCGCCCTCTTGTCGCCGTCTTCCCAATAAATTCAGAAGATTCGCCAAACGCTCTTCTTGCCCCGCCTCTGCAAATGCTTTGCCCATAAACTGCAAACGGCCATTGACCAATGCACCACTGCCTTCGAGCATCATCGGCCCCTTTAGGGTACTTAAGACAAAATCTGCTGTCTCGCCATGCCATTGAAAGCTCATGTAGTAACTGCCTAAAGGCTTGATTGACGAAATGCGCGATGCCATTTCACTCATCTCCAACTGCATGCTGCCATCAATTGCCACGCCCGTATTACGTCGTTCAATTTGCAATTGACCCCAACGCAAAACAATATTTCCACGCGGACCTATCGTATTTAAGGGTGCGCCCAAACCTTCCAATCGCTCCGAGGGAAGTTTGATCGACGCGCCGCTCACCTGCCATTGACTTAAGCTACCATTAATCTTAACCGCGTCACTGAGTACCGCTTGATTCTCCAATTCTACCGACACCTGACCGAGCAAAATAATGGGCGAAATTTTCCACGAAAAACGTCCCGGAAATAATGGTGTCAGTGGCGAATTCTTATCCGCCGCAACGCCCAAAAAAGCACTTCCGCGCCAAAAATTTCCACTCACTTCGCCGAGCGCAAATCGCCCACCGGTTTGAGACTCAAGCAATGCACCAATCCAATTTGCAGGCAAAAAAATGAGCACCGTCACCAAAACACTGAGCAACGCCAAAAATACCCACAGTAAGCCAACCGTCTTCTTCATCAATTTTCGCTTATTATTCCTAGACTTGAATCTAGCGTTATTTTCTAGTTTGCCGGTCTCTGCTGACGCAAACTCAACACCACGCTCACCTGTCCTGGCTCTGCAAGTGCGGTGATCTTGGCATCGTCAACCGACAACCTTGCCGCTTTTTGCATTTCCAAAATCCATTCCATCACATTATTGTAGTTCGTCGTATTCACTTGTACTCGCACCACATCATTCGCAACGACTAATGATTGCGCCTTCATATTCCGACGCAACAAAGAAGCTTCCAGCAATTCTCTCGTCACCGGCGGAACAGTTTCAGCCATCGCTTTTGAAATAGCCCGATACTGCTCGCCCAAATGCGTCATGACTGCATTTTTTTGCTTTTGCATCGGTATCGTTTTTTCCAATAACTCAATGTTGGTCAAAGCTGGCGAAATCCCCAAGGAATAAATCACTGAAGCCAAAAGAAAAGCGCCTAGTCCCAACAACATGCGTTTTTCCTTCAGATTGCGCTTAGCCCAGGCTTCGTTCAATTCGTTCAAATTTGCTTGCAAACTCATTTCACGCCTCCGACTTCGGGAGTAACCACTAACACCCCGTCTTTGGACTCTAAGCTCAAGCTGCGCTCTTTTAAAGCGTTCCTGAAACGATCCAAAGGAAATTCACTGAAATTTTTCGGTTTAATGAAGAGCGTGTGATCTCGATACTCAACCGTCTCTAAACGGGATGCGGCTTGTACACCCAAAACTTGATCCATCACCATTCCAAACTGCGCACTCATCACAAGAAAATCGTCATTGCTCGATTGCCCTACATATTTTTTTGAGCGATTGATCTTCTGCTGAATTAGCAAGAGTGGTTCACGACCTATGCTTTCATTCGGAAAATGCGACTTATAAGTGGCGGCAATCGCGCTATCCAAACCACGATACTCGCGATGCATTACCCACCATCTCCAATTCAAAGCACCTAAGGCCAGCATTAAGATCAAAGAACCCAACAAGACTGTCCAACGCCAACGCGGCCAATCAAAGGAGGCCTTTCCAGATTGAGATATGCTCGCCAACACATCAAAATTTGCATGAAATACCCCAGCAATTTTTGCGCGCCAATCACTGGTTTTCACTTCGATTTCAAATCCAGTTTGCGTCTGGGCGTAAGCCTCAAAAGACGCACGGGAGGCGGCATCGACTAGGAGTTGGATTTTTTTTGATGCGCTCAATAGCGACACTGTATTCATCACCGTTTCAGGCAATAGCGTCGATTGCGCCACACGCAAACTCAAGGCTTGGGCTGGTGCGCCTTGAGTCTTGAGTGCCAATTCAATTTGCTCATAGTTGTCGTCTGAGTTTGGGTTCTTTTCACCTTTCTCACAGAGGACGACACAAGTATCGTCTTGTGCTTGCAGACCCAAAGTCAGGGGGAAGGCACTCAGTCGTCGCGCATTCAAGATGGCGGCCGCCT
The DNA here is from genome assembly GCA_023259175.1 of Oxalobacteraceae bacterium. Classification (GTDB taxonomy): domain Bacteria; phylum Pseudomonadota; class Gammaproteobacteria; order Burkholderiales; family Burkholderiaceae_D; genus Undibacterium. The sequence continues at coordinate 20,758 of JAHFQV010000004.1, read as the reverse complement.
GAAACACGCGACTAAGCCAAGATTGCGAAACCACCGCCAATTCACACTCCTGATCCACTGGCACCATCGGAAAAAAAGCCAGGTCCGCGACATCGTTGAGGAGTTGCTCTTCAAGTAGATTGGGCAAAGCCAACTTGAGCTTAGCGAAGGGCATGGGTGGTACTTTGATTTTCAGGAAATTGACATCACTCGGTGCCAACAAGAGATTCACTTGATGTGCGCCAGCGGCCAACTCCGCGAGACGTGCAAGACTATCGCGGCCTTGTTGCAAGATATTTTTTTCCGCCGAGGCCAGACAAAAAGAGAAGTTCTCTTTTTCCCAAAACTCCGTCGCATCCGCCATCGCTCTCGATGGCAGTTGAATGTATAGCGTACTCGCCATGTTCTCCTACACCTTTTTTCGTACCAAGTTTTGTATCCAATCGCAGACACATCATAGAACTGCGATTGCTTACATCCCCTAGTTTTCTTTTATCCAAAGGACCTGTGTTTTCTGTCCGTTGCGTTCGATCAATGCATTCACTTCCAAAAGCGAATGATTCAATCGTACTTTCCCATTAATTACAAAATAACTCGTTTTAAAATCCACGTCATTGCCGGCGGCTTCCGGCACTTTATCAGAATAACTTTGCTTAAAATTCGCAAAATCTAAAAAATAAGCGCGGTCGCGCGCTGCAATCATCAATGCCGCCTCAGTCGTACTCAGGTGTTCAAACAAGGCCGACAACACTTCCGGACTCGTTGTGTTCACGTTGACTTTGGTATTGACTGGCAACACGGTCACGTAATTTCTCAATTTTAAAATTGAGTCCAGCGAGAAGCCCGGCACCGATAATAAATCTTCAATTTGGCTAAAGCGCAGAAATTGTACTTCGGAAATGAGGTTTGCCGAAAGTAATGCGCGACTCTCCTGTGGTGAACTCGCCGCACTGTCGGATGAAGTTGACTTAACTGGCCCGACAATACCACCACTAGTCGCGCCGGGATTATCAGCGCCAGCCTTGGTGGAATCACCGGCTTTATCAGTGGCTGGTAGCTTATCTTGGGTCAAGGCGACTTGTTGTGCGACCCGAGCCGCCGCGCTAGGATCCAAACGCAGATTACTCAAGAGACGCGCAAAAATCGCGACAGCATGTGGATCAACCACGCCATTATTGGCTAAATTAGTCAGGTTGAATTTCGCCTGAGCATCGCTGATTTGCCCTGTCAAGGACGCATCACTATCATCCGAATCCGAACGCCCATTTTCAACATATTGATCTAAACGTGTCTCGCCTAAATTGACGGCCCAAGGCTCGCCCAAATGATCGACTTGACTCGTCCTTTGATCCTCACGCAAGATCAATCCAGCCCAATCTAAAGCACCTCGCAATACCCATTTCTTTTGCAATTGAAATCGTTGATTTTCGATTGAACGCACCTGCACTTGCTGTTGCCAAAACAGACTAGCGACTATCGTAATCGCCAAGGTGGTTAGCAACAATGCGGTCACCACCGCAACACCGCGCTGTCGATGAGGCCAGTTTCGATGCGCTCTCACGCGGCCCCCAATAAAAATATTTTCAGAAGCGGGTGCATCTTTCCCTTGAGCTGCATCGTGACTTCTAATCCTGTCTTGCGTGGCACTTGCTTAGCGGGACGTGCTTGCCCTACGACTGGCACTTGCGGGGCGATTGCGACATCGCTACCGGCAACCCGCCAGGAATTCTCATCGCTATTCCAAGTACGCATTTCAAAAACTTCAATGCCAGACTGCAGCTTCACGGCGGGCATATTATCCACACCACTAATGGCACTTTGCCAGTAGGCATCAAGCTGCTTTAAATCCCGCGTCGCTGGCGACTCACGGCGACTAAAAACCGCGTTTTCCATTTTGTAAGCGACCACTTGCAAGCGCGTTGCTTGATTGTCTTCATAGACAGTACGTATCAATATTAATTGCTGACCGAAGGCACGCAAATTTTCGCGACGTGGTAGATGCGACTCACTAACTAAGTGCGCGCAGTCATTTTCAAGTTGGACCAAACTAATTTGTGTTCCGCGACTCTCGTCCAACTCGCGATTCAAGCTGACTCGGGCGCGAATAATGCTGTCTAAACCGCGCCACCCCATCACCGCAATAATTGCCAATACGGTGATTGCCACGAGCAATTCAATCAGGGTAAAGCCACCAACACGCGAGCGTGATGATTGAGATGGCAGGTTTGACACTTTAAGGGACATTGGGAACGACCTGTGTCAATTTAACCAAGCGTCGTTTTAAATCCGCCGATTCAAACACCAACACTTCAACTCGGCGGAAAGAGGGATTCGGGGTAGCTAAAACGTGCTCCTCACAAATAAAACTCAAATCGACTTGCGGACACGGAAAACTGCGCTCACCAATACTGGGCCACTCATGTCCCAAGCGAATTTCTGCCATGCGATTCTCAGCGGACCAGCTCGCCATCATGCTCGCGCGCAGCGCCGCACTGTTTTGCGCCAAACTCGCAACAGCCCGCAAACTCGCACCCAAAACAGTTCCAACGATCACCAAGGCCACCAAGACTTCGAGCAAGGTAAAGCCGCGCATCATTGCCTGCTGGGATATCTGTTTTGAGAGCTGCTTATGTTTCACATGCACACCTATTCGACCACAAAATGACCAACGCCATCGGCATTGATCGAGACTTTGTCTTCACCCACCCGTAAGCTCATCACAAACGGGCGACTCACTGGTTCACGTCCGAAAATTATCCGTAATTGCGATTCCGTGTTTTCAGGGCTAGGTTCAATCGCCAATTGAATCTCAGGAAAATTAAATTCCCGTTCGCGTAAACTCTCCAAATCGCTTAATCGTTCCCACTTATTTTCGTTCAGCACCATAAACCAATACGATTTGGAACTTGCTTCAAAAGCGGTTTGCCGATTGCGCACAATGGCTTCTTCGCGCGCCATTTCCAAGAGCAGTGAGATTCTTTGAGCCTCGGTCTGCAAGCGCTGGTGCACGCCCTGCATAGTATTGAGGCTCACAGCCCCTAACATGATCCCCATAATCACCATCACAACCAAAAGCTCAAGCAAGGTAAAGCCAGCTTGTTGTTTCGTTTGTTCCGATTCAGATGCCGAGCTCTTTAAACGCAAAAGGTGCCTGCTCTGACGAGCAAAAACACTTACAAATCCCACGATCCGATATCAGCGTCATAGCCGACACCACCTTGTTGACCGTCCTTACCCAAAGTGTAAATTTCCACTTCGGATTTAAGCCCTGGGGAGCTATATTGATACTGATTACCCCAAGGGTCTTTTGGAAGTTTGTCGAGGTAGCCTTCCGATTTATAACCATTCGCGGCGGGTCCTGTAGTTGGCTTCGTGATCAAGGATTGCAATCCTTGCTCGGTGGTTGGAAAGCGCTGATTGTCGAGCTTATAAAGCTTGAGCGCATTCATCATGGTCGAGATATCTTGCTTGGCTTGAGACACGCGTGCATCGTCAACGCGACTCATAATTTTAGGAACAACGAAGCTCGCCAAAATGCCCATGATCACCAAAACCACCATAATTTCGATTAAGGTGAAGCCTTTGCTACGGCGTGTCAATTTAGTTGGGCAAACCAATTGGGGATTCAGATTTTGTGTCATACGAAACTCAAAAGTAATAATCAGGAAGCTTAAGCACGATAGCGCTAGCCGATCAGTTGATAGCAAAAATAAACGAGGGAAATCCTATCACGAATCAGAGTGAAAATAACACTTTCACAGCACTGGGTAAAAATAATTTAGCAAATCGAGCATGTAGGCGAAGTTAATTGCGCCGACGGCTTGACAATCGCGCGCGGAGCGGTATTTTTTGCTTCGCAAAGATTCATGTATTTCTCCTCGGATAACCCTGCGTTAGGATGCGCTTCCACACAATGTCTTTCTGTTCCTGCGTCATAAAGACCCAATCGGCGACCTCAGCAACGGTGCGACCACAACCACGACAAACATCGTCAAAGGTCGTCGAGCAGACCGCAACACAAGGCGTATCCGGTCTTTCTTCTTTTTTTAGATTTTGCATTCTTCCATCCATTTTCAAACCCTAAGCTCAGCACCTTTGCTGTATTTTTAATTGACTTTAGACCCCTAATCGACACAAAATCAAGTGTACTCAATTTAAGCGAGATTTTCACGAAAGGACAAGCAGCGATGAGCAAAGATTTCCTTCAAGCGTTTATCCTTTTAATTTTGGTCACTGACCCTTTCGGCAATATCCCGATATTCGTCAGTGTACTCTCACACGTTTCACCCAAACGTCGTTGGCGGGTAGTGGTGCGCGAGTGTACGATCGCTTTTGTGTTGTTGATGCTCTTTATGTTTTTCGGTAAGCATTTTTTAGCAGCACTTCAGTTGTCCGAAGTATCACTGCGCATCGGCGGCGGCGTGATTCTTTTTCTAATCGCTTTACGGATGGTATTCCCGCAGGAGGGCGGCGTTTTTGGCGGCGCCGAAGAAACCAACGAACCCTTTATCGTACCTTTAGCGATTCCCGCCTTAGCTGGCCCTTCTTCACTGGCGACCGTGCTTTTATTTTCCTCCGACAGTCGGCACGATGTTGCGATACACGTCGCTGCACTCACCGCCGTTGCCGTAGTTTGGCTCGTCGTGCTGCTCAGCGCAGAGCGTATGCAAAGGGTATTGGGTGAAAAAACCATGACCGCAGTAGAACGACTAATGGGATTAATCCTAACAGCGATGGCGGTCGAAATGCTCTTGGCAGGATTGCGTGACTACATCAAAACCCTGACTTGAGCCTAGAACACTTACCTGCAAGCTTAATCGATTCAGTTTTTTGCATCCAAGCGCACAATGCCGTCATGAGCCCATTGTGCGATTTGTGTTTCGGTGTACCCCATTTTTTGCAAAACAGAATTCGTATGCTGCCCAAGTCGCGGCCCCAGCCATTGTGTTTGCCCCGGGGTTAAACTTAACTTTGGCGAAATCGCAGGTAATTTAACCGCCCCACCATCCTCAAACTGATGCTGCTCAAACATCGCGCGCGCCTGAAATTGCGGATCATCCATCATGTCACGTACCGAGTAAATTTTCCCAACGGGCACATCCGCTACACGCAATTTTTCAAGTGCTTCAAGGATGGTTTGCTCACCACACCACGCCCCAATCGCTGCGTCAATTTCGGCCGTTCGCGCAACCCTTCCGTCATTGCGAACCAGCTCAGCATCCTGTGCCAAGTCGACTCTATCGATTGCCAGCATAAGCCTATGAAAAATTGCGTCGCCATTACCCGCGATAACAATATTTTCTCCGTCCGAAGTCGTGTAGGTATTGGATGGGACGATACCCGGCAAAGCGCCGCCCGTGCGCTCGCGCACCACACCAGCGTAGTCAAATTCCGGCACTAGGGATTCCATTAAATTAAAAACGGATTCGTACAAGGCCACGTCAACCATCTGACCCTGTCCGGCGACACAATCAGCGCCCTGCTTTCCGTTCCAACGTCCCCCCGTGACATCACGGTGGCGCAAAGCCATCATCGCGCCGATCACTCCATGCAATGCTGCGACGGAATCACCGATAGAAATTCCGACTCGTACCGGTGGACGATCCGCATGTCCCGAGACATAACGCAGCCCGCCCATCGACTCTCCAATCGCGCCAAATCCCGGCAGATCACGCATAGGCCCTGTTTGTCCGTAGCCCGAGAGTCTGACCATAATCGTCGCTGGATTTATTTGGCTCAACTCTGTAAATCCCAAGCCCCATTTTTCCAACACACCAGGACGGTAGTTTTCGATAATGATGTCTGCATCTAATGCCAATTCGCGCGCAATTTGCTGCGCCTCAAGCGTTTTCATGTTCAGCGCAAGACTTTGCTTATTCCGCGCTTGGACGCTCCACCACAACGAAGTACCCTCTTTCAAGACACGCCAATGACGCAGAGGATCACCACCGTCGGGGCTTTCAATCTTGATGACTTCAGCACCGAATTCGGCCAACATGCGCGAACAAAATGGTCCTGCAATCAAGGTTCCCAGCTCCAGCACTTTAATGCCTGCGAGCGGACCTGATGAAGCGGAGTGGGTGTCAGTCATGATGAATATTTATTGAAAAAGTCTCAGATGAAAAACGCGCCGAAAACTAAGTCGTGCGTCGATCTAAAATAGCGCGGGCGATGGTACCTGCATCAACATGCTCAAGCTCACCGCCCAGCGGCACGCCACGCGCTAAACGACTCACTTTAAGGCCACGCGCTTTCAGCGTTTCACTGATGTAGTGCGCGGTCGCTTCACCTTCATTATTAAAGTTGGTCGCGAGCACGACCTCGGTCACTGCACCATCAGTGGCACGGCGAATTAATCGATCTAAGCCCAGCTCTTGTGGACCGACCCCATCCAACGGAGAAAGTCGTCCCATGAGAACAAAATACAAGCCTTTAAAGGTCAGCGTCTGCTCTATCATGAGCTGATCGCTTGGCGACTCAACGACGCACAATAAACTACGATCCCGTTGCTGATCGACGCAAGTTTCGCACAATTCTTTTTCGGTGAAGGTATTGCAGGCGCTACAGTTATGAACCTCATTTAGTGCAGCCAAGACTGACTCACCTATCATACGCGCAGCTTCTCTATCGTGTTGCAAAAGGTGGTAAGTCATGCGTAATGCCGACTTAGGTCCAACCCCAGGCAAACGCCGCAAAGCGTCCGCCAATTGTTCCAAAGGTCCTAGAGATTTCACGCGTTTGTGTCCGGTCTTGGTTTCAGTTGCAAAGTCAGTTGTACAGTCAGTTGCAGATTCAAATTCACTTAAAACGGCATCTTAAAACCTGGTGGCAAAGGTAAGCCCGCGGTCAATCCCGACATTTTTTCTGAACTCATTGCTTCCGCTTTACGAACCGCATCATTGAACGCGGCGGCCACTAAATCTTCTAGCATATCCTTATCATCGGCCAGTAAAGATGGATCAATACTGATACGCTTAACGTCATTTTTACACGTCATGACAACCTTCACTAGACCACCACCGGATTGACCTTCAACCTCGACCAAGGCCAGTTGGTCTTGCGCTTTTTTCATATTGTCTTGCATGGCCTGTGCTTGCTTCATCAAGCCTGCTAACTGGTTCTTCATCATTTCAATTCTCCTCAATCACAATAAATAAATATGTTCGTATTCTGCCGATCAAATGTCATGTCAACTCATTGCGCCAATTCATTTAGAATTCACACTTCCACTCACGATCGTCGCGCCAAATTCACGCATCAAATTTTGCACAAACTGATCGGCAAGAATGGCGGCCTGGGCTTGCTGTTGGCGCTCTTCACGCAGGACAATCGCTTGCGCGTTCGCTGTCTGTTCGACCGCGCCGATCTCTGTTTCAATCCGAATTTCGACATCCGCATTTGAAAAGTAATCCTTCAAAGCACTCGTGAGTTTTTCCACACTACTCGAAGAGAGCAAGGTTTGCACAGGCACGCATAATTTAAAAACGATGGCGCGACCATTTACAACACAAGTGCGCAATTCGCTTTGCAATGCCAATTGCTGGGTCACACCACGCACCGGTAATTTGGCGGCCAAATCAGGCCAATGTCCATCCCACGATAAAGCTGGAACAGGAAGTACTTCGACTGTCGGTTTTGCCGCGCTTACGTTGACAAGGGCAGGCGGCAGAACTGGTTTAATCTGCGGATTTGATTCAATTACCTGCGTCTGCTTAGCTTCATTTAAGCTTACGCTGTTGTTTGCATGCACGACCGCTTCAGTTGACGCAGCCGATCCCTGCCAAAAATCATCGCTCGCTGTATCGGCATAGCGATCAAAATCTTCTTCTGCCCCAGCCATCACCAAATCATCCCAAGGCGGTATCGCTTCGGCTGAAATTATTTTTGCAACTTGCGCTTGGACTGGTTTTTCAGCCAACGCGGGTAGGGGCGCTAACGGAGTCCTTGGTGTTGGAGCGATTGCAGATACTTCAGCCACGCTCACGACATTGCTCACGGGCGGTCTGACTGCAACAGCTGGCTTCGCGTTTTTTGCACTAGCCGAACGCGCCGCTGCTAGCGCAGCCATGGCGGGGCTCATCGGCTTTTCCGGCGCAACTGCCCCAGCCGTGGGTGCTGGGTTTTCTAGTTTCACAGCCTGGGTACTTAGGCGCTCCGAGACACTCGCCGAAGGATGAGGGATAGGAACAGGTGAAGCTGGTCTGGTAGAACTAGGTGCAGGGTTCTGCGGCAAGGAAGGACGTGGATTAGAATTCGGGCGATCCCCTCCTCCAGTAGATGCTGCGACAAGCTGGGTTCCACTTGGACGAAATGCGAGCATGCGCAACAAGGTCATTGTAAAACCCGCGTACTCATCCGGTGCCAAAGCAATTTCATTCCGACCATGCACCACAATTTGATAGTAAAGCTGTATTTCCTCTTTCGAAAATACGCCCGCAAACCGTACCAACTGTTCACGATCAGGTAACTCTTCCGATAAGGCGGCAGGCACCAACTGAGCCACTGCGATTTGATGGAGCAAAGAACCAAAATCCTGCAAAGCAGCTTTATACGACAGACTACGTGCAGCCATTTCATCGGCCACGCTTATGAGCGTAGCGCCCTCATCGGCGGCCAAGGCATCGAGTAAGCGCAATAGATAGGACTGATCCAAGGCCCCCAACATACTTTGTACCGCATCCAGACTCACTTTTCCAGCTGCATAGGCAATCGCCTGATCGGTAAGGGACAATGCATCGCGCATCGAACCATGCGCCCCTTGTGCCAACAGGCGCAAGGCAGGTAATTCGAATTCAATATTTTCTTGGCCAAGAATATTATCTAAATGAGCGACGATATGTCCAGGGGGCATCTGCTTGAGATTAAACTGCAAGCAACGCGACAAGACCGTCACTGGAATTTTTTGCGGATCGGTGGTCGCGAGAATAAATTTCACATGCGCGGGCGGCTCTTCCAAGGTCTTTAACATCGCATTAAACGCGTGATTGGTCAGCATATGAACTTCATCGATCATATAGACTTTAAAACGCGCATTTGAAGGAGCGTAAATGGCCTGTTCTAGCAAAGTCGCCATTTCTTCAACGCCACGATTGGATGCGGCATCCATTTCGATGTAATCAACGAAGCGCCCCGCATCGATCGCTGTACACGCATTACAAACACCACAAGGCTGCGCAGTAATACCCTGCTCGCAGTTAAATGCTTTCGCCAAAATACGCGACAAGGTGGTTTTACCCACACCACGCGTCCCTGTAAACAAGTAGGCATGATGCAAACGCTGCTGATCCAGCGCATGACTGAGCGCACGAACGACATGTTCTTGCCCAACTAGGGTTTCAAAATTTTTGGGACGATATTTTCGAGCGAGGACTTGATAAGACATAGCGATTTTTTACCTTAATCTTTACCACGCAATGCACAGTGATCAAAAAAGAAGTCGAGCGCGTATGATAACCGATCTCATTCACCGATCTCATCTTTCTAGGGGTTTTTTCCAAGGAATTTTCGACGCAAAGAAGCGCTAAGGGAAAGGCGAGCCTGATCTGCGGCACTCACGGGAAGTGACTGTGGCTGCTTCGTTCCCGACCTGACCAGATTGGTCACGCCGCAATGCGCAGGGGCCCGCCGAGCGGCATTATACCCGATCAAAACCAATCATGGGTAAGGTCCTTGCCAAGATCTATTATGATCCGCTATTTATTCAAACCGAGTTCTTGCCAAATCCCATCAACGCGGCGCTTCACTTCATCAGGCATCGTAATAACACGACCCCATTCGCGCTGCGTTTCGCCCGGCCATTTATTGGTTGCATCCAAGCCCATTTTGCTACCCAAACCACTCACAGGCGAGGCAAAATCGAGATAGTCGATCGGCGTATTATCGACCATCGTCGTATCGCGGAGCGGATCGACACGGGTAGTAATCGCCCAAATCACCTCTTTCCAATCACGGATATTCACATCCTCATCAACGACCACAATAAACTTGGTGTACATAAATTGACGCAGAAAACTCCACACGCCAAACATAATACGCTTGGCGTGTCCGGCATAAGATTTTTTCATTTGCACCACCGCCATACGATAGCTGCAGGCTTCGGGTGGCAGGTAAAAATCGGTAATCTCGGGGAACTGCTTTTGCAAAAGTGGAATAAAAACTTCATTGAGCGCAAGTCCCAAAACCGCGGGTTCATCAGGTGGCTTGCCAGTATAGGTTGAATGATAAATGGGGTCGCGCCGCATCGTAATTCTATCGACTGTAAACACAGGAAAATGATCTTGTTCGTTGTAATAACCGGTGTGATCACCAAATGGGCCTTCAAGCGCATGCTCGTAACCCGACGCATGCGACTCATCGGGATAAATATGCCCCTCCAAAACAATTTCCGCTGACGCAGGTACACGTAGCTCACTACCGATTGCCTTCACCAACTCAGTACGACTACCGCGCAAAAGACCTGCGAACTGATATTCCGAAAGGCTATCCGGTACCGGTGTCACCGCCCCCAATATCGTCGCCGGATCAGCCCCTAATGCAACTGCAATCGGATAAGGCTGACCTTTATTAACAATCCCATGCTCACGAAAATCCAGTGCCCCACCCCGATGCGACAACCACCGCATAATCAATTTATTGCGACCCAGAACCTGCTGTCGATAGATGCCCAAATTCTGCCGTTTTTTATAGGGCCCTTTGGTGATTACCAAACCCCAGGTAATCAATGGCGCAACATCCCCCGGCCAACAATGCTGAATCGGCAGACGCGACAAATCCACATCATTACCTTCCCAAACGATGTCTTGGCAAGGTGCGCTACGCAACTCCTTAGGTGCCATATCCCAAACAGCCTTGATCAAACTGCCCAAACCCAAAACATCCTTAAAGCCTTTCGGCGGCTCCGGTTCTTTTAAAGAAGAAAGCACATGTCCTATGCGCCTGAGCTCACTCACATCATTCGCACCCATGCCCATCGCAACTCGCTTGGTCGTCCCAAACAAATTACCCAGCACAGGCATTGTGTAGCCCGTTGGATGCTGGAACAAAAGCGCAGGACCTTGCGCCCGCAAAGTACGGTCACAAATTTCAGTCATCTCCAAAAAAGGAGAAACCGGCGTAACTATTTGTTTTAATTCATTTTGTTGCTGCAATTGGGCAATAAAATCCCGCAAATCAGAATATTTCATATTTTTTTACACGACATTGAAGCGCATGATTTGACTTAAAAAAAGCGAACAAGTATTTGATTCTATTAGGCTTTGCTGCACTGCAGCGAAAACACTAAGACATATAAGTAATTAAAACACGATTCTATAGTATTGACTTGATATAAAACCACCCCTACAATTCGCCCAACTTCAAAGAATACTGATTTTGATTCACTTGCAAGTCTTACAGAATCACACGTCTAACAGTATCAATTAAATGGGAGCTCGGGTTCTCAATCGGATGGAAACCATCCACAAATGGCGAATAGCCACTCACCCGAAAACGCGTTATTCTTTTTTTTCGCTCGCACCTAATGGCACATTGCCTGTTCGAGTGAAAACAAAGCCTAACTCCGGTGTTAGTCAGCAATTGATCTTGAACCTGCTTCAAAATTGATTGAAGGCGACAATGTTTCTGATTCGTAGAAACGCAATGATATTCCTTGGCTCATTGAGCCTCGATTGCATTTCGCGAAAATTCAGGAGGAAGTATGTCTCAAAACTCGTCTCAAAACTCGTCTCACAATTTAGTTCGCGCCTCAACACACGACGCGATTTTAACAGTTAAGAGTGAAGCACAGCCGTGTCTCACAAAAAAAGCTACGCACAAGCTAGCGCAACACGCTCATAAAGCAAGTGGACTCAATTCCGTATTGCACTTCACCTCAGGCATGGGGCTGTTGGCCATGATCGTTTTGATTTGCCTATTTTTGAATCCTAATTTGGCCGACAAATTTCGCACACTTTCTCCGTTTTACAACGAGCAAAATGCTGCCCAAAACGAAAAGAACAGTGCTCCGAACTTAGCCCTCTTGATGGCAACACCCGAAATCGTCACGCAAACTAGCAATGACGAAGAAGAAAGCCAAGGCCCAGTTGCGACAAGCGCAGACAACAAATTGCTGGGTAACAAAAAACAGCAACAACTGGTCACGAATTGGCTTTCCAAACGCTACCGTGTCGCCAACGACGCAATCGATATGTTGGTGTCAGCCGCCTATCTCACAGCCAAAGATACCAAGCTCGACCCGCTTCTCATTTTATCGGTGATCGCAATCGAATCGCGCTTCAATCCCTTCTCTGAAAGTCCGGTCGGCGCGCAGGGTTTAATGCAAGTGATGGCAAAAGTCCATCAGGATAAATTTACTGAATTGGGTGGTGTAAAAGCGGCTTTAAATCCGGTCGCCAATATCAAAGTGGGTGCCACCATTTTGAAAGACTATGTTTCGCTCTCAGGCTCAATTGAAGGCGGATTAAAACGCTACGTAGGCGCGGCCGAAAGTGAAACTGACGGCGGTTACGGCAATTTGGTGATGGCAGAATACAGGCGACTCAAGGACGTTGCGGCTGGCAAAAACGTGTCGATTTTTTCGACCACACCCAAGCCAACTTTAATTTCCCATCCGCAGGAAGCTAGTCCTGCCAAACGCAAAGAAGAATTCACCGAGTTTAAGGCACAGCCTCAAAACAAGGCTGAGCAAATCGCCGGGATTTAAGGCTAGCCTCAAACAACAGTATCAATCTGCGCGGGCATTAAATCCGAAATCATATTCGCGCGTCACCTTCAATACTGCGTCACGAAAATCGTAGAGCATTTGCGAGCGCGTGCCGCCACTCGGATAAGCCAATACATAGTCGTAACAAATATCGCCCTCGAATGGGCGAACGACCACCCCATTATTCTTCCATATTTTTGCCGCGAATGGCTCCACTAATGAGAGGCCTAAGCCATGGGCCACCATCGCATAACGCGTATGTGAAGTATGGGTTTTGATTACATTTTTGGGGATACTTCCGGCATTTTTTAAAACCTGAACTTCTTTCTCATAGTTCTGCGAAATAATCGGCACCCAACCGATCATATTCTCACCGTGAATATCGCTTGCGGTAATTTTTTCTTTACTCGCTAGCCTATGGCCTACAGGTAAAGCGCAGGAAACGTTGACACGCAATATCCGCTCAACCTCGACCCCCGCGAAAGGCGGAAACTCAAGCGAAATAGCCATATCAACCTTCATATCCTGCAGGCGAACGAGGATTTCTGGTCCATTACATGTGTCAACAGTCACGGGCACCTCGGGGTGGTACTTAAAAAACTCCTTGAGCACCAAGGGCATCAAAGTCGTCGACAAGACAAAAAGGCAGGCGACCGAAATCCCCTCCGGCGTATCATTCCGAATATTGCTCGCAACCTGAGTTAGCCGCTCTAGACCTAGAAAATTTTCTTCAACTGCGCGATAAAAACGAACGCCTGCAACGGTGGGCTCCATCCGCCCCTTCGCTCGATTAAAAAGGCGGAAACCCAAAGAATCCTCCAAATCCGCCACTAAACGACTAATCGCTGGCTGAGTCACATTCATTTTTCGTGCAGCCCCTATCGTCGTCCCCGCGACCATCAAACAACGAAAAGCCTCAATCTGACGAAATTTCATCATGGCAAATATCCTTTTTAAGTTAAGATAAGAATTTAGAAGTATAAATTTCCAATCTCAAGTCGATGCTATCGTTCCTAGCGCTATAATGGCACTCAGTATTGAAAGCTTCTAGCGTTTCCAGTAAGACAGAAAAACAAACACTATAATAAAATCGCATTAGGAATGCGATATTGTGAGTAGACATAATACGCTAAGTTTGCAATACTTTTATGCGAATGCCTAGAAGAGAAAATAATTCCACAGGGCATCGATAATAAAAAAGAGTAATACATACTCAAAAGGTGATTGACGTGGCAAAGGCAATCAAAAGTTGCTGAATCCACGGGTTGCAAAAATTATACTTTTGAACCGCTTTGGGGGAGGCAAACATGCTAGCATGTGGAACAGTCAAATTATTTGGATTGGACGAAAAACTCGACTTAACAACCGGGCTCAGACGTTCCAAACTTACACACCATTATCTCGGTGATATTCAAGCAGAATCGCGTTTTGAATGCTTGGCCTATGCAGGAGATGCGGGTATCTCAAGCTTTGTCGGATTAGAGTACCTGTCCGGCAGTATCGGCGAGCGCAGTGGTGGTTTTATATTACAACACGTTGGAAGCGTCAAATCGGGCCAGACGATTAGTACACTTAACGTCATTTCAGGCTCAGGTACGGGTGATTTTGCAGGCATGAAAGGTCACGGGCGAACCACTTGGAGCTCGGGAGTCAATAGCGCCTCCCAAGTACTACTCGAATACAGCTTTGACTAAACCCATGTGTCCTCGCGCATCCTAGGGAAGCGCGGATTTATTCGATAAGCGCGAAACCCCATTTTTTTAAGAACCTGAATTTTCAAGCTTGCTCAACGAAAAAATGGAGCTTCCCTAGCTAAAGGCAAAGAAAAAGGAGCCATGACTCAAGCTCCTTTTTCTTTAAACACGCGTATTCAGAGGCTGACTAATTAATTGCCCTTAATCTCCAGTGGGCGTAGGCGTGGTGCGAGCTTATCAAGCACACCATTGACATATTTATGCCCATCTTGTCCACCAAATGACTTACTTAGTTCAACAGCCTCGTTAATGACGACACGATATGGAATTTCCAAATGATTTTTCAACTCGTAAGCGCCAATCAGAAGCACCGCATGTTCAATCGGGGAAACTTCTGCAATCCCTCGATCAAGCAGGTTCGCAAATTCGGCACGTAAGGCGATCGATTGCTTGATTGCTCCGTGCAACAAGGCATCAAAATGTTCGCGATCGGCTTTATCAAAGCCATGCGCTTGGCGGATATGTGCATCAATCACACCTGAGTCTTCGTTATTGAGCAACCATTGATAAATACCCTGCAACGCAAATTCCCGCGCACGGTGGCGCGGTGATCGACTTTTATTGGGATTGGCATGTTGAGACTGAGTATTCATTGCAGACACCTTTATTTTACAAATTGAGCGTTACATCAACGATGTAACATCTAGGGAAGCGCGCTTATTGAATAAATCCGCGTTTCCCCTCGCTCAAATTAATCGACTTCATAATCTATATCTTCGGTGGCTTCCGCTAATTCTTCTAAAGCCAGGGCTAAGTTCGCCATTTCGACTGCAACTCGCGCCGCATCGATCCCTTTTTCTTGCATTCTAGCCTCAGCTTGTTCGTCATTCTCAGTCGTTAAAATCGCATTCGCGATCGGGATACCAAAATCCAAACTGACTCGACTTACACCCGCACCTGATTCATTTGAAACCAACTCAAAATGATAGGTTTCTCCGCGAATAACTGCACCTAAGGCAATCAAAGCATCAAACTGATGTGTTGCAGCCATTTTTTGCAATGCCAAAGGCACTTCCAGAGCACCAGGCACTGTGACGTGAAGAATATCCTCCTTCATCACACCTAAACGCGCCAACTCCGCCAAACAAGCTGCCAAAAGACCTTGACCAACTCGCTCGTTAAAACGCGCCTGAACGATGCCAACACGAACGCCAATGCCATCAAAATTTGATTCATAGTGTCCAACCGTCATTTTATTTTCCTTTATGTCCATGGCTCGCCCCGAGTTCAGGCGCATCTAGATAACCCGTTACTTCCAAATTAAATCCCGTCATCGACGGCATTTTACGAGGATTTGCCATCAACTTCATCTTACCAACGCCAACATCTCGCAAAATTTGAGCGCCGATACCGTAAGTTCTCAAGTCCATACGCGCCGCCCGACCCTGCGGGCGCTTTTCCGGTGTAGTTAGGGCATTAAACTGCGCAAACAACTGTTCCGCGCTTTCTTCGCAATTCAACAACACCATTACACCCGCATTTGCTTCATCGATAGACTTGAGCGCTTTCGCAATGCTCCAAGAGTGCGTAGAAATTTGATCTTCCAACAAATCCAAGATAGACACAGGCTGATGGACACGCACCAAAACCTCACGTTCAGGAGAAATTAGTCCACGCATTAAAACAAGATGTGCGGAGTTACTCGGAATATCGCGGTAAATAACCGCATTAAACAGACCATAGGGAGTATGCATTTCCCGCTCAGCGACCCTTTGCACCATACTTTCTGTTTGACTACGATAGCGTATCAAGTCTGCAATCGTGCCAATTTTTAAGCCATGCGTTTGAGCAAACTCTAGGAGATCAGGCAAGCGTGCCATACTCCCATCATCCTTCATGATTTCGCAAATAACTGAGGCTGGCTTCAGCCCCGCAAGTTCGGCAAGATCGCAGCCCGCTTCGGTATGGCCAGCGCGCATCAAAACGCCCCCTTTTTGCGCCTTCAGCGGAAAAATATGCCCGGGTTGCACAATGTCATCGGGTACCGAATTAGCATCCACCGCCACTTGTATGGTACGCGCACGATCTGCAGCCGAAATACCGGTCGTAACACCTTCAGCTGCCTCGATGGAAACTGTAAAATTCGTTCCGTAGGCAGTGCCATTCTTAGCCGCCATCATGGGCAGATTCAAAAAATTACAACGCTCTTCTGTTAGCGTCAAACAGATCAATCCGCGACCATATTTAGCCATAAAATTAATCGCCTCGGGCGTAACGAATTCCGCCGCAAGTACGAGATCGCCTTCATTCTCGCGGTCTTCTTCATCGACTAAAATGACCATGCGCCCAACACGCAATTCCTCAACAATTTCCTGGGTGCTCGATATTTTCATAAATTCTCCTGCAAACAGCAATGCAATGGCAATTAATACGTCCATACACTTGCCTTAACCCTCTATTCTAATTGATTTAAGCTAGAAACGGCGACTCCATCTGGCTTTGCGTCGCAAGGCGCATAAAAAAATGCCACCCAATGGCGGCATTTTTTAGCGCTAAAGAAAAATCTCTGTTTAATCGAGATTATCTATTGCATAAGGTACACGACATTAATGTCCGTGCCCTTTCGTAAAACCCTCAGTGCTAACTGGCATAGACTGACCCAATTTGGACTCAAAAAAGAAAGGCTTACGTGGCTTTTGACGCAGCCCGATTTCATTCATGGTCGAAACATCATAGAGACGTCCGTTTAACATGACATAGGCGATCTGATCCGATTGCCGGATATCTTTCAACACATCCCCGTCAATGATCACCAAATCCGCTAGCTTACCGACTTCGAGCGATCCCAAATCCTTATCCATGCCCAAATAACGCGCGCCGTTTATGGTAGCAGAACGAATAGCTTCAAGCGAAGTCATGCCGCCCAATCCCAAGGTCCACATTTCCCAATGCGCTGCTAAGCCTTCACGCTGTCCGTGTGCACCCAAGTTAACTGCAATCCCTGCACGTTGCAATTCGACCGCGGTTTTTGCAGTTTTGAGGACATTAAAATCCTCCTCCGGTGCCGTTTCACGACGAACCGCCCGTGGCTCCAAAATCGAACGTGGGACATAACGCGACAATAAGGGATGCTTCCACACATCCGTATGGGCATACCAATAATGTTCGCCATCCAAGCCGCCATAGGCCACACCCAAGGTAGGCGTATAACCCACATGAGTCTGCGACCAAAGCTGTTTCACATCGTCATAGGCATTGGCAACTGGGATGGCGTGCTCTACCCCGGTGTGCCCGTCAATCACCATGGTCATATTGGTTTGAAATAATGAGCCACCTTCTGGCACCACCATCATTCCGGTTTGACGGGCGGCTTCGAGAATTTGCTGGCGTTGTTCACGTCTCGGCTGGTTATAACTTTTCACAGAAATCGCACCCGCAGCCTTCAAACGCTTGAGATGCGTTAGCGCGTCCTCTAAATTATTGACGACCGCACTAAAATTCGCTTTTGCGCCATATAAAATCGTACCCGTCGAATAAATACGAGGTGCAACCACTTTGCCGGCGCGTTGCATTTCGCTGTGCGTAAAAATCTCAGAGGTATCATTCGAAGGATCGTGAATCGTCGTCACACCAAATGCGAGCGAAGCGTAATCGACCCAGCTTTGTTGCGGGACAATTTCACTTTCCGCCATTCCGCCATGCCAATGCACGTCGACCAAACCGGGAATCACCGTCTTGCCACGCGCATCAATCTGGTGCGCGCCCTTAGGAATGCGCACTTGATCGGCGGCACCAATTGCAGCAATTCGATTGTCTTGCACAACAATGCGCCCATTCTCAATAACCTCATCGCCTTTCATACTCACAATACGTGCGCCAGAAATGACGATGATGCCAGAAGGTTTATCCGACTTTTCCTGAAAACCAATTTTGACACCCTGCTCTTGAGGCTTGGGCAAATCTTGAGGCGCACCAGGTACGAAGGCAAACGCAGACTGCAGTGGCGTATTAAAAAGCTCGTCACCCAAAGTGAAATACAAACGCGCACTATCTCCAGACCAATGCAAATAATCACCTGCATTCACATCTAACTGACGCACAGGCAATGCATCCATCTTGGCACCAACATTGATCGCCTTACCCACGCTAGGCATAGGCGTAACAAAGCTATGGAAACGCTCGTTAAACGCGAGCCATTTACCATCCGGTGAAATATTAAACGCGTTTACAAATTCACCTTTCGCCAAGGTGAATTCCTCATTTTTATCCAGTTTAACGCGCACCAATGAAGTCGACCAATCAACCTCGCTCGTATATTTTGTTCGGGTGAGATAAACATCTTCATTCGAAGCCGCAAACTGCGGCGCACTCCCCTCATCAGAAATCATTCGCATCTCAGATTTACCATCCGACGAAGCGGCAAATACGCCTGTTTCCAAACCATACCAAGCACTCGTCAAATAACCGCCCTTGGATTTTACAAAAACGACTTGTTTGCCATCCGGGGAAAAAGTTGGCTCCAAGTATTTGCCGGGCTCCTTAGTCAGCACAGTTTCTCGCATCGTGCGCAAATCAAGCTTACGCACGCTTCCTAAACGCTCATCATTCCAAGTAACAAATACGATGGACTGCCCATCTCGCGAAAATTGTGGAAAATATTCAAAATGATCTTCCTGCGTACTGAGACGCTTAGGGCTACCATTGGGTAAATCGCGGGTGTAGAGATAGCCCATCGCCGAATAGACCAATTTATCACCGGCTGGAGCGACATTCACCCAACGCAATTGCCGAACATTGAAAGAATCCGGCGCGACTTCCTGCTTAAAACGAAGTGCCTCGCGCACCTCTCTCGTATCGGAAACATGAAAAGCAATCTCATTCGCGGTTTGATTAAATGGATCCACGCGCCATAATTTTCCACTCGCCCATACGACAATTTGCTTTGCGTCGGGCATCCATGCAAACGAAGGATAGACACCATGAATCGCCCATGCTTCCTGCATATCGCGCTCCAGATGACTCCAAGCTTTCGTCTCTTCACCGGTCTTTAAATTCTTCAAAAACAGGGTACTTTGATCGCGCACCCTACGCACAAACGCCAGATATTTTCCATCAGGCGAAGGGACAGGGCGAACTGCGCCGCCAGCACCACTGACAAAAGGAAGCGTCTTCCCTTGCTTTAAGTCACGTCTAAAAATTTGATAAATCTGCCCATTCGAATTTTTATTGTATTCAAATGAATTTCCACTGCTCGTATCCTGAGAATAATACAGAAAATTTCCATCGGGCGAAAAAGCCGGCTCACCGACATCCTTCTGCCAATTGGGCTTCTCGGTGAGTTGCACACCACTGCCACCGCCCGTGTGATACAACCAAATCTCGCCCGAGCCTAAGGAACGTGTGCCGGAGAAGTGTTTGCGAGCAGCGATGTATTGCCCGGTCGGATGCCAAACGGGATTATTCAATAAACGAAAATCTTCTTTGGTGATCGCATGCGCACCACTACCATCGACATTCATTACCCAAATATTGTCACCACCTGCTGCATCCGACATATAGGTAATTTGCTTACCATCGGGAGAAAATCGCGCTTGCATCTCCCACGCGACACTATGCGTCAAAGCTTTTGCCTCGCCCCCTGAAATCGGCATCACGTAAAGATCCCCGAGCAGATCAAACACAATTTTTTGACCATCAGGGCTCACATCAAGGCTCATCCAGGTGCCTGTGTGAGTATCGATCTTCGCAGTATGGGCCTCGCCAGGAGGATTATTTACATCCCATTTTTTTGATTCTTTTTGATCCTTAGGGACTTCCGCTGCAAATGCTATAGAAATCCCAAAAAAACCGATCAACAAAATGCTCACACATCGAAAAATACGCATAGTCTCCCCCTCCTTCAAATTTTTAGAATATTCATTCTGAATCAAGCAGATTCGACCGATTTCGCCAAACTTGGTTCAACCGAGATTTTTCATAGTGGAAAGCGTGAAGCTCCGTGATTTTTGAAATCAACAAAAGCAAAAGCCCCAGTCTCTAAAAGAAACTGGGGCTCTGCGGGATAAAAGCCTGACGATGACCTACTTTCACACTGGTTGCAGCACTATCATTGGCGCGGAGTCGTTTCACGGTCCTGTTCGGGATGGGAAGGGGTGGGGCCGACTCGCTATAGTCATCAGGCATAACTTGTTGATTCGTTGTGGTTCACGTTAAGTTGTGAATCGCAACAAATCCAATTGGGAAGAAGTATCGTAGGGTGGGCACCTGTGCCCACGCGTTACGGTTAAATAAGGTTACATGTCTATGCACACGAACTAGGCCGCATCTTGCTCGACCGTTCGCGTGGGCAGATGCCCACCCTACATTTATCCGTAGAAATAATCGG
>JAHFQV010000075.1:5028-17338 GCA_023259175.1 Oxalobacteraceae bacterium | reverse complement strand
CATGCGCAATGATCAAATCAAACCAACGACGCAAAATTGTGGCGCGTTCTTTACCGGTTAACCCCGACCAAGCGAGTAAGGCATCTTGTGCCGCCGCGATGGCTTCGTGCGTATGGCTAGTAGTGAGATTGCTAACCTCGGCGATTAAAGCGCCGGTCGCAGGATTATGAACTGCAAAGCGCTCATCAACTTCTATCCAGCGATGTGCGATGAAAGCTTGATCGTGAATCAAAGTGGTGTCGTTCAGGTGGGGGCGAATATAGGCGGGCATGGCAATAAGTGAGCGTAAAAAGAAGGTGACAATGACAATTAGCGACAAGGGGCTGTAAGCTTACAAAAGTACATCAACATCTTAGGACTTACGCAAAACAGACGCTGGCGTTGTTGAGTTCGTCTTGTCGTACTAAAGTACTGCCCCCGACTCACGCATTCGGGGGCAGGCTCTAGCCAGCGCAATTTTGCGTAAGTCCTACATCTAACAAAACATGTCGCAAAGAAAGGGAAGGATACGCCAAAATTGCCTACATTTCTGGATTTTCTATCTGCACGTTTTGTATCTGCAAATCAATCTTTGTTATGTAACAGGGGGAGTGCGCCCGTTGACACTGCGTCCTAGAACAATTGCTGCAGCGGTCAAAGGGCTGGAAAAGCTGTAGTCTTGTGTGAACACATAATTGTCACCCACGCGTTCTCGCACGCCGTTGTTAATCAAGTCTTGGCGTAAAGCGACGATGCCGTGCAGGTGAATAGGGTGCTGCTCGTGCCGCTGTCCATGCTGGCATCGGCAGCGCGGCTTAATTCAAACGCCGATACACCCAACACTGGCAACATGCGCAGCATATGATCGTGAAACACCAGTAAATCGACTGATTTCTTTTGTTCTTGTTTGAATTCATATCCTATCGTGATAAATGTGACGAAGGTGACGAAT
Source organism: Oxalobacteraceae bacterium (assembly GCA_023259175.1). Taxonomy (GTDB): domain Bacteria; phylum Pseudomonadota; class Gammaproteobacteria; order Burkholderiales; family Burkholderiaceae_D; genus Undibacterium. The sequence continues at coordinate 16,407 of JAHFQV010000075.1, read as the reverse complement.
GCGATCGATTTTGTGTGACTTGTCCACCTTGCCATTCAACCCGATTACCAATATGCTCTTCGCTTAGATGAAAAAAAACGTAACTATTCAGCCCCCTATGTAAGCCGTCATTCCCGAGTGCTTTTGTCGGGAATCCAGAGACGCTTGTTGAGTAACGAAGGCCACTGGATTCCCTATAAAAGCCTAGGGAATGACGTAAGAGAGAATGTAAATGAGCTTATTGAAATTCTGTCATAGAGGCCTGAACAATTACAAAAAAACATAAAAGAACAAAGCGCACATGTCCCAAAAACTCACGTTACAACAACTAGAATGCTACCCTTGGACAAGCGCCGATATCTCACACCCACTTCAAATCAGATGCCCAAGTCGCACAAGCAGAAAGCGTGATGACGGATTATTTGACGGAGCTAAATGATGACTAAACTGAACACGCCACAAAACCCACCAGACACCCTATTTCATTCCATCAGCGAACTGATCCAACAAGCGCGCCAGCTAGTCCTGCGCAGCGTGAATACGGTAATGGTGCAAACCTATTGGCACATAGGAGAGCTCATCGTCGAGCACGAGCAACAGGGCGACAGTCGCGCGGCCTATGGCAAGCAGCAATGCAACAGCTATCGCAACGCCTGACAGCAGATTTCGGCAAAGGCTTTGATGAACGCAATTTACGCAATATGCGTAGCTTTTATCAAGCGTATCCAATTCGGAACGCACTGCGTACCGAATTGAGCTGGACGCATTACCGCACCCTAATTCGCATAGAAAACCCCAGCGCTCGCGACTGGTACACCCAAGAAGCCATCACCGAAAACTGGAGCGCACGCGCATTAGAGCGTCAGATTGGCGTACTGTATTACGAGCGTTTATTGGCAAGCAAAGAGAAGCAACCAGTGGCGGCAGAAGCCCAAGCCCATACCACGGCACTGTCCATAAGCCCACAAGACTACTTGCGCGACCCGTATCTTTTAGATTTTCTCAACCTCGAAAGCGGACACTATCAAGAGGCTGACCTGGAGCGCGGCATCATCAATAACTTGCAACAATTTTTGTTAGAGCTAGGCAAAGGCTTCGCCTTCGTTGAGCGTCAGCAAAGAATTAAAACCAATGATGGCGATTATTTTATTGATCTGGTGTTCTACAACTTTCACCTCAAATGTTTTTTGCTGATCGATCTAAAACTACACAAACTCAGCCATCAAGACGTCGGACAAATGGACATGTACGTGCGTCTCTACGAAGAACAAAAACGCCGCCCCGACGACAACCCCACGATCGGTTTAATCTTGTGCAGTGAAAACAATCATACGGTCGCCAAATATTCCGTGCTGAAAGACAGCCAACAATTATTCGCCTCCAAATACCTCACAGAATTGCCAACTGAAGCCGAACTAAAACAAGAACTAGAACGGGAACGGCTTTGGGTGCAACAGCAGATTGCGGATGGGAAGGAGTGAGTAATTTAGAGGCCGCTCCTATTGATGGATTGTCCACTGACGGGCAACACGGGAATATAGAAAAACATACGGTGGTCGCGCCCAGCCAATAAATTAGTACCTTGCCCTACAACACCGCCTGCTGCATTTGAATCGCTTTCAGCGTGCGACCGCCTGCATCCTTCCACTCAATACGCCCGTTGGCGCCGCGGCCTAGGACGATGGCGGCGGCAGTCAATGGGCTGGGAAAGCTGTAGTCTTGTGTGAACACATAACAGTCACCCACGCGTTCTAGCACGGTATTGTTGATCAAGTCTAGTCGGAGATCGACGATGCCGCGCATCTGTTCTTGCATAGAGCTGGAGAGCGCAAGGCTCGCTTGCGACTGCGCCTTCACGACAAAGCCTTGGGTAGATTCGTAGCCCTGTGCTTGCAGACATATACCCGTGCAGATGAGTAGTGTGCTGCTCGTGCTGCTGGCGACGTTGGCATCGGCAGCGCGGCTTAATTCAAACGCCGACACACCCAACACCGGTAACATGCTCAGCATATGATCGAGAAACACCCGCATATCAGCGCGGTCGGCTTCGGATAGCGTGGGCTCGTTTTCTGATTTAATATTTTCAAGGCGAATGCGCTTGGCGTCTTTGGCACGTTGGATTAATTGCGCCTCCAGAACCTGCACGTGCGCATTATTGAGCTGCCCCGCACCAGCGACAAAAATACCGCACGCGTCCAAAAATCTTTATTCGAAAAATGGCTCTCGAGAGACCTTTGCACAACTGTAGCGAGCGGTCGAAGTTTGGGTCGAGAAGCAGACCTGTGCTGAGTATGAACGGGGGAAACCTAATGAAAGGACACGCCAAAAGACATTTTTTTGTCGAGCGCCGTAAATCTCAAACAGCGCTCAGCACGGCAACATGTTTAATTAAGGTGCTATCGGCGCTAAACCAGTCTAGAGGTCTGACCATTGGCTTACGATCACTCGACAGCAGTCTATGATTTTCCTGCATTTTCAACGATCGCGACAAGTTCCATATTTGGACATTTCGCGATGTGCAAAATTACTGTATTGCTTAGTTTAAGCGAAGGATGAAAAGCCGAGTTCATACAGAAATCAAAGACCTCTGAAATGGAATCATCGGTATGCCACGTCGTCAAAACAAAATCTTCATCTCGACCAAGTTGATAATCTTGCGCGTCGAGGCTAGCGTAGTCCACGGAGTCATCCCAAGCGCTACATTCACGACCCCATGCCATCATGAATCTACAGCCCGCTTTTACCAACCAACAGCTCACATTCCACTGCCATTGGGGACTGACTTCGTCCTCAATCAAGACCAGCATTTTAAAAGGGAAGCTAGTTTGAATTACTGGCAAACTAGCGCCGGAGATCAAATGTATGTATTCCATGTCCGTTATCGGAGACCCGAAAATATAAAAAATAGCTAATCCAAATTTTGGAAATTTACGGCTCCCTCCTTCTGGCTCGGGAAATTAAAAACACGCACTTACTCGCCTAGGTTCTTTTGAAGAAATTTCTCGACACGAGACCAAAAGTCCACATTTGTTTTTACGAGTTTCCAGCCATGTCCTTCCTTACTGTAAAAAATCCATTCCACATTGGGGTTATGCATCTTTAGTTTGTCGTAGAGTACCTTTCCATGAAACATGGGCACACGTCTATCCGCGCCACCATAGGCCATCAACAAGGGTTGCGTGATTCGCGCTTCTTGCTGCAAAGGTGAAGTCGCCTTCAATTGCGCGGCATCTTCAATCGGATCGCCAATCAGTAGGGGCATCCCATAGGATTTCCAGATTGCGGGCAGATCGGAATCATGTCCCTTATAGCCTTCAAACATCATATTGATATCAGTCACACCCACCCATTCAAAACCACAACGAAATAGCTCAGGATTATTGATTAAACCCATCAAGCTTGCATACCCACCATAGCTCGCACCTGCGATACAAATTCGCTTTGGGTCAACATATGCTTGTTTGATTGCCCAAAGAGCGCCGTCGGCAATATCATCTTGCATTCCTAGGCCCCATTGCTTCCAACCCGATTGAAAATGTGCGTTTCCAAACCCAGTACTTCCGCGAAATTCTGGTTCCAATACTGCATATCCGCGAGATGCCAAAAATTGCGCCTCTGCATTCCAGCCCCATGTCTTACCTCGTGTAAAAGGCCCACCGTGCACCAACACGACCATAGGCAAATTTTTCGCTGCACGACCTCGCGGCAGGGTTAAATAAGCCGGAATTTCAAGACCATCACGCGCACGATAACGTATCATTTCTTGATGACTCATTTCCTTAGCCGAAATATCGCGATACATCTCTCCGATTTTATTAAGTTCGTTTGTTTCATAGTTGAAAATCAAATACACCGTTGGCTGAATATCAGAATGTGCTTCAACCAAAACAATCGGGGATTCGGAACGCTGCGCGATTGAGATTCGATTTACTGTGTTAGGTAATTTGCTATCCACCGTCCTTTGAATACCACTCATTGCACTATCAAACCAGTAAGTCTCCTCCGCATCACTGGTATAGCGTACACCTAGTGTTCGATTTGAATCAGTAATGAGGCTTCCATTAAAATCATAATGCTCAAGTGAAAAAATAGCTTTATCGCTGATCTTTAATTGGTCAAGGTCAAAAGAATAGAGTCCTTCTTTATCATGTCCATTATTTGCCTCGACATACAAACGCCCATCGGCACCAAAAGCATGAGGGCTAAACGACGCGCCTTCGCGAAGATACATATCGAAACTCGCCAGCTTTCGCCAGATTTTTTTTACTGGATCAAGATAATTAATAATTTCAATGTTTTTTTCCCGCGTGACTGAAATTCGTGGTTCACCATTATTGTCCAGCATCCAGTGCTGAGCGCCGAATGGCCCATCCACTTTTTCAGCCTTTCCGGTCAAAGTATTCAATCGCAATAGCGAAACATGCTCAACTTCGTTCCAATTCAGGCTATCTAACATAGGACGAATCACATAGACATATTCCGAATTTTGCCGCCCCGCGGTCCGTAGTAGCTTACTATACCAAGGCAACAAATCGCGCTCGCCCCGCTCCCCCGTAGATCGTTCTGTATATTGGATACGACTGACAAGTTGGCGAAACCCACTCCCATCCGAGTTAACAGCAAAAAGTCCTGGCCCTTCATACGTTTCCGCCAACGCCGACTGACTATCCCAAGTATCAAACACCAAGCGTGTATCGCTAATCCACTGAAAATGATTGATGTCTAGCTCTCTAAAACTTGCAATCACCTTGACATCTGCGCTCTTCAAATCATAAACAGCTAACAAGGACGGCGTGTCCTTTTTCCCGATCAAAACAGCAACTGACTTTCCGTTGGGTGCGAGTTGCGCTTGACTAAAACTTGGATTTTGAAAAAATTGTTCGACCGGTGGGAGGTCTCCGACTGGATCGCTCTTCGCCATTGATGTTGCGCACGAAAACAAAATCGAAAAACACAAGACCAAGTTGGAAGTCGTGTATAAGGGCTGGGAAATTTTCATATATAAAAAAGATGTAAACACGGATTCTATTCCGGAAAAATTCAATGAACGACGCGCACGACAATTGGTAAATCCTAAGTCGCGTTACTCCCCATCCTTAGGCTTAGCCGCCTCACGGCGATTAAATCCTGCCACCATATCAAAACGAAATAAGCGGCATTCCAGAGCGCCATTAAAAAACGGAGTCTTGCGCGATTCTTTTAAGCGCAATAATTTCGGCAAGCCTAAATCTGCGGTGAATAAAAATACGCTCCAGCCTGCGAATCTTTGTTTTAAGGTCGTGCTAAAGGCGGTGAAAAATTCGCGTGCTAAGTCGTCCGGTTCGAAGCTTTGATCGCCGCGTACACCGATACGTTCGCCATAGGGGGGATTGGTCAATAGGATGCCTGCTTGTTCGGTCGGTGCTTTGATTTCTTGTGCTTCGATTTGTTTGAGTGGCACCTCAAATTTGATGCCTGCTTTATTGAGATTGTTGCGCGTCATATTCACCATGTCGCCGGAAATATCGCTGCCAAAAATGCTGGGTTCGGATGGTAAAGGATTTGCGCGAATTTTGTTTTTGATGTCTTGCCATTCTTCTTCGACAAAATGAGTGAATTTTTCAAAGGCAAATTCACGGCGCATGCCGGGAGGAATGCCCGCCACCATTTGCGCTGCTTCAATCAAGATGGTGCCGGAACCGCACATGGGGTCGAACAAGGGTACGCCGGGTTTCCAGCCTGCGGTACGCAATAGTCCTGCGGCTAAATTTTCGCGTAGTGGTGCGTCGCCTGTTTCCAAACGCCAGCCGCGTTTAAAAAGCGCTTCGCCCGAGGTGTCCAGATACACGGTGTAATTATGTGCGTCCAAGAAGCCAACGATGCGCATATCTGGCTGTTTGGTATCGACGGAAGGGCGTTGTGTGAATTGGTCGCGGAAACGATCGCACACGGCATCTTTGATTTTGAGCGTGGTAAATTCCAAGCTCTTTAAGGGCGACTTAACAGCGGTCACGTCAACCCGTATCGTATGGTGATAGCCAAACCATTCTTCCCACGGCTGTTCTAGCGTGAGGTCATAAATATCGTTTTCGTTGGCGTAACCCGCATGCGCCATCCGCAATAAAACCCGCGACGCGATTCGCGAATGCAAATTGACGTGATAGGCGTCTGTTAGCTCGCCAGAAAAATGCACACCGCCTGGCACTTGGGTGTGAACGTGGATAGTTTTTGGCGTTGCTAAAGCGGCGATCTCGCCTAACTCTTCAGCAAGCGCAGTTTCCAAGCCGCGCGGGCATGGGCAAAAATAGGAATAACGTGTTTTCATGGGGGACCTTTTTTCCGTCATGGTTTTAAAAACTTCTACCACGCTGCGTGGCAGAAGGGACTGCTTTACTACACTTTCTTAAATCAATACAAACAAAATTTTAGAAGGGCTTCACCACCACCAAAATCACGGCGATGATCATCAAGAGGACGGGTACTTCGTTAAATACGCGAAACCAAGTATGACTGCGTTGATTCACGCCCTTTTCAAATTTTTTCAAAATGCTGCCGCAAGCATGGTGGTAACCGATGAGTAAAATCACAGTCGCCAGCTTGGCGTGCATCCAGCCATTGCCGGGGCCACTACCGATACCATAGCCCTGCCACAGCCAGATACCCAGAGCCAATGCAAGCAGCGCCAGCAAGCTCATAAAACGATACAGTCTGCGCGCCATCAGCACTAAACGCTCAATACTGGCATGATGTGTTTCCATGGCCAGATTGACGAAGATGCGCGGCAAATAAAAAAGGCCTGCGAACCAAGCGGCCACAAACACAATATGAAATGCTTTAATGTATAACATAGCTTCCTCCATCGACTTTTATGAACGTATTTCACCGTGTCCGAACACGACATATTTTAGGGAAGTCAGGCCTTCCAAACCAACCGGTCCTCGCGCATGCAATTTGTCGTTTGAAATGCCGATTTCCGCACCCAAACCATATTCAAAACCATCGGCAAAACGGGTCGAGGCGTTCACCATCACGGAAGCGGAATCGACTTCACGCAAAAAGCGCATAGCACGCGTGTAGTCTTCGGTAATAATAGACTCCGTATGCTTGGATGAATAGTGATTGATGTGTTCAATTGCTTGATCTATGTCAGTGACCAGCTTGATCGCTAGTATCGGCGCTAAGTATTCGGTAGACCAATCCTGTTCTTGCGCCTGCGCGAGATGAGGATAATTCGGCAAGAGTGCTGCCGCTTGTTCGTCGCAACGCAGTTCAACATGTTCGGTTTCGTAGCGCTGTGCCAGTTCGGGTAAAAGCTGTGCGGCGATGTTCTGCGCGACCAGCAAAGTTTCCATCGTATTACAGGTGCCATAGCGATGGCATTTAGCATTAAAGGCGATGTTGACGGCTTTTTTTAAATCGGCTTTATCATCCACGTAGACATGGCAAATTCCGTCTAAATGTTTGATCATCGGTACCGTACTCTCTTTCATCAAGCGCGCAATCAATCCTTTGCCGCCACGAGGAACAATCACATCGACATATTCCGGCATGGTAATGAGTGCGCCGACTGCGGCACGATCTGTGGTATCGACCACTTGCACCGCATCGCTAGGTAAACCCGCCGCCTGCAAGCCTTCTTTGACCAATAGCGCCAAGGCGCGATTGCAATGGATCGCCTCTGAACCACCCCGCAAAATCGTGGCGTTACCGCTCTTGATGCAAAGACCCGCCGCATCGACGGTAACATTGGGGCGGGCTTCGTAAATAATGCCGATGACACCTAAAGGCACGCGCATTTGCCCTACCTGTATTCCTGAAGGGCGGTATTTCATGTTTGAGATTTCACCGATCGGATCGGGCAAGCGTGCGATTTGCTCTAAGCCCTCTGCCATGGTCGCGATGGCTAGCTCACTGAGTGCCAAACGATCGAGCATGGCCGCTTCCATCCCTGCATTTTTGGCGGCGATCAAGTCTTTTTCGTTGGCCGCACGAAGGATGTTGGCATCACGCCGAATCGCAAGGGCAATCGATACCAATGCTTGATTCTTAGTGGCCGTATCGGCCTTGGCCATGGCACGCGAAGCGATGCGTGCTTGCTGCCCTAAGCTTTGCATATATCCGGTGATGTGATCTGTGCTTACTACGGTGGTCATCATTTTTAAACCTAAAACAAAAGCCTTCAAAAAAATTCAAGATGCGGCGCTAATTTGCTTTCGCAACCCGCAAGCCCAACTGTAGCAAAGCATCCCAGGCATCTCCAGCAAATGCTTTTGCGCGCAGTCCTTTGACCATTTTATCGACCTGCGCTGCATCCTGTAATGCCGCTTGCAAAATCTTCAAACTCACGCGGCGTAAAGCCGGTTCCATGAGTTTTTCTCGCGCGCCCCAGATGCGATATTCCTTTAAGAGCGCACTTAATGGTCGTCCATCGGCAACGCCCAATTTCAATTTTAATAAAGTACGCAATTCTTCTGCCATCGCCCACAACACCAAGGGTAGCGCTTCGCCCTCGCCTTTTAAGCCATCTAACATGCGCACCAAGCGGGCTACATCGCCCGATAACATGGCTTCATTGAGTTTAAAAACATCGTAACGAGCGACATTGAGCACGGCATCGTGGATGGCTTCAAAGCTTAATTTTCCCGGCGGATGAAGTAAGCCTAATTTCTGTATCTCTTGATGCGCCGCGAGTAAATTACCCTCAACTCTATCGGCGATAAATTCCAAACTGGGGCGATCGGCACTTTGCCCCTGTGCTGACAAACGCAGGCTGATCCAATTGGGCAAGGCGGGTCGCTCAATTAAAGGAATGTCGATATACACCGCTGACTGCTGTAATGCCGTCACCCATACCGCTTTTTGCGTTGCCCAATCCAATTTGGGTAAGCTAATCAAAGTCAGATTGTCGGGCGATAAATTGTGAATATATTCTTGTAAAGCAGCGCTACCGTCTTTGCCCGGCTTGCCGCTAGGAATGCGCAGGTCAATCAATTTGCGGTCGCCGAATAGGGATTGCGATTGATTCGCCGCCAGCAATTGCCCCCATTTGAAATAACGTTCCACGGTCAAGATTTCACGCTCGAGAAAGCCCTGCTCTTTCGCCGCACGACGAATTTTATCGGCCGTTTCTTGGGCTAACAAATGCTCGTCGCTGCTAATGACATACAAGGCCGCCAAACCTTTAGCGAGATGAGCATCAATCGCGTCGTAGCGCATTTGCATAGGATTATTTCCTAATTTTCTTGAGCAGCTACGCTCATCTTAACCACCGCCAGGCGGCGCATCATCTGCTGCACCAATTCAGATTGCATATCCCGATAGAGCAGATTTTCTTCCGCTTCCTTCGCCAAGACTTCATTTTCTTTAAAGCTGATATTACGTTTCAATCCTAGGGTTGTCGGTGCCAGCACTTCATGACCTGCTTGATCACGCAGGCGAAATTTCAATTGAAAACCGAGACTAAATTCACGCACACGTCCCTGGCTATTTAAAGACAAAATCGTCTTCTCACGCTTTTCATCGAGTACATCTAAGATCACTTCCGCTTTCGCCGCCTCATTGGTCACGATGGTCTGACCATTGGCGCGAATATTGCGCTTAAGATTACCGCCAAATTCCGAGCTATCGGGAATACCGACGTAAATGCTCTTAAATGGAAAAGTAACTGGCCCGCGCAGCGCAAAGCCGCAAGCACCGAGACTCGTTAAGCAAACCACATAAACTACCATTTTCAGAATACGAAACAAGCGCATGGAAACTTTCATTCTGTTTTGGGTGACGGGCATGGCGGCTTACACCCGCCCACCACGACTACACTACAATATTAACCAACTTACCTGGCACCACAATAATTTTCTTCGGCGTGCCTTCGATGAAACGCGCAGCGCTTTCATTGGCGACTGCTGCCGCTTCTATCGTCGCTTTATCGGCCTCTTTGGCGACTCGGATACTGCCGCGCAATTTGCCATTGACTTGCACCATCAATTCGATTTCATCTTGCACCAAAGCGGCAGCATCGACTTGCGGCCAAGGTGCGTCAATGATTTCGCCCAGCGCTGCGGTGTAGCCGAGCTCATTCCACAAAGCGTGCGTGATGTGTGGGCAAACCGGATACAAGCCGCGCAACAAAATGCCGAAAGCCTCACGTAAAGCGGCAGCAGAACCAGCGGCTTCTGACTTAAACGATTCGATCGTGTTCAATAACTTCATCGCACCGGACACCACGGTGTTGTACTGCAAGCGTTCGTAATCGCTGTCGATTTGTTTCAAGGTGTGATGCACTTCAAAACGCAGGGCTTTAACCTCGGCTGCATATTCCGTTGCAGGTGTTGCGCCTTGTGCGACGCTGGCTGAGCATTTCAAAGCCGTCGCCCACAAACGGCGTAGATAGCGCGATGCGCCTTCCACACCACTGCTACTCCAGGCCGCACTTTGATCGGGTGGTCCGGCGAACATCGTGAACAAGCGCGCGGTATCAGCACCAAATTGACTGATGATGTCTTTCGGCTCCACCACATTGTTTTTGGACTTGGACATTTTTTCAATGCCGCCCATTTGTACTGGCTGGCCATCGCTCTTTAAACTAGCGGAAATCGGACGCCCTTTTTCATCGTGCTGGACTTCGACTTCGTTGGGATAGAACCAGATTTTCTTACCACTGGCTTCTTCCCGATAGTATGACTCGTTGAGGAGCATGCCTTGCGTGAACAAGTTTTTAAATGGCTCGTCGATTTTCACCAAACCCATATCGCGCATGGCCTTGGTCCAGAAGCGGGCATACAGCAAATGCAAAACCGCATGCTCAACACCGCCGATGTACTGATCCATGCCCTGCGGACTCATCCAGTAATCATTACGCTCATCGACCATCGTGCTCGCATCGGGACAGGTATAGCGCATGAAGTACCAACTGGAATCAACGAAGGTATCCATGGTATCGGTTTCGCGCTGCGCTGGGCTAGCGCACTTAGGGCATGGCACGTTCAAAAATTCGGCATGCGTCTTTAAAGGATTACCTGAGCCGTCTGGGATGCATTCGGTCGGCAATACCACCGGCAAATCTTCATACGGCACCGGTACATCACCACAGCTTGCGCAGTGAATAATCGGAATCGGCGTACCCCAGTAACGCTGACGGGAAATACCCCAGTCACGCAAACGCCAGGTAGTTTTCTTTTCGCCTGCGCCTTTGGCGACCAAATCAGCCGCCACCGCATCCACCGTGGCTTTGTAATTTAAGCCATCGTATTTTCCCGAATTGACGGTCAGGCATTTTTGCTTATCGCCGTACCAGTCGGCCCAAGCCTCAGTGGTGAAAGATTCACCTGCGACTGCAACTACTTGTTTAATCGCGATGCCATATTTCTTCGCAAAAGCGAAATCGCGTTCATCATGCGCAGGCACGCCCATCACCGCGCCATC
>JAHFQV010000075.1:1291-4928 GCA_023259175.1 Oxalobacteraceae bacterium | reverse complement strand
GGCGATTTTTTATACGCGATTGCCGCATTTTCGGCGGGCAAGCCAAACGCATCCCAACCCATCGGCATTAAGACGTTATAACCCTTCATGCGGAGCTGACGTGCCAGCATGTCGTTGATGGTGTAGTTGCGCACATGACCCATGTGCAGCTTTCCTGAGGGATAAGGCAACATGGAACAGGCGTAGTATTTACCCTTAGGGAAGCGCGGATTATTTTCTAGCGTTTTAAACGCATCCGTTTGATTCCAGTGAGACTGGGCGGCTTGTTCAACTTCGTTTGGATTATATTTTTCTTGCATGACGTGATCGTAAAGTATTCGTAAAGTAGTCGTAAATATGCGTATGTCCTCGCGTTGTGCAGGGACATTAAAAGTGGCATCACTCGTTTTTTTCGAGTGATATTTTTTGTTTGTTGGACTGGGCTGGCTTAGCTAGTTCAGGCTTCGCTAGTTCAGGGCTTTTCGCGTCAGTTGCAAATCCAATTTTATTCAGCCCTTCTGCCTGCACCGTCGCCATTACCTGGGCTATGTTTTCGTAGCGTGTCGCTTTATCGGCTCTAAGCAAAATCTCGGGTGTGTGTGTCTTTTTTGCGTATGCGCTCAAACGCGTCTTTAAAACTTTGAGATCGATCTTTTCGACTTCCCAAAACAAGTCGCCGCGTGCATCCAAGGCCAATGTGATGGTTTCAATTTGCGATGGTAAAACAGCCGCCTCAGCTTTTGGCAATTCTAAGCGTATTGCATGGTTGAGTAAGGGCGCAGCCAGAATAAAAATGACGAGCAATACCAGCATTACATCGACCATAGGCGTGACATTAATTTCAGACATCGTGTGCATGGTTCTGCGCTGCCGCTCCCCGCTTCCACTCCCCGCTTGAAATTGCCCGAAACCCATCTCTATTCCTATTCTGTAGGCTTGACAATCGCGCTGTTTGTCGCCAAGGCGTTCGCGCTCCAATGCGCGTGCAAATCAAAAGCAAAACCATCTAATTCGGAGAAGGTAATTCGGTTGATACGGTTCAAGGCGTTATACGCCAAGACAGCGGGAATCGCGACCATCAAACCTAAACCTGTCATCACCAATGCTTCGCCGACCGGGCCGGCGACCACTTCAATTTGAATTGCATTCGCGCCCGATACCGCAGTCAAGGCATGGTAAATACCCCAAACGGTGCCAAGCAAACCTACAAAAGGCGCAGTAGCCCCGATTGAAGCCAACACGGTCAAGCCCGACTCAAGCTTGACGATCACGCGATTAAGTTCCTGTCGTAGGACGCGGGTCAAAATCTCCGGCAGCTGAGTTTTTCCCATGCGTCGATTTGAATTTCCGTGGGCATTAACCGCAGCAATCGATTTCTGTGCCAGCGGCAAATAAATGTTTTCGACGTCGCTTAGGCTGAGTAAATTGACGGCTTCTTCAAAACTAGGTGCATCCCAAAACAAGGCTTGCGCGGGCGCACTTTTTCGCACGCGCCAAAACCGCCACGCTCTAGAAAAAATGATGAACCATGAAGTCAAGGACATCAAAATCAAGCAGAACACCACCGTCTTACTCAGATCATCCAATTGCAACCAATATTGACTCATCGTGATCGGCATGAAACTCCCTCTTATTTAAAACCGAGCACCGAGAACATATCGAACAAGCCCGTTTTTTTGTCAGCCAAAAACCGTGCGGCGCGCAAGCTACCGTGGACATAGGTGACGCGGCTGGAGGATTTGTGGCTGATTTCTACACGTTCGCCTATCCCTGCAAACAAAACAGTATGGTCACCCACAATATCGCCGCCGCGTATCGTCGCAAAACCGATAGAAGAAGGGTCCCGTTCACCGGTCACACCCTCACGCGAAAATACACCCACTTCCTTCAAATCACGTCCTAATGCATCGGCAATCACTTCACCCATTTTCAGCGCAGTGCCAGAAGGTGCATCAACTTTATGGCGATGATGGGCTTCGACGATTTCGATGTCATAGCCTTCTGCAAAACTCTTGGCAGCCATCTCCAATAATTTCAGCGTCACATTCACACCCACGCTCATATTCGGCGCAAAAACGATAGCCGTTTTTTCGGCAGCGTGAGCGATAGCGGCTTTACCCTCGTCGTCAAAACCGGTGGTACCGATAATCATTTTAATGCCATGCGCGGCACAATATTCCAAATGCTTGAGCGTGCCTTCGGGACGGGTGAAATCAATCAAAAATTCAGCGTCTGCTAAAGCTTTCTCGAAATCAGATTCAATCTTTACGCCCAAATTTTCACCCAAAGTACTCCCAGCATCCGATCCGAGTGCAGGCGACTGCGCAACATCTAAAGCGCCGACCAAAACCATATCTTCGCTCGCGAGTATGCTTTCGATCAGCATTTTTCCCATGCGGCCAGACGCGCCCGCAACGGCAATTTTGTGTAATGACATAAACTCGATCTCGCGCTATTTTTTCTTGGGTGAATCGCTCAAAGGCGCAGAATCATTGCGCGTTGCAATCGCGGAGGTCGCAATATGCGCTAGGTATTCTTTTTCAGTGGGCAAATTGCCACCTTCAAAACGCTCAACCGTATTATTTTTAAAATAAATGGCGACACGGCTAGCCACCACTTCGCCATTGGGTTTAATCAAACGGAAGGGATAGTCCCAACGGTCTTCGTGAAACATATCGGTGAGTAAGGCGGTTCCCAAAATTTGACGAATCTGCTCACGGGTCATGCCCTCTTTGACTTGCGTCATCATTTCTTGCGAAACGAAATTACCTTGTTGAATCGTGATACGGTAGGGCGAGATAAAGCCAAATAATTTATCCAGTCCGCTCGGTGGTGTCACCTGCGCGCCGCTGGTATTAGTGGGACTTGAAGTCGGAGTGGAAGTGGCGCTAGCTTCGCTTGCAGGCGTAGCGACCGGTCCATTGCTCGCGCATGCGCTGAGTGCTGCACCAAAAACAGCGAGTGTTGCCCAATTACGCAAAGTGTAGCGTGTCTTTTTAAGGTAAACCAAGGCCATAAATTCTCTCAAATAATTAAAGCAAAAACACATCCATCTAAGAAGCGGCACCTGAAACCGCCCCCAGTGTTTTTGCGTTACCCCCCGCCATAACGAAGTTTGATAACATCGTCAAAAAACTCGAAGCTAAATTATGCTCTATCTAGCCCCAAAACCCTATATCATAAAGCACTTAGCCCATTTTTGACTGAAAACATGACAAATAACACGCCAGACCTGAAAGCCAGCGGCCTGAAAGCCACCTTGCCGCGTCTCAAGATTCTTGAAATCTTTCAAAACAGTGTCATTCGCCATTTAACTGCGGAAGATGTGTACAAGATTCTATTACTCGAAAGTATGGATGTCGGACTCGCCACCGTCTATCGTGTTCTCACTCAATTTGAACAAGCGGGACTTTTAAATCGGAATCATTTTGAGTCTGGAAAAGCTGTTTTCGAACTCAACGAAGGCTCTCACCACGACCATTTGGTGTGTTTAGATTGCGGCAAAGTCGAAGAATTTTATGACGAAGAAATTGAAAAACGTCAGCAAGTGGTCGCACTTGAACGCGGCTTCGTCATCGCAGAACATGCTTTAGCGCTCTACGGAAATTGTAGCAAAGCCGCATGTCCTAATAAGAAAAAATAAGAAAAATAAGAAAAA
>JAHFQV010000075.1:0-1191 GCA_023259175.1 Oxalobacteraceae bacterium | reverse complement strand
CCAGCTTCGCCCACGATTTGATAGCCGACATGATGCAAAACAACGCGCAAAGTCTCTCGCGTCATGTCGTTGTCATCGACAATCAGTACCGAAATGTCACTGTAGTTGGCCTGATCCATGCCAAAAACCCCAAATTCAATAATTCAATGCATTGGACAATAATTTGGCAGTGATATCGACAATCGGTATCACTCTTTCGTAAGCCATGCGGGTCGGTCCAATAACACCTAAGGTTCCCACGACTTTCCCGTTGCTTTCATAAGGCGCTGTCACGACACTCATCGCCTCCATCGGGACTAATTGCGAATCACCGCCGATAAAAATCCGCACACCCGACGCATTGCTCGACACGTCTAGCAACTGCATCAAGCCAGTTTTTTGCTCGAACATATCAAATAAATGTCGAAGTGAACCCATGTTCGAGGACAAGTCGGTCACATTGAGTAAATTTCGTTCGCCTGAAATGACGACATCATCGCTCGCATCGGCCATCGCCTCACTTCCAGCATCGAGCGCAGCGCACATTAAGGCATTCATATCGTCACGTAATTGTTGCAGCTCGCCACGTATGCGCAAGCGTGCCTGATCAAAGCTCTGCCCGGCAAAATGCTGATTCAAATAATTTGCAGCTTGTATCAATTGGGTGGGCGAATAATCGACCGCAGTCAACAAGAGACGATTATGCACCTCCTCGTTAGGCGTCACGACGACGAGCAAAATGCGTTTTTCCGAGAGACGTAAAAATTCAACTTGCTTAAAGACGGACTCGTGGCGCGGCGTAATGACGATGCCAGCAAATTGCGAAAGCGAAGATAAAACTTGCGCCGCATTAGCGATAATTTTTTGCGGCGAACCTGTCACGATACTCGAATGCAAACGCGACTCAAGCATGGTTTCGTCAATCTCCTGCACGGTCAGTAATTGATCGACAAAAACCCGATAACCCCGCGGCGTAGGCACCCGTCCAGATGAAGTATGTGGGCTCGTAACAAAACCCATTTCTTCCAAATCCGCCATGACGTTGCGTATCGTCGCGGGCGACAAATCCAGACCTGAAATTTTGGAAAGCTCACGCGAACCAATAGGCTGACCGTCGGCAATATACCGTTCAACCAAGGTCTTTAATAAACTCTGAGCGCGATTATCTAAGTGCATACAATCATCCTAGAAACGGCAGTTGACCGCTAAAGC
>JAHFQV010000178.1 GCA_023259175.1 Oxalobacteraceae bacterium | reverse complement strand
CCACCAGCTTTTTCCCATCGATCCTCGTATCGTCGGCGTGTAGTAGGTTTTCACTTCCTCGATTTCACCGGTATAGATATTTAGAATTTTTGCAAGCACAAAATATCTCGACACACCTCCTTCTCCATCGGCGTTCGAATCGATATACAGCACTACCTTGGTACCGTCGCTTCCCCAGAAAAAACCCTCGTTCCGAGGGATTGAAATAAAAGCACCGGTATCCAGATTGAGTACTCCTGAATCGTTTCCGCATTCCGTCATTAACGAGGGTCGTCTTACATTGGCAGCTGGAACGATGTCTAAGACGATTTCGTTCCCCCTACAGTCACCTATTTTCTCTTTTACATACTCGGCATGACGACTATAGTCAACACGCTCAAGCTTAGCACATGACTTTGATACATAAAGAACATTAGGCTCCTCATCGATTTCCACCAAATAAAGGGTTTGACTTGAGGGGAAGTAGGCAACTCTAGAATCTTGAATCGTCACGACGCGGTCGGGTATGGGCAACACGCAGTCAGCTTGACCGACTACAGGAAAGATTATATTACGCCCAGAGCGCCAAATTTCCTCGACGCGATGTCCGACTTGCGGCAAGGGGAATTTCCCAGGGTGATACGCGAGACAAGCGTTCGACCCATAGAAACTATTATCATCACCACTACAGCCTTCGGGGTAAATTCTATTTCCAGAAATCCAAGGCTGAAACTCGAACTCGTAATTTGCGGTTTTTACAAAAGGAATCGACTCTGGGGAACGTGACGATGGCTCTTTCCCTTCGATAAAAAACTGACGACTTGCATCGTAGCCTCGAACAGTTGTAGTGACGGGATTATTATCAAACCCATTAAATCCCCCTCCATGGCTTCGAGTCAATTTCCACAAAACGACGACTTCATTCTCCCGATTGATTGAGCTTACTGAATACCAAGAATCATCCTTCGCCAAAATCAACGCAGCAAACCAAAAAATAGCAGCGAATGCTACTGCGATTGCAAGCATACGTCTCATTTTTGTTCATCCTTAAATTTGTTTTACCATTTCACGACACAGGGAATCAGCACGCTATTATCTACTCTATATTGGCGGAAACGGCACAATGATCGGGTATTCCTCAAGTTCAATCCGCACAAAAAAATGGGGAAAAACTCAGATTGCAGTTGATTTTTTGAGCTTAATCCGTTCAAGAGTGTAGCATTATCACTTTCCAACTAATCCATCCGATAGACTTCCATGCATAGATATAATACATGCTTAGCGCGGGAAAACGATTTACCTCTCCCGAGAGGAATCAAAAGCTTTTCCTCATTAATTCCCTACCTAACTACGCAATACGCAATCCTATCCCAGCATATTTTATTAATTTCACCACTTTCATTATCTTCTCCAAAACGAAATTAATGATAAACTTCCCTACTAGTCAATCGACCAACTAAATTCAACAACCCATTCAAATTTGGAACGGAACATGAAACGACTATTTTTTGCCTTAATCGTCCTTACTTTGAATTTTGCAGGCGACGCTTTTGCGGAACAGAAATTAGAAAGCCCGCCTGAAAAACCCGAAACACGGCTACGGCATTTAGAGCAAAAACACCTTGCGATTTTGGAACAAATGCTTGTTGAACGGAGGGCGAAACTTGCGCTTGGTGGTGTGAATCAGGGCGCTGTTGATGAGTTGGAGCGGGCGATTTTGCAAACAACACTGGGCTATGCGCAGAGTCATCCGCAACGGGTAAGCGTGATGCAAGAGATCGTCAAATCCGAAACTTTAATTCGTGACCGTCTTGAACGAAAAGTAAAGCTTGGAAGCGCGGGTGCCGAAGAGCTTCTTGGTCAAGAAGCGCGATTATTGAGTTGGCAAATACAGCTCTTGAAAGAACAGCGTAAATAAATTTTTTCGTGGTGGTGATGTGCGAGGAAAGTGCGGTTGATTTGCTTAACTTTCGACGCGAAGCCACCCCATTTTGTACTCAAACGCAGATACCAAATAGACCCGCGCTTCCCCGGGTTCAATATGCCTCTTGCTCGCAAATTCATCTGCGATCCGCTCCAACCCAAGCAAAAAAATCTCGCTCAAACCAGCATCAAATCAAACCCAGCATCCGGTACGCCTATCAATTTCATGGCTGCGCCAGTGTCGGTGGCGGTGACAGCGCCGGCGATTGCCATGCCTTTGGTGATGGAGTCGTAATCGGTGTTGTAGCTTAAGCCTTGCTGAACAGCGAAGTAATTTGCCACTAGAAGTTTATTATCTAAAAGGTCGGGAACCCAGCCCCAGGTTTTGTCGCCTTTAAAGGTGTGGGCCGAATAGAGCATCGTTGCGATCAGGCTTGATTTACTGGCCTGCCCGCTTGCCAGTGAGTCACTCCAATATTTGACATCGGCATCGGGCGGTGCGGTTGCGCCGCTGCGTCCGAGCACGTTTTTGTAAATTATTTTTACAAAGTCGTCATTTGACATATCGGCTTTGTAGCCTGTGATATCCGAGAAATAAAGTGCCGCGCCGTAGAATGCGTCAGCCACGTTTTGCATGGTTTTGCCTGCTTTGATTTGTCCAGCCCAATAGGCCAAACCATCGGCATCTGGCACACGGTTGAAGAAAGCGACGTAGAGTTCTTCTATCGATTGTAAGTCTTTGGCGCTGATACTCTTGAAAACTTGCGCTGCCACGAGATTGATGTGCATATCCGAAAATACGACTTGCGCGACGTTGCTGAGTGTGTCATCGCCTTCGGGGCCGGATTTATCACTAACGAGGTAGCCATTTGCCGTTTTGCTGATGAGGAAATTACCGCGTGCGCCGTGATAGGCGGCGACGTTAAATCCTGTGCCTCCGTCGATACTATCGTTACCGCCATTACCAAAGATAAGATCGTCACCTTTAGCGCCTTGTATGATGTTGTCGCTGCTGTTGCCCAAGATGAGATCATTCGCATCACTCCCTGTTGCGGCGAGTGTTCCACTCAGGGTGTTTAGTATGCGCAGTGTTTGATCCGAAAATTTGAGCGTTTCTATATTTTTGAGCGACGCGGTTCCCGCGTAATTGTCTTTCGAACTCACAATTAAATTGCCAGAAAACTCGGAAACATAAATATCGTAGCTAACGGCACTATTCGGTAGCTGTAGTGTGTCAGTGCCTGTACCCCCATCGACTTGGTCATTGCCACCCATACTCACAAATAAATTATCCGACGAATTGCCGATCAAAATATCGTCAAAGCTGGTGCCGATCGCGGTATCGACTTTCGCATCTGTTGCCAGTGATATGTTTTCGATGACGGCCGCACCCTCACTATTGCGCCCTATTGAACTTAACATCCCAGAACGCAAATCAATGCGTGCGCCGACCGACACTGCGGATGCGTCGATTGTATTGCTACCGCCATCATCGACTATCAAATGCTGAGACGCGGTACTGGCGTCGGTGAAGACATATTTGTCGTCACTCATATTCACTTGGCGCGTACCATAGAGGTAACGTAGCGCGCTCAAATCGTACATACCCAAGTCATCTCTCGCCACACCATTCATCACATCATTGCTGGACATGATGGTGTAACGCGTATCATGCTGATCTCTCATGATGATCGTGGCGCTTCCAGTATAAGCGTCAGTCAGTGGTGTTTTCAATCCCAAGCTATGCGCAATTTCTCGCAATAGCACTGCCCAACCTGCACTTCCTTTTTGCATATTTGATGCGATGCTGTCGCTCAACCAAATATCGCCCGCCAAATCACCTAAATTGGTATCGGGTAAAAAAGAATATGCGCTGGTCGTGCTTTGATGATTGATGCCAAAACGCATTTGACCATAGCTAGTTCCACCATCGCTGACTTCTTGAAACGTCAAAAGCGTTTCGTTGGCGATCATACCTAAGGCTTGCCGCACGAGTGTCTTTTCTTCAGCTGTCCAGACTACGCTACCGGTGCCACTTGTGACACCATTACCCGCACCATAGCTCGGAAGAATATCTGCGAAACTATAGGTGATTTTGGCTGGTGTACCGATAGCCGATGCAGCATTCCATCGTATGCTGGACGACTCTACTAAGGCTTGTGGACCCACTTGTGTAATATCAATCAAATCTTTGACTAAGATAGAGTCACCGCTGTATAAAACGATCTTTTCAATATTGTGTAATTCAAACGCACGTTCGGCGGGTTTAGCGACGTTGGTCACGAACACCGTTCTACCATCGGCGCTCGCTTTAAAACTCCAAGCCGATGCCGGACCTTCCATAGCGACTTGATCAAAACCATCGCGACCATCTACATAGGTATGCCCCCAGTTCAACTGGAAATCGTCATTCCCCTGAGAACCATATAGCTTATCGTCACGGTTAGCGGACGAGACATGGTGGATATTAATGAGGGTGTCACGTCCACCCCAGCCATCGATCGCATAACCTGCTTCCAAATCTACGGTGATGCTCGCAGGATTATCCCAATAGATGACATACAGATCGCCATAATTGCTGCCATCGGGTGCCTTAATCGTGTCATTACCCGGCCCACCGGACACCTCGCCCATCCACCAAGTAATATTGTCATCGCCTTCTTTAGCCCAATAGCGCGACCATTCATTGTCCTTAGTAATATCGGTGCGTGTAACAGTATCGGCGTTCGCAGTTCCATAATATTCTTTAGTCGGCATAAAAAATCTGCTCCAAAATTTTTTCTTGATTTTATTTAGGTGAATCGTGTGATCTCGTCAGGTGTTCAAGTGTTTACGCGTTCAATAGCGCGAGCGTTTTTTGAGAAAAATTAGCGAGATTTGGAAATGCCACCGTCAGCTCGCTCGTCGGCACGCCTAGCCACTGCATTAATGTGGCGCCAACTTGATCGGCACTGGTGGTTGGAACCCAGCGCCCTTTCTTCCATTGGTCGCCATCATCCACACCGCCTAGCACTAGCGATGGAAAACTTCCTAACACCTGTTTGCCTTTCACAGCGCCACCCATCAACCACCAGTGGTTTCCCCAAGCGTGATCGGTACCGCCGCCTGAAGCTGGCTGCAAAGTGCGACCAAATTCACTCATCGTCAAAGTCGTAATACTGGTATCCATGCCGGTCGCCTGCACGGCAACATCAAATGCAGCCAAGCTTTTACTAATCGAAGACATCAATGTATCGAGGCTAAATTCACCGCTTCCACGTTGATTT
>JAHFQV010000074.1 GCA_023259175.1 Oxalobacteraceae bacterium | reverse complement strand
AGTTCACCGCAGTTCACCACCATCGCCAAGTTTGTGCGCGAGCTATCGACAGAAATCAACGACGTGTTTACCCAAGTGCTGCTGACCTGTGATGCACAAGGTTTGATCGGTCGTCACATGTATGCCATTGATGGCGTGAAATTGCCTAGGGAAGCGCGGATTTATTCGGTATGCGCGTTCGAGCCCAAAATGGGATGAGTTTGGTAGCAACATTTCCGCAGGGTGCCAAGCAAGGGAATTTGCTGCCAAAATCGCCCATGAGTTTAATTTTTGTGCCGAACCCGGAGGGAAACTCCATTTTTTCGTCGAACAAGGTCGAAAATTCAGGTTCCTAAAAAAGCGGTGTTTCGCGCTTATCGAATAAATCCGCGCTTTCCTAGCACCAAAGGTATTTATGCCTAGCCAGAAAGCCGAAAAAATGCACACTCATATCCGTCCGACTGCCATTTTTAGGATGATATTAGCGACGCTAAAATAGTGCCTCGTGGCGCGAACCAAAAATCATTTGTTCTGCCAAAACTCGTTTCGCTGGCGTAAAAATGTCCAGCCCAAAGAGAGCCGCGCCCAACAAGCTTTGACCGAGATCATGGTCGGCATCTTGGTCGGCATCATTGGCAAATAGGCGCGCCATGCCATCGGTTAGTCGTATCGTTGTTTGGCGGTCGCTGCGGCGTGCGATTTGGTAGGTATTCAAAACCTGTTGTAGTTGATTCCCAGTCTTTGCATCGTGATTGCCTGTCAGTGGAATATCCGTCAAATGCTGCGCCAAAACAAATGCGTCACGTAGTCCTAAATTAAAGCCTTGTCCCGCCACAGGATGCAGCGTTTGTGCGGCGTTACCGAGTTTGATACGACGTGCGCTGTGGTGTTCCTGCGCATTGAGTCCGAGCGGATAAGTATAGCGTTGTGATGTGCTTAAGAAGCGCCCTAAGCGATCACCAAATGCGTCGTGGAGTGCGCTCAAGAAATCGCTGTCTTGCAATTGCATCAGTGTCTTTGCAATGGCCGGACGGACGCACCACACCAGACTATAACCATCCTCTTGCGGTAACAGTGCGAGCGGCCCTTGTTCTGTAAAACGCTCATAAGCGCGATTTAAAATCGGGTGGCTACAAGTGAGCTCGCTGATGATCGCCGTTTGCTGGTAATCATGGTGCTGCGACATGGCTTGCTGGTCTGAAAACACGCCGCCTTCGGCTTGTATCAAAAGCGCGCAATGATGGCGAGCACCGCTGGCAAGCGCGATTTCAACATAGTCATCGTGTTCCTCGACGCTGGCAATTTTTTCGGGGCGGGTAATGACGATCCCTTTGCTTGCGAGCGCCTTCGATAGCGCAAGGCTGATGTCGCTGTAGCGTGCAAGCATACCTAGCGAGGGTAGATTGTAGTTGCAAGCTTTGATGATGCTGCGACCAAATTGGCGGCGGCGCGAGATATGGATTTCGGAAATTTTGGTGTTTCTTTGGATCTCCACCGCGAGCGATTTTAAAATCTGCTCGCTGCCGTAGGACATCGCGATACTGCGTTGATCTGCCAGCGTTTGATGTTCGGTTTTGCCATCGAATAGGCGGATTTCGTTTGCGCCAAAACCCACTTTTTCTAGCATCAAGGCTAAAGCCTGCCCAACCGGACCGGCTCCGCAGATGATGATAGGCGTAAATGCTGGCTTGTTTGATGTGGACATTGGCTCGGGATTAGTTGCGGGCTGGTTTTAAGATCGCATTGAGTTGTTCTAATTGTTCAGGGGTGCCGATGTTATGCCATAAACCGGAATACAGTTCACCACCGAGTTGCCCACGATCGGCCAAATCGCGCAGTATTGGAGCGAGTTTTGCGTGCGAGCCGGGCAGAATGCCACTGAATATTTCGGGTCGCAGCACGCTGATATTGCCAAAAGTGAGGCGCTGATCCCCTTCATTCTTAAGCCCCATTAAGCTCAGAGAAAAATCCCCCTCTGGATGAAAGCTGGGATTTTTGACCATGTAAAGCCAGGCCATATCGCGTTTGTCCGGTGGATAGGGATTACCCCACATGTCGGCATCTTCTAAAACGCCTTGGCATTGCGTGAAGTCAAAATGGGGCGCATAAATGTCGGCGGAAATGACGATGAAGGGCTCGGTGCCTAACAAAGGCAAAGCCTGGGCAATGCCGCCTGCGGTTTCTAGTGCAACTGGCTCCGGCGAATACTGTAGCTTCGCACCGAATTGCTGGCCATCACCCAAGCTCGCTTCTATCATCTCGCCGAGATGGGCGTGATTGATGACAATTTCCGTGATGCCCGCTTTGACTAGATTAAGAATATGCCAGACGATTAAGGGGCGACCACGTACTTTGAGTAGTGGTTTGGGACAGTGATCGCTTAAAGGGCGCATGCGTTCGCCGCGTCCGGCGGCTAGTATCATCGCCTTCATTAAAAAGTATATCCAAATTGGGGCGCTGTTTTTTCCAGCGTATCTAATAGGCGCAAGAGCGGGATGAGTTCCTTATAGCGATTGGCGGTCTTACGTACATAATCTCGCACCGTAGGCAGGTCGTTTAAGTAATGAGTTTTGCCATCACGATGCGCGAGGCGAGCGAAAATGCCTAAAATTTTGAGATGGCGTTGCAAGCCCATGAATTCAAAATCACGATAGAAATGGTCGATGTCAGGTGCGACAGGCAGCCCTGCTTTTTTTGCTTTCTCCCAATAACGCACGGCCCAATCAAGTACCATTTCCTCGTCCCACTGGATATAAGCGTCGCGCAAAAGCGAAACGATGTCATAGGTGATGGGGCCAAACAAAGCGCCTTGGAAATCGAGAATGCCAGGGTTGCCGCGTTCCATACACATTAAATTACGGGAATGAAAATCGCGATGCACAAAGACCTGCGCTTGTGCCAGATTGTTGGCCAGTAGCGCGTCGAATACTTGCGTAAGGCTGGCGTTTTGCGCATCACTGAGCGTCGCGCCCAAGTGTTTGCCTAAATACCATTCGGGGAATAAATCCAATTCACGTCTTAAGAATGCACGATCATATTCAGGCAAAATGTCCGGCTGACTTTGTGTTTGCAGCAAAATCAGCGCATCAATCGCATCGAGATAGAGTTGGTGCGCGCTATCTTGATTGAGCGCGTGCGAGTACATTTGCGTCCCTAAATCCGTCAATAATAAAAAGCCTTGTTCGACCTCGCTCGCTAATACTTGCGGCACAGTTAAATGCATGCCGTGAAAAAGTGCGGCGATTTGCATAAAGGGGCGCACGTCTTCGGCTGGAGGCGGCGCATCCATGACGATATAGGTTTGAGTGCTGCCTTCATGTTCGGCTTCGACCCGATAATAATTGCGAAAGCTGGCATCAGACGAGGCGGGGCGTAACAGCGCAAGGTCGAATCGGTAGTCGTCCAGTTGCCCTAACCAGGTGAGAAGTGCTTGATGGCGTATCGTTGAAGTGCTAGACATGATGTATATTTTAAAAAGATGTTTTTGATTGGTGGCGCTTTGTCGTCTCGGGATTAAGGAGATTTCCCATTCGTCGAGTTTTATCCATATAATGTCGGCTTCCTAAGTCCTTGCGTCAGTCCTAAAAGGCAAAAATCATTCATGCGAAGAAATCGATTGAAAGAGCAAACCCTATTATCGCATTCGTCACCGCGCTTTCCTATAGCCTCGCCCGATTTAATCCCTGAGACCTTGGGTCGGGCGACCCTACGCGGACAATTTGTACGTACCAGCCTTGCCTTGTCAGTGATGGCTTGCTTTTCACCGGCTTTTGCGCAATCAAATTCTCCCGAAGTCAGCGAAAAAGCCAGTTCGGAGCCGAAAATAGTCAAAGCAGTGACGAGCGAAAACAGTGCGCCGACCCAAACAGCGCCCGCCCCAAGCTCAGAAAAAAAGCCCCCAGCTGATTCCCGCACCACCGTCATTCAAGCGCTACAAATAACGGGACAACCCGATGTAGTCGCCCATTTGGATACCCAAGTGAGTGTGGTGCGCGGCGATTTAAGTGTCGAGGCGGACAAGGCGCATTACCTCATTGAGCCCGATCAGATCGATGCTGATGGGCATGTTGTATTAAAGCGCAAAGGCGATTGTTATCGCGGTGAGTTTTTGCAATTTTTTATGGGAACAGGACGTGGCTATGTCGAGAAGCCTAGCTATTTTTTAGAAAAAAACAAGGCTCAGGGTAAGGCTGAAAAAATTGATTTTACCGATGAAGAACACGCCACGATACGCAACGGTACTTACAGCACTTGCGAAGGCTTGGCACCCGATTGGTATCTAAAAACCGATACGCTTGATCTAGATACTGGACTCGATTTGGGCTACGCCAAGGGCTCGGTTTTGTATTTTAAAGGCGTGCCTATCATGGGTACGCCGAAGTGGATTAATTTTAGTTTTCCGCTTTCTGGCGCACGTCAATCGGGTCTTTTGCCGCCGACTTTTGGGCATTCCAATAAAGGTGGTGTCGAATTTGGCTTACCGTATTACTTCAATCTAGCCCCCAATCGTGATTTGACTGTGCATCCGAAGTTGATTGCCCAACGTGGTTTGCAGTTGGGCTTGGAAGGGCGTTATCTCGGTGAAGACTATCAGGGTGAAACCTCGGTCGAAGCGATACGCGACAAACTCACGGATACCACGCGCTATGCTGCCAGTTCTATCCACAGCCAAAAGTTAACGCCGCAAGTGGTTTTTTCTTGGAATTTAAATCGTGCCTCGGACGATAATTATCCCGCAGATTTTTCCAATTCCACTGCAAAAACGGCGCAACGCTTGCTGCTGCGCGAAGTGGGCTTAGATTATTACGGCGCGTTTTGGAGTGCCTCCATGCGCTCCACTAGTTATCAAGTATTGCAGGACGTACTGGCGCCGATTACGCGCCCTTATGAACGTTTGCCGCAAATAAGTCTGCATGCAGGGAAAAATGATGTCATGGGTCTGGACTGGAGCCTTGATGCCATGCTGACGCGTTTTTGGCATCCGACTTTAATTCGTGGACAGCGTGCTGTGCTTAATCCTCAGTTGGCGCTTCCTTTGATACGCCCAGGTTTTTTCGTCATTCCAAAAATAAGTTATCACCTCACGAGCTACCAGCTTGACAATCCCTTAGTGGGACAAGATAGTCATCTGCACCGCGCACTACCTAGCGTTTCACTCGATACGGGTTTGGTCTTTGAGCGGCCTATCAATTTGTTTGATACGTCGATGACGCAAACTTTAGAACCACGTTTGTTTTATGTGAAAACACCGTTTCGGGATCAAAAAAATTTCCCGCTTTTCGATACCGCCTTGGCCGACTTTAATTTCGCGCAGATTTTTAGCGAGAATCGATTTACCGGACATGATCGTATTGGCGATTCCAATCAAGTCACTGCGGGTGTGGTTTCGCGTTTTATCGAAGATAGTGGACGGGAACGTTTTCAATTGGCGCTTGGGCAGCGCTTCTATTTTAATAGCCAAAAAGTTAGTCTTGATAACGGTGTTACGCCGAGTCGTTCTGATCTTTTATTGGCGGGTCTGGGGCAAATTTCGGATAGTTTTAATGTGGAGGCCGCCTTACAAGTGAGTCAGACCGATCATCAGTCGGTGCGTTCGAGTTATGGCATCCATTGGCAACCGGAAACCAAGAAAATTTTGAATTTGCAATATCAGTTTCAAAGAGATGTTTTAAAGCAGCTAGAAATCTCAGGGCAATGGCCGATGGCCAAGCGCTGGTATGTTGTCGGAAAAAGTAATTATTCTTTGCTGAATAATAAATTGGTGGAAGGTTTGGCAGGATTGGAGTACCGCGCGGATTGTTGGGCGCTACGTTTTGTGGCACATCGTTTCGCGACGACGAATTTGAATAATAATTCTGGGTTTGCGGTGCAATTAGAATTAAACGGTTTGGCGCGTTTAGGATTTGGCGCAAATCCCGTTGAAACCATGAAGAAAAGTATCCAAGGCTACCGTAGCGGCGAATAGACCAAGGTTTTCGTGTATATTGCAGCTTTCCTGATATTGAGTGGACGGGGAGCCTTATTATTCAGGAAACGAAGCGTATGCACGGGCAGCATCTAATATGACAACGATCACCATGATCACAATGAATTTGGAATAATATGCGACACATTTTGCACATGAATCAATCTAAATCAACAATGAGAACAGGTGCCGCGCTCAGCCTGTCTAGCTTGCTCTTGGGCTTGGTGCTGTCGCTTTCAGCGCAAGCGCAAGGGACTGATCCAAAAGTCGTTTCCCCGACGGCACCGATTGAAGATTCGCTCGCTGAGACGCTTAAAAAGCCCGCCAAAAAAACGATTAAGGCCGATGTCATCAATGGCATCGCGGTGGTGGTGAATGATGAAGTCATTACCAAAATGGAAGTGGCGGAAAAAATAGCTTCAATTGAGCGCAGTTTAAAAGCGCAAGGCACAAACCCGCCAAGCCGCGATGATTTGGAAAAGCAAATTGTCGAGCGTTTGATTATTGATCGTTTGCAGATTCAGCTCGCCAAAGAGCAGGGGATGCGGATTGACGACATGATGTTAGATCGTGCCCTGTTGCGCATGGCGGAACAGAATAAAACGAGTATGCAAGAAATGCGCAATCAGATTGAGCGAGACGGTACTTCCTTTGCGAGTTTTCGCGAAGAGATACGCGATGAAATCATGATGCAGCGGATACGTGAACGCGAAGTCGATAGCAAGATTCAAGTTTCAGAATTAGAAGTCGATAATTTTCTAGCAGCAGAGGCGATTGCGCCGAGCAAAAATTTCGAATTTAATCTAGGCCATATTATGGTTCGTGTACCGGAAAATGCGACACCGGACATCATCGCGCAGCGCAATGCACGTGCGCAAGAGGCGTTTAAAAAATTGCGTATCGGTGAAGATTTTGCGAAATTAGCAGCGGCGTATTCTGACTCCGTCGAAGCCTTAAAAGGCGGTGAAGTGGGCTGGCGTGAACAAGAAAAAATCCCACCTTTATTCATGGATGCCGTCAATAAGATTAGTTTTGTCGGCGGCTTTACCGAAATTTTGCGTAGTCCAAATGGCTTTCACATCATTAAACTCTTAGGTAAGCGTCCAGTGGAAAAAGTCGCTGCGACCAGTACCGTTCAGCAAACGAATGTACGCCATATTGTGATGCGCGCAACGCAATTGATGAGCGCAGAACAAGTGAAAGCGAGTCTGCTCGAATTCAAACAAAAAATTGAAAACAAAACCGCAAAATTTGAAGATATCGCTAAAATGAATTCTATGGATTCAGCGGCAGGTAAGGGTGGTGATTTGGGTTGGATGCATCCCGGCGATGGTTTCCCTGAATTTGAAGCTGCGATGAATAAGCTGGCGGTTAACGAAGTCAGTGACCCGGTTGAAACACAATCGGGCTTTCATCTGATTCAAGTGCTTGAACGTAAAATGACAGAAGATAGTCAGGAGCGCAAACGTGCTGAGGCACGTCAGGCAGTACGCGCCCGTAAGTCGGACGATGCCTTGCAAGACTGGTTGCGCCAATTGCGTGATCGCGCTTACGTTGAATTTAGAAACGCGCAAAAATAAGTAGATTGGGCGCATTTGATTTGCGTCTGATTGCCAAAGGTTGAATATGTCGCACACATCGAGCACACCTATTATCGCCATTACGGTGGGCGAACCCGCCGGAATAGGGCCAGAAATTGCCCTATTGGCAGCTTGGGAATTGCGTTCGGAGTTGCGGCCTGTGTTGATAGGCGATGCGGCTTATTTAGCGATGTTGGCGGGTGAACTCGGTCCGCACATGCGGCTCATGGGCGTTTCTCAGCAAGCCTTACGCCATCATGGAATGCCCGGATGTGGTCGCGATCAGATGACGGTGATTGATGTGCCCTTGGCCTGTCACGTCATTCCAGGACAGCTTGATGTGCGCAACGGGCGTGCGGTCTTGCAAACCTTGGATATCGCGGTCGAAGCGGTGCAAGCGAAATGGTGCGACGCGATGGTCACAGCACCCCTGCAAAAAAGTATCATCAATGATGCGGGCATCGCTTTTACCGGACACACTGAATACTTGGCTGAGAAAGCGCAGATCGATCAAGTCGTCATGATGCTGGCCTGTGAAGCGAATGCGCATTTGCCCCAGCCGCTGCGAGTGGCTTTGGCGACGACCCATTTGTCTTTGCGCGAGGTGCCTAAAGCGATTCAATTTGAGTCCCTTTTGCAAACGCTTTTAATTGTGCAGCGTGATTTGCAAGACCGTTTTTCCATTGCCAAACCACGTATTTTGGTCGCGGGACTCAATCCACATGCGGGTGAAAATGGCTATCTCGGACGCGAAGAAATTGACATCATTAATCCGGTGATACAGCATGCGCGGAGTTTGGGCATTGATGTACATGGCGCGCTTCCGGCAGACACATTGTTCCAGCAAAAATACTTGAAAGACGCTGATTGCGTGTTGGCCATGTACCACGATCAAGGCCTATCAGTATTGAAGTTTGCCAGCTTCGGTCAAGGCGTCAATATCACTTTGGGCTTGCCTTTTATTCGTACCTCAGTTGATCACGGCACCGCGCTTGATCTAGCACGCTTAGGCACGGGTCTTGCCGATGCGGGAAGTATGCGAGTCGCAATTCGAACCGCTGCGGCAATGGTGAAAAGCCAAACTGCCCATTCTAGCAATGTCACTAGTAAGTAAATCAGCTTCGTAAGTCTTTGGGTTTAAACAATTTAAATGAAACATATAGCCAGAAAACGTTTCGGTCAGAATTTTCTGACGGATCAACAGGTGCTCAACGATATTATTCGCGTCATCAATCCGCAGCGCGGCGAAAACATGGTTGAAATCGGCCCCGGTTTAGCCGCCATGACGCGCTTATTGATGGAAGTGGTCGAACCGCTTTATGTAGTCGAGCTTGATCGTGATTTGGTCGCACGTCTGAAAAAAGAATTTAGCCCGCAAAAATTGCAGGTGCATGAAGGCGACGCTTTGCAATTTGATTTCGCTACTTTGCCGGTTGCGCAAGGACAAAAATTACGCATCGTTGGTAATTTGCCCTACAATATTTCCAGCCCATTGCTATTTCATTTGGCCGAGTACGCAGAGCAAGTCGAAGACCAACATTTCATGCTGCAAAAAGAAGTGGTCGAGCGCATGGTGGCCGAACCGGGTGGTAAAGAATACGGACGCTTGTCGGTGATGCTGCAATGGCGCTACCATATGGAATTGTTGTTTGTCGTGCCGCCGACCGCATTTGATCCGCCGCCTCGGGTTGATTCGGCGATTGTTCGCATGATTCCAAAAAAAGAAAAACTCGCCTGTGATTTGGCGAACTTAGAAGCGGTGGTGACCAAGGCATTTTCACAGCGCCGCAAAGTGATACGCAACTGTGTGGCGGGTATGTTTACGGAAGCGCAATTGCAAGCCGTCGGCATCAATCCGCAACAACGTGCCGAGACGGTCTCTTTGGAGCAATATGTCGCTTTGGCGAATAGTTTACATCCGCCGCGCTAGTTTAGACGCACTAATTGAGACTTTGACACTCAGTCCTAGCCACAGACACACAGACACACAAGTATTCGCTGAAATGGCGAATTTTCAATGAGGTCATATGGATTTGATTAAGACTAGCGAATGGCAAACCCTGCTCGCGCATAAGACTCGCTTAGATGCCTTGCATTTGCGGGATTTATTCGCTCAAGATGCGCAGCGTTTTAGTCAGTTTTCGCTCGAACTCGATGGTTTGTTGGTGGATTATTCCAAACAAAGAATTGACGCGGCAACGCTCAATGCCTTGTTGGCGTTGGCTAGGCATGCCGACGTACCGACGTGGCGGGATCGCATGTTCGCGGGCGAAAAAATCAATGTCAGCGAAAATCGCGCGGTATTACACACCGCATTGCGACATATGGATACCACGGCGTTTCCGACTCAGGACAATAATGTCATGCCTGAGGTTCACTTCGTTCGCAAACAGATGCGTGACATCGTTGAGCGCGTGCGTAGCGGTCTCTGGCGTGGCTTCAAAGGCGATGCCATTCAAAACGTCGTGAATATTGGTATCGGCGGCTCGGATTTGGGTCCCAAATTAGCGACGCGCGCATTGTCTTCCTTGCAGCATCCTGGACTGCATTTTTATTATGTTTCAAATCTCGATAGCGCGCACTTGGCACCCCTACTGGAAAAGCTTGACCCACGCACCACCTTATTTATCGTCGCCTCTAAAACATTTACAACCCAAGAAACGAGTTTAAATGCCCATACTGCGCGCACTTGGCTAATGGCCGCTGCGACTGAAGAATGGGCGATCGCTAAGCATTTTATTGCGGTAACTTCAAATACGCCCAAGGCACTTGAGTTCGGCATACCGGCCGCGAATATTCTGCATATTTGGGATTGGGTCGGTGGGCGTTATTCCTTGTGGTCTGCAGTCGGTTTGTCATTGGCTTTGGCCATCGGTATGCGCGGTTTTGAGCGTTTGCTGGAAGGTGCAGAGAAAATGGATCAGCATTTTTGTCAGGCACCCTTGGAAAAAAATCTGCCGGTTTTGCTAGCGCTGATTTCGATTTGGAACACCAATTTTTTGGGTGCTGAAACCACCGCAGTCTTGCCTTACAACGAATCGATGCGGCACTTGCCGGGTTTTTTACAGCAGCTAGAAATGGAATCGAATGGCAAAACGGTGAGCCGAGAAGGTGAAGCTTTGGCTTGCCGTGCTAATCCTATCGTCTGGGGTGAAATCGGTGTCAATGGGCAGCATGCTTTCTTCCAATTGCTGCATCAAGGTGGTTGGCTGATCCCCTGCGATTTTGTTGTTGCTGCCAGCAGCGACTATCCTTTGCCTGGGCATCAAGCCCCCTTACTTGCCAATTGTCTAGCACAAAGCTCGGCTTTAGCGTTTGGTAAAACCGAGGCGCAAGCAAAGCAAGAATTGGCCGCTAGTGGCTTAGATGAAATCGCCATCGCCAAACTGTTGCCGCATAAAGTATTCGCCGGAAATCAACCTTCCACCACGATATTGATGCCCAGCCTTGAGCCGTATCAACTGGGCATGCTGTTGGCACTTTACGAGCATAAGGTGTTTGTTCAGGGCGTGGTGTGGGGTATCAATTCTTTCGATCAATGGGGCGTGGAATTGGGCAAGCAACTCGCCCATAGCCTACTTCCCGCGCTTGAAGGTGAACAAGCCAATGATGCTCAGCTCGATACTTCAACCCGTGGCTTAATCGCCTATTTTCGGCGTTATGGAAATAATTAAGCCAGGTTTTTTTCAGCTGATTATTTTTCCATGGGTCGCGAAATCAATTCAATTTTATAGCCATCGGGGTCTTGTACGAAAGCGATGATGGAAGTGCCGCCCTTGACTGGGCCGGCTTCGCGCGTCACTTGACCACCTTTGGCTTTGACCGCTTCGCATGCCTGATACACATCAGGCACGGCAATGGCGATATGACCAAACGCGGTACCGAGCTCGTAACGATCCACGCCATAGTTGTAGGTCAATTCTAATTCAGCGTGTTCTGGATTACAGCCATAGCCCAAAAAAGCCAGCGTGTATTTATATTCGGGATTGTCCGATGTTCGGAGTAATTTCATCCCTAAAATCTCAGTATAAAAATCGATAGCCCGCTGTAAATGGCCAACGCGAAGCATGGTGTGAAGAATGCGCATGATATTCCTTTAGAGATGAATAGGGGATTTTACCCTTTTCAGCAGTGCTCTGAAAAATTCGTTAAACTGTGTATTTCGTTTATCCTAGAAACGGCGGTTGGACAGGTTCAAGTGTACATTTTTCCGCGCCTCTGGCAAGGCGTGACGACGACGCAACCTCCACGTTGTTAGGAGGAACAACGCAGTCCAGAGACGTGGAAAAGTGTGCAATTGAGCCTGTAGCGTTCTCACCCAAACGGTGAAAAAAATTAGTCAAAGAAATCTCTAATAAATCAAATACTTAATTTACCTTTGAAGCGGTCAACTGCCGTTTCTAGGTTTATGGGAGTCATCGCTATGTCAAACACAGAAAAAATCCCTGCCATCACCGCCTCCCAAGTGCCAGCCAGAACCACCAAGTCGCTCTATCCAGCGCCATTCGCAGTGCGGATGGAAGGGCGGGAAAAACGGGTGTTGGGCGACTTATTTGGCCTCAGCAATTTTGGTGTCAACCTCACGAGCTTGGCACCGCGCGGCGAGTCCGCATTGCGTCATCACCACGCCGCGCAAGATGAATTCATTTACGTTTTACAAGGCCACCCTATGCTACTCAACGATCAAGGTAAAACCCAATTAGCACCGGGCATGTGTGCTGGTTTTAAAGCGGGTGACGGGAATGGACATTGCCTCATCAATGAGACCGACGACATCGTCGTCTATCTGGAAGTAGGTGATCGTTCAGCAGGCGACGAAGTGAATTATCCGGATGAGGATTTGAAGGCGATTTTTGTGGAAGGGAAGTGGCAGTTTGTGCATAGGGATGGCCGGGCTTATTGATGCATATTGATGCATATTGTTGCTTATGAAGGCCTATTGGCTTAAAACACAGCTAGGTCTGCCGCTACATGTAGCCGCAATTTTTTCTTCGCTATTTCGTAGTCGGGTAAAACAGATTCCACCGTTGCCCAAAAATCTGCGCTGTGATTCATTTCTCTCAGATGCGATAGTTCGTGAGCGACTACATAGTCAATGATTTCGGGTGAGAAATGGATGAGTCGCCAGTTGAGGCGAATCTTTCCTTCTGAGGTACATGAGCCCCAACGGGTGGTGGCCGAAGAGAGCGACATGGAGTGATAGCGCACCCCCAAATTTTGTGCAAAAACGGGTAGGCGCGCATTGAAGATACGCTTAGCTTCTTGTTGTAGCCAGCTTTGGACGCGGTCTTTGAGTTGTTGCTCACTTGCTTCGGGTGGTAGGCAAATGCTTAGGGACTTTTGTTCCTGATCATGGCTCACGGCCATTTGCAGTCCGCTGGCAATGCGTAGTGTTAATGGAGCGCCGAGGTAGCTTAGTTGTGCCCCATCTTCCCACTTCATTTTTGGCTGCATGCGCTTGGTTTGCTGTTCGCGTTTTTCGCGCAGCTTAGCGACGATCCAGTTTTGTTTTTCTTGAAGTGCTTGCTCGATTTGAGCCAGTGTGACCCAGCGCGGTGCTGTCACCCGTAGACCTTCATCGGCAATCAAAAATCCTATACTGCGCCGCTTGGAGCGACGCAATTCGTAGTCGAGCACTTGATCTTGGATTAGAATTTTTCGACGTTGTCCATCGGTTTTTCCATTCGTCGCTGTGGACTCATTTGAGATCGGTTCAGGCCTTGCTTTTTGCTCCGATGTATTCCCGAACAAATCACTAAAAAAATCAAGTTGCAAAGCTTTTTGCAGGGTTTGTGTGAAGCTAGGTTTGCTTGATTTCATTGTGGAATTTCAGCTTATTATGAATAAACTTGCGGCGAGATGACCCGCATTTCCGACTCTATCCAATCTTCGACTTTACTCATCAATTCATTGGCGTTCATGTTATCCGGTGCAATCGGTTTGCCGACTGAAACGGTGACTGTGCCTGGTCGTTTGATGAAGGAATTTTTGGGCCAGCATTCACCGGAATTGAGTGCGATGGGAATAACGGGCGTATTAGTTTCAACCGCCAAGCGTGTCCCGCCGCCTTTGTAATTTCCTTTTTTGCCAACGGCTATGCGCGTACCTTCGGGGAACATGATGACCCATTGCCCGTCACGCAGGCGTTCGCGACCGACGCTGACTACTTGGGCAAAGGCATCTTTGGCTTTTTTGCGGTCGATGGGTATCATCTTCATCAGCGAAATCGCCCAGCCAAAAAACGGGATATAGGTAATTTCTTTTTTGAAGACGAAGACCAAGGGGCGCGGAGTTGCCATCAATAGAAAAATGGTTTCCCAAGCGGACTGATGTTTGCACAAAAGGATGACAGGGCCGTCTGGGAAATTTTCAAAGCCGCGTGTTTGATAGCGAATACCGCAGATGATTTTTGCCGCCCAAATGATAAAAACATTCCAGCGTGCGGTAGCCCAATAGCGCTGGTTGTAGGGTAGCGGCGCGAACAAGAAACAGATCGGAGCCCAGATGAGCGTGGCGATGATCATGACCAACATGAATATGAAAGAGCGCACAAAACAAAAAGCCGATTGCATAGTTTCCTTCTCTAAAAATAGGGTTCGCTCGTTAGATAATATGTGCTGCCAAGCCACTCGCATGTTCGGTATGTTGTAACAAAATATGCTCAACGACGGCCGCTAAATCTGCAAATACCAAAGTACCCGGAGGTAAGCCTCCTTTTGCGTGCGTGTGCTGGCCCTTGCCCGTGAGGACTAGATAGGGTTGGCATTGCAAGACAAAACCCGCCTGCAGGTCTCGGAGTGAATCGCCGACGCAGGGGATCGCTTTGACGGGAACATTATAGCGTTTTCCGATTTCTTGTAGCATGCCCGGTTTGGGTTTGCGGCAGTCGCAGTTATCGTCGGCACTGTGCGGGCAGAAAAAAACCGCATCAATCATGCCACCCACCAGTTCAACTTCTTGATGCATCTTTTGATGAATGGTATTGAGGGTGGACATGCTGAAAAGTTTGCGCGCGACGCCCGACTGATTGGTCGCCACCACGACGGTGTAACCGGCCTGATTGAGCCGTGCAATGGCTTGCAATGAACCTGGAATCGCCCGCCATTCTTCGGGTGATTTGATGAAAGCATCCGAATCGTGATTGATCACACCATCACGGTCTAGGATGATTAATTTGGTGGTCGGTGTCATGCGACTTTATTCTCCATGTGGTCCTCAACTGAAAACACAGTATGCGCTCTAAGCGGCAAGCTTGGAAATATCTGCAACTCGATTGAGCATGGTATGCAGTTCTGCCAAAAGTGCCAAGCGATTATTGCGCAATGCTAGATCATCGGAATTGACCATCACATCATTAAAGAAGCTATCGACTGCTTCGCGTAAGGCTGCTAAGGTTTTTAATGCACCCGTGAAATCGGCAAGCGCATAGGCTTGTTCGACTTGTGGTTTGACATTGAGCATGGCCTGATACAAAGCATGCTCGGCGGCTTCTTGCAATAAGCTGGCATCGATACTAGCCGAACCTGGCATGCCTTCGGTCTTTTTGAGAATGTTGGTAATGCGTTTGTTGGCAGCGGCAAGCGAAGTTGCTTCGGGTAAGCTGGCAAAAGTTTGCACGGCTTGTAGACGTTCTAGGATGTTATCCAAACTGTCCGGCGCTTGCGCTACCACCGCTTCGACTTCATTTTGACTCAAGCCTTTGTCGCGCAACTGCCCGCGCAAACGGTCGTATAGGAAATTTAAAACATCAGCGCTCGGGTTTTGGTATTGTCCATCGCTTGAAAACAAGGCATGGGTCGTCGCTAGTAATTTTTTCAGAGACAAAGGCAAGCGTTTTTCCACCAACATGCGCAAAATACCGAGCGCATGACGACGCAAAGCAAAGGGGTCTTTGTCACCCGTTGGTGCTAAACCTATGCCCCAAATACCGACTAAGGTTTCGAGTTTATCGGCCAGTGCGACGATTGTACCGGTATCGCTTTTGGGTAAATCGTCGCCGGCAAAACGGGGTTGATAATGTTCTGATGCGGCTGCGGCCACGTCGCTATGTTCGCCATCGTGATGCGCGTAGTAAGTGCCCATGATGCCTTGCAGTTCTGGAAATTCACCCACCATATCGGTGAGTAAATCGGCCTTGGCTAGCAGTGCACCACGTTGGGCGAGACCGACATCGGCATCCAACATTTCCGCGATTTTTCCTGCCAAAATTTTCACCCGCTCGGTACGTTCCGCTTGGCTGCCGAGCTTGTTGTGATACACCACATTTGCCAATAGGGGTAAGCGGTCTGAGAGGGATTTTTTCTTGTCTTGCTCAAAGAAGAATTTCGCATCCGATAAACGTGGGCGTACCACCCGTTCATTGCCCTGAATGATGTGGTGAGGTGTGGCTGTTTCTAAATTGGAGACGATCAAAAAGCGCGAGCGCAATTTGCCAGTTGTATCAGTTAAGGCGAAATATTTTTGATTGGTCTGCATGGTGAGTATCAGACACTCTTGCGGCACCGTTAAAAATTCTTCTTCGAAATGGCATTCGTAAACGACAGGCCATTCGACCAGAGCGCTCACTTCGTCGAGTAAAGATTCTGGCATTAAGACCTGGTCGTCGCCTGCTTTTGCTAGCAAAGCAGCGCGAATTTTTTCTTTACGATCAGTGACGCTGGCGAGCACTTTGCCCTGTTCAGCCAAGACGCTGGCGTACAAATCGGCGTGGGCAATGTGAATGTCGCCCTCGGACAAAAAGCGATGCCCGAGCGTGACACGATTTGCACTGAGGCCAAGCGCATTGAGCGCGATAATGTCGGCGCCGTGCAAGGCGATGATGCGATGCACGGGACGCACGAAATGCACCGTTTCACCGTCAGGACGTTGATAGCTCATCACTTTGGGAATCGGCAAATTTTTGATCGATTCATCTAACGCCAACTGTAAGCTAGGCGCGAGTGCAGTTCCGGTTGCGGTATAGCTGTAGAAAAAACTCTCGGCTTTGCCTTCTCCGGCGCGTTCTAAATCGCTGAGCTGTAAATCTGGAAATCCCAGTGCCGCCAATTTTTTGGACAGTGGTGCAGTCGCGTTGCCGTTGGCATCGATTGCAACTGACACAGGCAGAATTTTTTCACGTATTTGTTTGTCGGGCGAAGTTGCGCGTACATGGCTGATACTCACCGCCAAGCGACGTGGCGAAGCGTAGGTACTGACGACAGAATCGGCACTTAAAAAATCGCGCGATTTCAAGCCGTTGGCAATCCCTGTGGCAAAAGCTTCGCCCAATTTTGCTAATGCCTTGGGTGGCAATTCTTCGCTTAATAATTCAACTAATAATGTTTGGTTCATGTTCTCTATCCTGAAATTCGTCTTAGGCAGACTGCGTGTCTGCTTCTGCCTTGTTCAAAGGCGCAGGCTTATGCTGGTCGTCGTCGGCACACATAGGAAAACCAAGTTGCTCACGGGAGGCTAAATAAGCGGCGGCGACGGTACGAGATAAATTCCGGATACGTCCCATATAGGCCGCACGTTCGGTTACAGAAATCGCACCACGCGCGTCGAGTAAGTTGAAGGTGTGTGCGGCTTTTAAAATCATTTCGTAGGCGGGTAAAGCTAAAGATTTTTCGCTCACTTCCAGCAAACGCTTCGCTTCGGCCTCATAGCTAGCAAATAGGGAAAACAAGAAATCGGTGTTCGAATATTCAAAATTAAACGTGGATTGTTCTACTTCATTTTGATGGAACACATCGCCATAGGACAAACGGATCGTTTTGCCGTTTTCTTCGCGTTCTGTCCACACGAGGTCATAGACATTTTCTACGCCTTGCAAATACATCGCCAAGCGTTCGATACCGTAAGTGATTTCGCCCAAAATAGGTTTGCAATCAATGCCGCCGACTTGTTGGAAGTAGGTAAATTGGGTCACTTCCATGCCATTGAGCCAGACTTCCCAGCCCAAGCCCCAGGCGCCCAGCGTTGGATTTTCCCAATCGTCTTCGACAAAGCGGATATCGTTTTGCTGTAAATCCAAGCCCAGTGCTTTTAAGGAGCCGAGGTAGAGATCAAGAATATTTTCTGGCGCGGGTTTTAACACGACTTGGTATTGGTAATAGTGCTGCAAGCGATTGGGATTTTCGCCATAGCGCCCATCTTTAGGGCGGCGCGAAGGTTGTACGTAAGCGGCACGCCAAGGTTCGGGACCGATTGCCCGCAAAAAAGTACCGGTATGCGAAGTGCCTGCGCCGACTTCCATATCGATCGGTTGCAGCAAGGCGCAACCTTGTTTGTCCCAGTAGTCCTGTAAAGTCAAAATAATCTGTTGAAAAGTGAGCATAGCTCTTCTGCCTTTTTTTTGCGGTTTTGGTTCAGCGCTGAGAGCGATTACCTACGCTCGCTGAGGAATTGATAAACCCTGAATTCTAACATGAGCTGATTTGGCGGCGATTTCTCAATTTCAAGTTTTCA
>JAHFQV010000177.1 GCA_023259175.1 Oxalobacteraceae bacterium | reverse complement strand
TTGCGTATTGGCGAGGTCTGGCGATATTCTGCCATCTGGCTGCCCAGTTACATTGCTAGCAAAAACGGTATACGGTACACCCAAACTCGATAAGAGATTCGCGCTATTACCCATGTTGGTCGCACCCACGCCGAACCTAACATACGGGGTGTCAACGTTGGTTAAGCTTTGCAAGCCCACACTAAAATTACCACTCTCGCCCGGCGTTATATGGTCAGACCCGCCTATGCCTATCGTCACGTCTGGCTCTATCATGCGATCGACCAAATAACGGTAAGCTTCAGTTACTTTTTGCCCATCTGGATTCGTGACCTGTAAGTCGTAAAGTCCATGCGGTACCTCTTGCAAATTGAAGATTGCGCGAATATGCGTTGCGTCGATGACTTGCCAGCGTTCGGGTTGAATTTCAAAAAATCCTGGTCGCGACAATTTCACTATTGCACCCGCTTGAAATTGCGCTCCCGCGATATCCATCGTCACCCATCGATGTCCGAAGTCCCCAGTGCCGCCCGTATTGGGCGTAATTCCCGTTATCGCTAAAGGCATTAGATCAGCGCGTATCGTCGCAGGCGTATTTGCGGCTGACTGCCTTGATCGCACCAAGACGTAGTAGTCGCCCGCTTTGGTACTTGGAATAATGGCCTGTTGATCCGGCGATACCGCCGACAAGTAGGCTGCATCATAGTTGTAACCATTCGGAACATCACCGTAACGAATATAGACTTCATTCGCGCCATCTGTCGCGCTTGAATCGAGCAATACGCGCAAGGTTTGCCCGGCTGCGACACTCACTTTATAAAGATTGACCTGCCCCGATGTCAGGCTCATCGTGCTCGACACGCCCACTGTCAGGCTAGGCACATTAATGGCTAAGCTTCCTCCCACTGCGACCAGATTATTGAGTTTGCCTTGCGGTAGATGCAGTCCATTTTCATCAAAGCTGATAGGGCCTTCATTGACCTGATTGTAAATATCTGGGCGAACAATAATATGCCAACTTCCCTCTTTGAGAGGTGGCAATTTCGCGGTCAAGCTGGCCGTGTAGGAGGCGTTTTCCGTGAGGTTGCCGTTATGATCGACTTTGCCTAGGAGAATATCCCCGAGATCCCATCCATTATCAGCTGAAAGATACACTGAATCGGTCCAGCTACCGTAGGCTGTATTGGAGGATTTATTGGTGATGGTGTATTCGATACGCACTTCCGCGCCAACCTGTGCGCTGTTCGGCATTGACACATGATCTACCTGCAAATCGGACGGTGGTGGCGTGACTATGACGAGAGGCTGCGCTGCTGCAATCGCATTGTTATCCTTATTTTCTTCATAGACATGACTACTATTGCTTGAACCTTGCGCCCGCGACGGATCGCTGATCACGAACACATAATAAGGGCCGTCAAGATTCAAAGGAGCTTTGATATTCAGATTGGCGGTATATTCACCACCTGCATTGAGTCCGTCGTTGTGCACTGCATACGCAACAAAGGTATCCGATTTCAAATCAAGATTTTTATCCTTAGATAGATACACTAGGTCAGTCCAAGAATTCTGATCGGCCGGGGTCGAGCCTCCTTGATTTTTTACTTGATAATTGACAGTAAATTCCTGCCCCGCCACGACCTGTTGCGGTATCGTGACTTGTGACACGACTAAATCAGGTGGTGTCGCTAGGATAATCGGCAAGGCAATGCTCGCTACATTATTCGCTTCATCTTTGAACTCACCGACCGCACCGCTGGTGCCGCTCGCCTCAACAGAAGGCAATCCATCTTTGATCGAACTCCTTGCAGGATGTCCTGATAGGTCGCTATAAATATTGGTATCGGCCTTGACGATCAAACGGTAGTTACCACTGATTGAACTGGGCAGAGTGAATTCCGCATAGTTAGTATAGGATTCGCCAACTTGCAAATAACGTGGTACGTGCGTCTCGGGATCGACTAAGCGCGTTTCTTTTACTCGCAGTGCCAACTCAGCGTCGGAACCGCGATCAACCATGGGATAGTCCGTCACATCGAGTGCGTCGTCATTCGACAAGTAAATACCATCAAACCACTGACTTGTACGTAAGGCGCGAGTACCGTTATTGGTCACGGTCCAGGTTGCCCGAATTGTTTGTCCAGAGTGTGGACTCGGGTCCGACAACTCAATTTTCGACACTTGAAGATCAGGTTCTTTGTAATGAATATTGAGCGTGCCACTGTAAATGTTATTGCTGTTCTTGATGCCCTCATAAACGGAAGTGCGATACATGTCTCGCGCAGACGCATTGGTGATGGGATGCCCTTTTAATTCTTCACCAGCCGCAGGAAAAACAGGGTCGCTTGGCGCCGCTGCTTGCTGCAAATCAGCATCGATATAATGATGGGGCGCGTCGGCAACAACATAAATATAGTAGGAACCATCCGTGCCATCCGGCAGCTTCACATGCGCCGTACTTGTATATGACTGGCCTGCGGCCAACCCAGTGTCATTTCTATGGGTTACTGCGCCAATTTTCGTGGCTCTATCCGAAATAAACTGTGGGTCCTTGCTGATGTAGATATTATCGATCCATGCTTTGGTTTCGCTCCAAACATCTGCGCCAAAATTCTTCACTGTCCAGGTAACGTCGGTCATTTCACCGGAGTCATTTTCTGGAACCGTATGAACTGCTGTCACCTGCAAATCAGCAGGCGCATTGACGATATTGGCAGCAAAAGATTTAGCGTTATTGGTCTCGTCGTATTCCTCTATGGTTTTTTCGTACCAGTTGGCACGCACATCGGTTTCAACAATCAAAAATTTTCCAGACACGGAGGGGCTTAGCTTCACCGTATCAGTAATGGTGTAGGTTTCGCCATTGCCAAGGCTGCGGTTTTGACGATAGGTGCCTAACTCCCACTTCACACTAGCCTGACTCAGATCGGCGCTATCGCTTAACCAGACGCGGTCGTACCACGAGCCTTGTAGCGCACTGGCTTCACTCTTAACGGTATACGAAAACGCGAAATCAGAACCAGCCAAAATACTTGAATTGAAATTCGCAGAAACCACACTAAGATCCGGCTTGATGATTCCAAGAATGCTGATCGGCCGGGCTTTATAATCGGAACTCTGGATTGTGCTTGGGTCGTCTGGATTGATGTTGCTCGCCAAGGAGTCTTGTGGAATCACACCGTAAGTATCGGTCCAAACCGTCACGTTGTAATTTCCCGATACGACATCATCAGGAATCTTGACGTTCATTTGACCAAGATAATCTGCACCAACACCCAACATGCCGGTATGTGTGGATTGTCCGAGGAAAATATCCCCTTTTGCGGGCGATGGCTTACCCTTACTTGTGGTCAGCCAAACGCTATCTGTCCATCCATTGATACTGCTATTTTCTCCTTTAGTGGATGCTTCGCCTTTGTTTGTGACTGTGTAACTCACATCAATGCTCGCACCATAACTTGCCTGTGCGGGCGCAACGACATTGCTCGTCACTAAATCAGCGAAAGGAACTGGTTCAACCGTGATATGTTTGACGCTTAGATTATTATCCTCATTGGGATATTCATCGACCCGATTGTCGCTATCAGCCGCTACGATGAGATAAGCGTCACCACGATAGCGCAGCGGCACTGTGAATGCACTTAATTGACTGGTATAGCTTTGTTCTGGTGCCAGCGCACTTGGACTTTCGATTCGTCCCAATAGAATCGAATTTCCGTCTAATCGCCCGTTCAAGGACAAATAAACCGCATCATTCCACTTACCAGATGTGGGCATGGTGCCGAGATTAGAAACTGTAAAACTAATGCCAGCAGTGTCGCCGGCTTTGATCGTATCGGGGCTTACAATCAAGCCTGCACGCAAATCAGGCCGCGGTGAATAATTCACTGCGATCGTTTGATCCGAGACAAACACATTATTGGCACGCGCTGTACCATGTTCATACACTTGCTCGTCGGGACGAGAGACATTCCCTAATACACTGTTGGTTGTCACACGAATTCTGTAATTTCCCTCAATCCGACGCGGCAAACGAATTTCTTCGGTTCGGGTGTAAGTTTTACCCGACTCAAGACCATGGCCATAAGCAAATTCGCCCAATTGAATTGGTGCTGCTGTTCCTACTATCGGCACCAATTCTAAGCGATCCACCCATTGACCTTGCGCGGCTGCCACACCACTGTTTTCAACCGTCCATGAAACATTTACGAATGCGCCTTCTTGCGCTACTGTCGGTAAATCCACCGCAGTAACCGCGAGATCAGGCGACAATGACAAGCTAACCGGGACGGCAGCCGATGCTTTGACATTATTGTCGCCATGAATAAATTCAAAAGGCCCACCTGTTTCCACATTGACGTAGTAAGTACCTGAAATACCCTCTGGTATCATCACATTTAATACGCTATGGTAAGTTCCATCGACGGCCAACTGACCAAGATGATTGAGATCGGCAAGATCGAAACGGGTACCGCTACCATCAGGGTTGGAACTGAGCCAGAGATGGTCGTTCCACTTACGGCTGTCGGTAATACCGATGCCTCGATTGGCAACCGTCCAAGACACTTGCAGCGCACGACCACTAGCAGCATTACCCGTCGTCGCCACCGTTTCAACACGCAAATCCGCGTAGGGCTTGGGCATGACATCTAAACTGGTGGAAGACTTGGCCGTATTGTTTGCGACGAGATTATTTTCCCAAACGCGTCCGTCTTTATTCGTTTGTACAAAGACAGAGCCATGACGCGTCAAACCGGGTGCCGCATGGTAGGTAACGGTGCCAGTATAGGTCTCATCAACGGCCAAAGCACCCGTATGCTCGACTGTACCAAGCACGATGTCATCCACATCCCCAAGGACATCGTTTTGCGAATAAATCACAATATCTGTCCATGTGGTAGTTCTTCCCACACCAGTACCTTTATTAGTCACTTTGTAGTCAACCGTAATGGTCGCGGGATCGGCAATGATTTGACTCTGGTTCACGATTTCACTACCCAGTACCACTAAATCTGCGTAGGTATCTTGTGCAATGTTGACCGATAAATCTGTTGTATTGTTCGAGATTGCTGCGTCTTCGTCGAGGACGTGCGCTGCATCCGTTTCTATCACCAAATGATAGGCACCAGAAGCAAAAACCGGTATTTGAACAGCCAAAGAATTATTCGACACGCCCCCCGCCGCAATCAGTGAATGCGCTATTTCACCTAACTTGATTCTGGCACTTTCAGGCTCCC
>JAHFQV010000176.1 GCA_023259175.1 Oxalobacteraceae bacterium | reverse complement strand
TGATCTGAGGGCTGTTCCCACTTGCGGGGTACTCGGTCTACCACACAGGAAACGCAGCGCTGCGCCAGTGGTGCTGATAGCAAAATATGGTCGATGCGCACGCCTTTGTTGAGCCTGAAACCTAATTGACGATAGTCCCACCAGCTAAAGGTTTTTTCGGCTTGTTCAAATTGACGGAAGCTGTCACTCAGGCCAAGCTCGATTAAGGCTTGAAAGGCCGCGCGTTCGGGTGGCGATACTAAGTTCATGCCCACCCACGCCGCAGGGTCGTGCACATCACGGTCGTCGGGCGCGATATTGTAGTCACCTAAGAGTGCCAATGCGGGATGTTTTTCCATCTCGGTTTTGACCC
The DNA here is from genome assembly GCA_023259175.1 of Oxalobacteraceae bacterium. Taxonomy (GTDB): domain Bacteria; phylum Pseudomonadota; class Gammaproteobacteria; order Burkholderiales; family Burkholderiaceae_D; genus Undibacterium. The sequence goes on along the minus strand of JAHFQV010000176.1, from coordinate 4,871 downwards.
AGGCATGGAGCGCCGCGAGCCAGCTGAGTTTATACGGATATTTTTCAGAGTCGAGTGCTTGACCGTTAGGAATATAGGCACAGATGATGCGCATCCCTGCAATGGTGGCTGCGATGATGCGTTGCTGTTCGTCTTCAAATAAGGGGTTATTTTTTTGAACGTCGCTGATGGCGTGGCGCGAAATAATGGCGACACCGTTATAGGTTTTTTGCCCCGTAAAAGCGACTTGATAACCCGCCGCTTCGATTTCGGCTTGGGGGAATTTGTCGTCGGTCAGCTTGGTTTCTTGTAGGCAGAGTACATCGACGGGATTCATCTCTAGCCATTGCAATACTTGGGGCAAACGTACTTTGAGTGAATTGACATTCCAAGTGACGAGTTTCATGTGCGCTCTAATAAAAAAAGCGCGCCAAAAATAGATGGCGCGCTGTGTTAGTTGTTGTTCGGCGTCCTGGTTCGGGCTTGTTCGGCGGTCGTGTTTGGCTTATCCAGCACGATTCATCAAGAACGTGGTGAGCAAGCTGACAGGGCGACCTGTTGAGCCTTTAGCGGCGCCCGATTTCCAAGAAACACCGGCAATATCTAAATGCGCCCAAGTGTATTTTTTGGTGAAGCGTTCAAGGAAGCAAGCGGCGGTGATAGAGCCAGCAGGGGGGCCGCCGATATTGGCGATGTCGGCAAAATTCGATTTAAGTTGTTCGTTGTAGAGTTCAGAAATCGGCATGCGCCATGCAGTGTCGTTGGCTTGTTTTCCGGCTGCGAGAATTTCCTCAGCCAATTTATCATGGGTTTCGTCGTGACGGGTAAATAGACCCGCATTGTGATGGCCTAGGCAGGTAATGATGGCACCGGTCAAGGTCGCAATATCAATCACTGCGGCCGGTTTAAAGCGTTCAACATAAGTGAGGGCATCGCATAAAATCAAGCGACCTTCAGCATCGGTATTGAGAATTTCAATTGTTTGACCCGACATGGAGGTCACGATATCGCCGGGGCGCGTCGCTGTTCCAGAAGGCATATTTTCACAAGTCGGAATGACCGCGATCACATTGAGTTTGAGTTTCATTTCGCCTATGGCACGCATGGTGCCGAGCACCGATCCCGCGCCGCCCATATCGTATTTCATCTCATCCATGCCTACACCGGGTTTGAGAGAAATCCCGCCTGAATCGAAGGTGATGCCTTTACCGACCAAGACGACAGGTGCGTCTTTGGCCTTACCGCCCATGTGTTTAAGAACGATGAATTTCGGCGGCTCCACTGTGCCAGCAGAAACCGATAAAAAGCTATTCATTTTGAGTGCTTGAAGCTGTTTGCGTTCTAAAATTTCCACGCCCATCTTGAACTCGGTCGCAATTTTTTTTGCGGTGTTCGCCAAGTGGGTCGGTGTGCAGAAGTTGGCCGGCATATTGCCCAGTTCTTTCGCTAATTCCAAACCATTAACCAAGGCGATACTTTGTGCTAAGGCGATTTTTGCGGCGCTGGCATTTTTTGCCGCGACAGCGATCGCCACTTTTTTTACATTCGCTGGTATCGTATCTTTTTTGCTTTTGTAGGCATCGCTGCGGAAAATGGCTTCGTTAAATGCAACTACATTCTGACGTATCGACCAAGTAAAATCACGGCCATCGGCAGTCGGTAGCGCGATACATACCTCGCTCGCACCGAGCGCATGTAACTGACGTGCCGCGACTTGGGTCGCACTGGTGTAGGCTTTTTCTGAGACTTTCTCTGGGTTGTCACCCAAGCCTAGCAAGAGCACGCGTTCTGCGGCAACGCCGTCGATTTTGCGCAGCAATAAGGAAGAGCCGACTTTACCTGTGATGTCCCCAGATTTGATCGCCGCATCAATAACACCTTTAATATTGAGCTCGGCTGCTTCAGGTGATAATTTCTTATTGTCGAAAACGCCGACCACCATACATGCGGTTTTAATGTTGCTGATGGGGGTTTTGGTGTCGAGTGATTTTATGCTAAAGTCCACGTCTTGCTCCTTAATGGCTATCTGCTAGATGGTGTGTTTCGGTATTCGGTTTCTGCATACACCATGGTGATCGGACGAGCGCAATAGCGCCCAGCTAGTTTTTTGCTTAGTACCACTTGTTGCCAAGTGGGACTTCTAGCCTCAGAAAGACCCGCCCATCAGTGTAAAAGCGGCTATTATAACCCCCTTATAACCCTCGAATATAGCGCTTTGCGCATTTAAGATGATTTTTGAACGAGCACTGAGAAAAGAGATTTTGACCACAGCCGCCGCGGTTTTTACGACGCTGTTGACCGTCACCATCACTTTTATGTTAATTCGTGTTTTGGCGCAAGCTTCGGGTGGAAAAATCGCCTCCGAAGATGTACTGATTTTGATCGGTTACCTGTCACTTGATTACATTCCCATTATCCTGATACTGACTGGTTTTATTGCGGTCTTATTGGTCGTCACCCGCGCCTATCAAGATTCCGAAATGGTGGTGTGGTTTGCCTCGGGCTTGAGTTTGCGACGGTGGATAAAACCCGTGTTGGCGTGCGCTTTGCCCCTAGTTACTTTGATCGCGGTATTGAGTATGGTGGTATCGCCCTGGGCGAATAAGCAAAAAGACGATGTACGCAATCGATATGAAAAACGTGAAGACATCGCCAAAGTGTCGCCAGGTAAATTTCAAGAGTCTGCCACCAGTGGTCGCGTTTTGTTTGTCGAAACGGTTTCGGGTGACTTGACCCGAGTACAAAACATTTTTATTCATCACCTTAAAAATGGTCGTAGCAGCGTCATTGTCGCTAAAGAAGGCAAAATTGAAATTGATCAACATGGCGATCGATTTCTGGTCATGAGTAAAGGCCGTCGTTATGATGGCTTGCCTACGCAAGGTGATTTTCAGATGATGCAGTTTGAGAAGTATGCAGTGTTGGTGGCAAGTCAGAGTGCGACGGAAACAGATAATCGTTCAGTGAAAGCGCTCCCTTTCAGTGATTTGATTGACGCACCTTCCCCGGTTCGTGATGGCGAACTTTTATGGCGTGTTTCGCTGCCCTTTATGGGCTTATTGTTGATGCTTTTGGCGATACCCCTGGGCTTTGTTAATCCGCGTGTTGGGCGCTCGGCAAATCTAATTCTCGCTTTAATTTTTGTCGCAATCAATTTAAACGCACTCAATCTTTTGCAAGGAGCCCTAGTCGAAGAACGTATGCGTTTTTGGACGGCAGTTTGGCCTATGCATACCATTGTACTTGGCATCATACTGCTACTATTTTTATGGCGATTGCAAGTCAATAGTGCTTGGCATCCTTTGCAGTTATGGAGCCGCTTTGTCGCCTGTTTTAAGTTGAAGACGACTTCCAGAAATGAACCGGAAACCGTGGTGGAGCCCTAATGCACGTACTTCAAAAATACTTTCGCAATGAGATCAGTCGTGCAGTTCTGTTTGTCCTCATTTCGCTTCTAGTACTCACTTCGTTTTTTGATTTGATGGGCGAAGTGCGTGCCGTGGGTGCAGACGCTTACGAGATTCGGCACGCCTTGTTAGTGGTCGCTTTGGGAATACCCGGAAATATTTATGATTTTATGCCGATTGCGGTATTGATCGGTACCATCTACGTCTTAGCGCAATTTGCGGCCAATTCTGAATTTACCATCATGCGCGCGGCCAGCATGTCGCCTTGGCAGGCGGCGAAATTATTGTTTCGCGTCGCTTTCATCTTCGTGATTTTGACCTTTGTTGTTGGTGAATGGCTGGCCCCTTGGTCAGCAGACCTAGCGAAAAAGGTAAAGCTCAACAGTAGCCGTGGCTTGGTCGCACAAAATTTTCGTACTGGCTTGTGGACCAAGGATGTGATACGCGACAATGGTGCAAGTGGAGCGATTATCGGATCGCGTTTTATCAACGTCAAAGAAGTCACGCCAGATCAAGTTTTTCTCGATCTAAAAATCGAGGAATTTAATTCCGAATTTGAATTGATACGCGAAATTACGGCAAAAAAAGCCGCCTATATTCGCCCCCATGTGTGGCTATTGAGCGACGTGGTGGAAACCAGTTTCCCCAAGAACTTAGAGAGCGAAGAAATTGCTGCCTCGCATACCAGCCTCAGCGTAAGCAAGGAATTAATTTCTGACATTACACCCGATATTTTGCTGATTCTTTTTGTCGAGCCAGAACGCATGTCGGCCTATGATCTGGCCGCATATACTCAACACTTGACCGAAAATAAGCAAGCCAGTGCCACCTATCAAATGGCATTTTGGAAAAAAATAAGCTACCCATTTTCGATTCTGGTCATGATGGCCTTAGCCCTACCTTTCGCGTTTTTACACGCCCGTAATGGCGGCATTAGTCTGCGTATTTTTTATGGGATTATGCTCGGCATGTTGTTCTATTTGGTCAACAGCCTGTTCTCGCATTTAGGTTTAATTCATACTTGGCCCGCATTGATTACCGCGCTATTTCCTAGCTTGCTGTTTTCTATTATTGCGCTAGGTATGCTGCGTTACGTACAAGGACGTTAGCGAGATTTTATGTCGAAACAAGCCCTCATCCTTTTCGCCCACGGTGCCCGTGATCCCCAATGGGCCGAGCCTTTTCATCGCTTGCAAGTGATGATACAAGGGAGTCGTCACGATGTTCAGGTTGAACTCGCTTTTTTAGAATTGATGTCGCCAACACTCGGCGATGCAGTTAAAACGATTTTGGCGCAAGGCCGAAATGAAATCACCATTGTGCCCATTTTTTTAGGGCAGGGCGGTCATGTACAACGCGACCTACCAAAATTGATCGAGCAACTACGCCTAGCCCATCCAGAAGCCAACTTCAAGAAAGCAAGCGCAGTGGGTGAAATTGATTCCATTCTCGACGCAATGCGGGCGTATTGTGTGGGTTTGTTAG
>JAHFQV010000073.1:4567-18112 GCA_023259175.1 Oxalobacteraceae bacterium | reverse complement strand
GGTATCGATTTTAAAACTGAGCTTGGCCGCGAAGCGCACCACGCGCAGCATGCGAACCGGGTCTTCGCGATATCGTAATTCGGGGACGCCGATGATGCGTAGAATTTTTTTGCGTATGTCTGCGATGCCACCGTGGTAATCCAAGACAGTTTGTGTTGCCGGATCGTAGTACATGGCATTGATGGTGAAATCGCGACGCGCGGCATCTTCGTGTTGCTCGCCGAAGGTGTTGTCACGCAGGACGCGGCCATGTTCGTCCTTGGCTGATTCGTTTTGTGTGCTACCGCGAAAGGTCGTCACTTCCAGTAAGTCTTGACCGAACATGACGTGAACGATTTGAAAGCGTCGACCAATAATGAAGGCGCGTCGGAATAAGCGCCGCACTTGCTCGGGTGTCGCGTTAGTGGCAATGTCGAAATCCTTCGGTTTGACCCCTAATAAAAGATCACGCACAGCGCCCCCCACGATAAAGGCGCGGTAACCGTTTTCTTGCAATGTTTGGGTGACCCGTATCGCGTTGTTCGATACTAATTTAGGGTCTATGCCATGCTCTTTCGCCGATAAAACTTTTGGCTTATTGGGTTTAGCTTTGGGTGCTACGCCATTGTTTTCGTCTTGAGCGGTTTTGACACCAAGGATTTTACGAATAAATTTCTTAATCATTGCAATTAAATAGGTGAAGAGTAGGCCAGCCTTGGGTTTGTGCGTGAGCAAGTAATAAGGCATTGGGATTGGTCGCAACTGGATGACTGACGAGCGATAAAAGCGGGATGTCATTTTGCGAGTCGCTATAAAAATAGCTTTTGCCGAAATCGTTCAGGCTTTGACCATTTTGTTCCAACCAATGCTGTAAATGGGTAATTTTACCCGCACCAGAGCTAGGTGTGCCGTGTAATTTTCCGGTGATACGTCCTGTGTCGTCAAGTTCGGGTTCAGCAGCTAATAAATGTTCTACACCTAAAGCTTTAGCAATCGGGGCGGTCACGAAGCGGTTAGTCGCGGTAATGATGGCAATTAAGTCGCCTTGCGCGCGATGTTGTTCAAGCAGTTGATGCGCTTCGGGTAAAAGTGCTGGGGCGATGATTTCATCCATGAATTGGCGATGCCAAGCGTTGAGATCTTCGGCGGAAAATTGCGCAAGCGTCCCTAAAGCAAATTCTAGATATTCAACGGGGTTCATTGTGCCCGCTTGGTATTGCGCATAAAACTCGGTGTTACGTTTGCCAAAGGCTACCGCGTCCACTGCGCCGACGCGACATAAGAACTGTCCCCATTCGTAATCTGAATCGATGGGAATGAGGGTGTGATCTAGGTCGAAAAGTGCGATATTGCGCATAAGGCTTGGAAATGTCTGCAAAAAAGTGTCAAAGGTAAGGGTGTTAAAGATAATTAAAGGTTGCGATGAATTGTCATCTCATGGCTTAAGCTTGATCGACTCGGCTCTCATTGTTCTTACATTGTCCTCATTAAGCTCATTAAGTTCATTCGCGTTGCAGTAATTCACGTAGTAATGGCAGTGTAATCGGGCGCTTCGTTTCAAGCGAATAATGATCAAGTTCTCCCAACAGCCAAGTCAATGAACGCATATCACGTCGATAATGCGTAATGAGATAGGGTAACACGCCTTGCCCTATTCCTAGCCCTTTTGCTTGCGCTGATCGCTCCAAGGCGCTGAGTTTTTCTGCGTCGCTTAAACCCAAGACTTGATAAATCAAGCCCCAACCTAAGCGGGTACGTAAGTCGTCGCGCACATTTAAAATCATGGGCGGCTGCGCCCCTGCAGCGACAAAAAAAGACTGGTGCGCGCGTGCTTCATTAAACAGTGCAAAAGCATCTATTTGGGCGGCTGCGGACAGTTGATCGCAATCGTCGAGCAAGTATAAATCGATTTCCGGTGTATATTGAAATTGCGCTTCGGGTGCGTTGGCCGCAATGTAGCGAGCATGGGGTGCTTGCGCTAAAGCGTGTAGTAAATGCGTTTTACCTGCGCCTTGTTCGCCCCAAAGATAGACTGAACGTTCACCAAATTGGCTGGCCGTCTTTTCAGAAAATAGACATAAGAGTTGGGCTAATTCTGCATTTTGTCCTACTACAAAGGTATCTAAAGACGGTAAGCTGACCGCATCGAGGTCTAACAAAAGTTGTTTCATTGATTTTTAAACGTAGGCGAAAATAGGCATTAGTTTTGATAAAAAGTGCTGTGTAAGTAGGCGGCACGTAAATGTTTGACGGCAACCGATACCACGGCCGAGGCTGGTAATGCGATCAAAAATCCGATAAAGCCAAAAAGCTGACCAAATGCCATCAAAGCGAAAATAACGGTTAAGGGGTGTAGTCCGATACGTTCACCGACCAATTTGGGGGTGAGGTAAAAGCCTTCGAGAATTTGTCCCAGTCCATAGACAATTGCGACCGCCAAGATGCCGTGTAAATTGTTAAACTGTAAGAGCGCACTGGTGAGCGCTAAAAATAAGCCGAGTCCAAAACCCAAATAAGGAATGAATACCAATAGTCCGGTTAATACACCGACCGGTATCGCTAGATCAAAACCGGCTATCGATAAACCCAAGGCATAGTAAAACGCGAGCACAACCATCACCAATATTTGACCGCGCAAATACTGAGCGAGGAGGTGATCGACTTCCTTGACCCAGGTTAGGCTTTGTTTGAGCCAACGACGGGGAATGAATTTTTGCACTCGATGGGTAAGCCCGTGCCAATCCACTAAAAGGTAAAACAAAACAATCGGTATCAAAACGAGATTAGCAATTAAGCCCAACACCGCGGTGCCGCCTACTTTGAGTGAGGACAATAGTGCTCGACCGATCACCTCGCCACTGGACGCTAAATGTTCGCTCACCAGTGTTTTGATGCCTTCATTATCCATTTTTGTGTGAATGCCAAATTCATTGAGCAGTGGACTGAGGTGCCCGTTGAGTTTTTCGACCAGTTGTGGAATCTGGCTTTGTATTTGTGGTACCGCTTTTTGAAAAATCGGTGCCATCATTAAAACGAAAGAGAGTAATATTAAAAATAAGGCAATCATGCACAGACCCGCTGCGAGGGGGCGTGGCAGGGCGTGATGGCGAATTTTGAACCCACACAAGCGATCTACCCAAGGATTAAGTGCGTAAGCGATGATCGCGCCGACCACGAAGGGCATGAGGATAGGCCCCAAGGCAGAAAGCAAAAATATTAATGCAAGGCCTACACCTAGCCATAGGACGCTTTGCTTTTGTTGTGGGCTCAATTGAATTGACATAGGCGCTTGTTTTCTAATGGCAGGTTAGCGGTTCTAGATGGGAAATCGGTTAGAATATCGCCTTTGTGAGTGCGCATCGCAAAAAAACGGTTTGCGCTTTGTTTTGAGAAATCGTTGAGCACATCGCTCCAACTGAATTAAAACTTCTCAAAACTGAATAATCACCCAGCAATTTCGCTATTTTACCGCTTCAAGCCTCTACTGACGAATATCCTATGAGTACATCTACTTCTGTTTCTCTTTCTTATGCCGACGCTGGTGTCGATATGGTGGCTGGCGATGCCCTAGTCGATGCGATTAAACCCTTTGCCAAACGCACGATGCGTGAAGGTGTCATGGCCGGCATTGGTGGTTTTGGTGCGATGTTTGAAGTGAGTAAAAAATACAAGGAACCCGTGTTGGTGTCCGGCACCGATGGTGTTGGAACCAAATTGAAATTGGCCTTCCATCTCAATCGTCACGATACCGTTGGGATTGATTTGGTTGCGATGAGTGTGAATGATATTTTGGTGCAAGGTGCCGAGCCTTTATTTTTCCTCGACTATTTTGCCTGCGGCAAACTTGATGTCGCCACTGCGACCGATGTGATCAAAGGCGTGGCAGCAGGTTGCGAACAGGCCGGTTGTGCTTTGATTGGCGGCGAAACAGCAGAAATGCCTTCGATGTATCCTGAGGGTGAATATGATCTGGCTGGTTTTGCGGTCGGTGCAGTCGAAAAATCAAAAATTATTGATGGCAGCAAAATTGTGCCAGGCGACGTGATTTTAGGCTTGGCTTCTTCGGGAATTCATTCCAATGGATTTTCTCTGGTGCGCAAAATCATTGAAGTCGCTAATCCTGACTTAAATGCCGATTTTCATGGGCGTAGCCTAGCCGATGCATTGATCGCACCGACCCGTATTTACGTCAAGCCTTTACTCGCGCTGATGGCAAGCCTAGAAGTGAAAGGCATGGCGCATATCACTGGCGGTGGTTTGGTTGAAAACGTGCCGCGCGTTTTGGGCGATCATTTAACCGCCGTACTCGATAGTGCAAGCTGGACGATGCCTCCGCTGTTTAAATGGCTGCAGGAACATGGTGGCGTGGCCGACGCAGAAATGCATCGCGTGTTTAATTGCGGTATCGGCATGGTGGTGATCGTTGCCCCTGAAGTGGCAGAAGCTGCGATCACACAATTGACGCAAGCAGGCGAAACCGTCTATCAAATCGGCCATATCCGCGCTCGTCAGGGACAAGAACATCCAACTTTGGTTGTTTGATGCTAGCCAAGCGCGGACAGAACGACACAATCCGCGCTTTCCTAGCTTCGATATTGAGGCAATACTTAGCGCGCGATTGATTCCCACAGATTATCCCAATCTTCCGGCTTAAAACTACCTTCGCGTTTCAAGATAATTTGTCCATTCGGATCGATCACAATATGGGTGGGGTCGTTGCTGATATTGCTCAAGTCCTCGGTGGCATGGACATTGCCTTTCCAAATCAATGGAAATTGTTGGTTGCTAGGGATACTCAAGGCAACCATTTTTGAATACATGTCGAATTCCGCCTTGGTTTTCTCTAAGCTGACACCCAAAATTACAAAATTTTTCGAAGCATTATCGCGATAAAACTCGCGCATCAATTTAAGGTCGCGTCCGCACATCTTGCAGCCAACACTATAGAAACTCAGTAACACCGTTTTTCCGGCGTATTGGCCGAGGTCAATTTTTTTGCCTAAAGAATCTGCGGCAACAAAGCTGACTGCTTTAGCTTCATTGGCCTTGCTTGGCGGAGTAGCCAGTGCAATATTGGAATAAATTAAGCTTGAAACGAGTATGCCGTAGCGGAGTAGGGATGTGTAAGTCATGATTGTCGAGTGGGTTGATCAGGGAGCAGTGCAGGTATGGGTCGTTCTCGACCAGTAAATCCTTACATTCTTTTTGAAAAAATAGTCTTAGCGTAGGTGATCGAGCATTTTTTTGCGAGTGTTGCCCCAGAGCTTTTTTCGACATCGTGGTTTTCAGGTTGAAAACCGCGACTAAATATTTCACTTTTTAACTGTAAACTGGAACAATTGCGCTAGTTGGCACCACTAATTCAGGGAAACTATCCACTTGATGATTAAACGATGTAAATGGGCCAATGAGTCCAACCCACGCTATCTTGCCTATCATGATCAAGAATGGGGGATAGCCTGTCACGACGAAACACGTTTGTTTGAGATGCTCAATTTAGAGGGCGCGCAAGCTGGCCTGAGTTGGGAGACAGTACTCAATAAGCGGGAAAACTATAGCCGTGCATTCGATCATTGGGATGCGCGTAAGATCGCTGACTACGACGAGAAAAAACTAGCCTCACTGTTGGCCGATGCGGGCATCATTCGCAATCGCCTAAAAATTGCCGCGACGATTTCTAATGCGCGCGCATATTTAAAATTGTGTGAGGAGGTCGGCGGGCTTGCGCCTTACTTATGGTCCTTCGTGAATGGCGTGCCGATTTTAAATTCGGGTGAACGCATTGTTTCGACCGAGCTTTCTGATCGTATTTCCAAGGACCTCAAAAAGCGCGGATTCAAATTTGTGGGAACCACGATTATTTATGCCTATATGCAAGCAATGGGATTGGTGCAAGACCATGCTGCTGACTGTGATTGGCACCACAAAAATTTGCAGAAGTGAAGTAAGCAATAATGAGCTGCTTGCAATCGCGTGATTCCACGTTGGGTAGTGAATGATAGGAGCTATTTTGATGCCTAAATCAAGTTCGCTCGCGAGGTCGCAAAAGATCGTCGATCTTCCGCAAGTATTCGTGTCGGAGTTTCGTGGTGTTCGATCATTGCATTTGGATGGGGACTCGATTACAGACAAATCTTGTGCGCCGATACAAGGCTCTATGCGGATCGCGGTGCCCGAGCAAATTGAGTTGGAATATGTGCAGCAGATGAATGTGTGGATGCTGTTTAATATGCTGCCCAAAAAAATCGTACAACTTGGTTTAGGTGCGGCATCCCTTACTAAATTTTGCTACAAATATTTCCCCGACACCCATGTCACCGCAGTTGAATTGAATCCTAACGTAATCGCCATGTGTCGGGAGCAGTTCAAATTACCTAAAGATGATAAGCGACTTCAGGTTCTGGAAATGGATGCGCTAGACTTTGTGCAGCAAACGAAGCGCCACGGCAGCATCGACATTTTGCAAGTGGATTTATACGATGCGCAGGCGAAGGGGCCGGTGCTCGATAGCGTGGAATTTTACCAAGCGTGTGCCGAGTGCTTAACGGAATGCGGCATGATGACCGTGAATCTTTTTGCCGATGTGAAGCAGCGTAAAAGTAGCGTTAATAAGATGCAGGCTTTTTTTGATGTCGTGGTGTGGCTACCCGAAGTGCACGATGCCAACGTCGTCGTGATTGCTTTTAAGCGTGCACCCGAAGTTGACTTTGAAATTCTTTATCAGCGCGCCGCGATTATTCGTGTGAACTACAAACTACAAGCGCCGCTTTGGGTGAACGGACTTAAAGAGTGGATGTTGCGCGTGGGTGATTAGATTTTCGGGAACTAAATACCCATTGTGTGGTCGATAGAGCCGATAGGCTTGTACGATATTAGCTGCCTCCGATTTCTATATTCAACTGATACCCCTCTATGAAAAAAAATTCTCTGATGAAACCATCTTATTTGCTGGTCGGTTTTAGTTTGGCTTTACTCTTGCAATCTGGGTCTGCACAAGCAGCTCAGGTGAAATCCAAAATCGCAGCTGCCGCCGAAAAGCAAGCTATCACCGCACCGATACAGCAGGCTTTGGACCATATTTCCTCAGAGGCTTTGCGGGGCCATTTGTCTTTCATCGCATCGGATTTGTTAGAGGGGCGCAATACGCCATCGCGTGGTTTGGACTTGGCAGCGGAGTATATTGCAGCGCAATTTCGTGCTGCGGGTTTAGAAGCTGCGGGGGATGATGGCTATTTTCAGACGGCCGACTGGACTCAAATCGCGCCTAAGCCTAGGCGTGCAGCCAATGCCGTGAGTGGCGAAAGCACTGCTAAACCGAGCGAAGCTCAAGCGGTACAAAAGGTACGCAATGTGATCGGTATTTTGCGTGGGTCCGATCCGATACTGAAAGACAGTTACGTGCTTATTTCTGCCCACTACGATCACCTTGGTGTGCACGAAGGAAAAATTTATACAGGCGCGAATGACGATGGTAGCGGCACGGTGTCGGTGATTGAATTGGCGCGGGCGTTTGCTTCCATGTCAGTGCGTCCTAAACGCAGCCTCGTTTTCATCACGTTTTTTGGTGAGGAAAAAGGTTTGGTCGGCTCGCGTTATTATGGCGCACATCCTGTGTTTCCCATTGCAAAAACTATCGCGGGAATCAATATTGAACAAGTGGGACGTACCGATGATTCCGAAGGTCCACAAGTGGCCTCTGCAGGTGTGACAGGATTCGATTTTTCTGAAGTCGGAAAAATTTTACGCGAAGCAGGATTGAAGACCGGTATCAAGGTTTGGAAACATCCACAAAATAGTGATCGCTTTTTTGGACAAAGCGATAATCAAGCTTTAGCCGACCAAGGCATTCCCGCTCATACCGTCAGCGTTGCATATCTCTTCCCTGACTACCATAGTCCAAACGATACCTGGGATAAAATCGATTACGACAATATGGCGAAAGTCGATCGTGCCATTGCGCTCGCGGCTTGGACGATAGCTGATAGCACCAGCGTTCCCCATTGGGATGCCAATAATCCGAAAGCGGAAAAATATTTAAAAGCTTGGGATGCTCTACAAGGAAAACCCAAGCAATAGTTCTTGGCTAGACGCCTCAAATCTTCTAGAAAATCGAAATTAAATATTGGAATAGTCAGGAGTTCGTCTATGGGTGCACAGTCGCGTATTAAGCGGTTTTTTGCCGATCAAAGCTACTACAGTGTTCGCAGTGTATTGAGTGTTTTTGCGATTCTTGGGGTGGTGTCGCAGGTGCACGCTGATACAAAAAAAACCGCTTGGCCACAAACACGTTTTGAGCAAAATGGCTATCAAACGACGAGTAGCGTGGCCGATGTTGAACAGTTTATGTCGGCCTTGATGCGCAAAGATAAGTCATTGACTTCTTACGCTCCAAGCCGTGCGCCACGGACTACGGAGACGGGGCAGGCTTTGAATGCTTGGCGCTTGGCTTCGACTGGAAAAGACCCGCTTCGTGTGTATATTAATGCTGGGATTCATGGCGGCGAAGTTGAGGGAAAAGACGCGATGCAATTGATTATTCGCGATCTGCTACAAGGCCAGCATCCCGAGATTCGACAAGCCATCGAAATCGTTACGCTACCGACTTACAATGCAGATGCCGCCGATGCGCCAAGTCCAATGAATCGTCGGCATCAGCCCAATCCGGCAATGGGTGTTGGGCCGCGTGAGAATGCTTATGGGCTCGATTTAAATCGCGACATGATGAAAGCGGTGACCGCCAATACCCGTTGGATGCTCGCGATGTATCAAGATTTTCAACCCGCAGCGGTGTTTGATTTGCACACCACGAATGGCAGCTACCACGGTTTTCATATTACCTATGAACCTGCCTGGGCAACGGGGGGCGATGCCCATTTGCAGAGCCTCAATCGACGCATGTTGACCGACGTGCGTGCCACCATGCTGACGCAAGGAATGCCTACCTACGATTATGGTAATTTTCGCTTCGACGCGAATCAAAAAATTGACGGTTGGGAATCAGCATTTTCCACGCCCAATCTCGTCAGCAATTATCCCACTTTACAGTATGCCTTGGGCGTGCTGGTCGAGACCTATGTCTATCGACAATATCAGGAAAGGATAGAAGACAATCATCGTTACGTCATCGCTTTATTAGCGTGGTTGGCTGCGCATAAAGAGGAAGTTAGGCAAGAACAAGCCGCAGCGCATAGCCGTTGGAATCAGCAATGGCAAAACGGGGTTGCACGTTTACCTTTGCGCACTGAAATGACTCAGGCTGAAACTTATTCTTTCGATGTGGTCGACCCTATCAAAGATACTAATGGCCAAATTGTCGGTGAAAAATCGCGCACACAGATGGAGCTACCCTCCTATGTCGCGTTTAAAGCGGTTGACGAAATCGCAGTGCCGCAAGGCTACCTAGTGGACCCTGCCTATGCAGACAAATTGCGCCCGATTTTGGAGAGTCATGGCTTGAAAATTTTACCGGGTAGCGCACGCCCCAAGAATTTGCCGCTGATGTATTTTTACGAGAGTGGTCGGGAATTAGCGAAGGATAGTTTTCAAGGCATATTTACTTTAAATCTGAAAGGTGAGTGGAAGGAAGCTGCCCCGAAACGCACTGGCTATGTGTGGACAGAACAGGCTTTAGATCAAGCGCTCTATGTGCCAGTGAATCAGGACTTGGGTCGCTTAGCTTTTTATTTGCTCGACCCGCGTAGTGGTGATGGCCTAGTATTTTGGGGCTTTTTGCACGCACATTATGCCCGTGGACGAGGCATGTGGGGTGAATTGCCAAGGCAACCGATTTTAGCAATTGGTTCGAATTTAGACGGCGGAAATAAACTAAATAAGGCTAGCCAGGTCGCCAAAGCGGAGCGAGTACAGGAGTGAATATGTAAAAATTGTCATCTATGCGTTTTCCCCTTAAAATGACGCTTACGTTGAGTAAGTGAGCCAGTGAGGCAAATTCGTTTAAAGGAACGCGCAAGTATGATTATCGGTATCGATTTAGGCACGACTAATAGTTTGGTGGCAATTTGGCGCGATGGTAAAGCGCAACTTATTCCGAATAGCTTGGGCGACAACTTGACACCCTCCTGCGTGAGTCTTGACGAGGACGGTAGTGTGCTGGTGGGGCGTGCCGCCAAAGAGCGTTTGCAAACTCATCCTGATCGCACGGCCGCGATTTTTAAACGCTACATGGGGAGTGATAAAAAAGTCAAACTTGCGCAACGCGAGTTTCGTGCCGAAGAGCTTTCAGCTTTCGTATTGAAAAGTCTTAAAGCCGACGCAGAAGCTTTTCTAGGCGAGACTGTGAGCGAAGCGGTGATCACGGTGCCGGCCTATTTTTCTGATGCGCAGCGCAAAGCCACCAAAACAGCAGGGCAACTTGCTGGATTAAAAGTGGATCGCTTGGTCAATGAGCCGACCGCTGCGGCGCTTGCCTACGGCATGCATCAATTTAAAGACGAATGTCGTTTCCTGGTATTTGATTTGGGTGGCGGCACCTTTGATGTGTCGATTTTAGAGATGTTCGATGGCGTGATGGAAGTGCGCGCCTCGGCGGGGGATAATTTTCTAGGCGGCGAAGACATTACTAAAGCCATCCTTGATGCTTTTTTCGAAAAGCATGCTTTTCCTGCCAAGATGCGCAATGACCCACGTTTTATGGAGCAATTGTTCGCGGCCGCTGAACGCGCAAAACGCACACTATCGCAGCAAGATCATTGCGTGATGGAAGTGCAGACCAAAGACGCACTTTTACAATATCATTTGGACGAAGAAGCACTCGTTAAAATCACCGCGCCCTTTGTTAAACGCATGCGAGAACCAGTCGAACGAGCATTGCGGGATACCAATTTACGGGCGAATCAGCTCGATACCATAGTGCTGGCGGGTGGGGCAACTCGCATGCCCATCGTCAAACGTTTAGTCACCTTGATGTTCGGTCGATTTCCCGCCAGCGAAATTAATCCCGACGAAGTCGTTGCGCTCGGTGCTGCAGTACAAGCGGGTTTAAAAATGAAAGACGCGGCCTTAGAAGAGGTCGTCATGACGGATGTCGCACCGTATTCTTTGGGGGTCGATACCAGTATCGTATTGTCGGATAAAAAGAGCATAGGCGGGCATTTTTCGCCGGTGATAGAACGAAATAGCACGGTTCCGATTAGTCGGGTCAAACGCTTTTATCCGCTGGAAGATAAGCAAGAAAAATTAGTTTTTAATGTGTTTCAAGGCGAATCGCGTCTAGTGAAAGACAATATTTTTCTCGGAAAATTAGAGTTTCCATTGGAACCAGTCAGTAGCGAAGAAAATGGGGTTGATCTTCGTTTTACCTATGATGTGAATGGCTTATTAGAAGTCCAAGCGACGCTGTTACGCACACAAAAAACACACACGATGGTAATTCAAGGAAATCCTGGTTTAATGAACGAGGAACAAATCGCGCAACGCATCTTGGCGCTGGAATCTTTAAAAATGCATCCGCGTGATACCTTGGAAGTGCGTACCATCATGGCGCGCACTGATCGTGTTTATCAACAGTTGCGAGGCGACGCAAGACAATGGTTGACGGCGCAAATTGTAGAGTTCGAGAACATCATCGAATCGCAAAATATCAAATTGATTTTGCCTGCGCAAGCGAAATTTTCCGCGCTGTTAGACGAAATCGAAAAAGACGTTGTGTTACATCCCGACTATACCGAATGAGCGTGCTATGCAAGACCAACAAGACCTACAAGACCAATGCGAGCCACGAGAGCAAGCAAACCTGCCTGAATTTTTTATCACCCACGAGTTATCCGGTGATGCCGATGAGCGTAGCCTAAAGCGTGCCTACGCCAAGGCACTCAAGCAGATCGATCAAGAAAACGATTTGGCGGGATTTCAAGGCTTGCGCGAGTCATATGAACATGCGCAGCAATGGCTACGCTACCGTGATTGGCGGCAGGCGCAAGAGCAAGAGCAGGGCCATGATCAGGCAGCCATAACACCCCAAGCTATGGGCGAGCCAGCGCTGGAAATCCAAAGTCCATCGACTTCGAAATCAGAATCAGAATCGCCAGCGGTACAGGATCAAGCTATTGCCGCGACCATGCCTGCGCCAAAAACCGCTGATGGCTTATTAGAACTCACACCAGAAGAAAAAATCGAAGACGATTTTCCAGACACGATACCTGCTTTTTTTCAAGCGTTTGAGAACGATACAAGTACGTCTGTGGATGTTGCAAAGCTCGACCTTCTTAGTGATGTACCGAGCGAAGCGGCAAGTCCCAGCGAAGCAGGAACAAATAAATTTTCCCCGGAACTTCATGAGAATGGACTAGCACCGATAGACGTGGCCCGCGAAGTGTTTGCCGAGTTGATGATGAAACTCGAAACGAGTGCAAACCGTAAAGAGCGATCGACGACACCCGCCCAAGACGGCTTGCTGGAATGCCTGGCTGACGAGCGTTTGATCAATGTCGATACGAATGACCTTTTTGAATGGTTGATTGCGCATCATTTATCTCAAGGTTGGCGCAGTGAAAATGCGGATCTTTTCGCCGCCGCGACACGCTGTTTTCGATGGGGTGAAGATAGAAATCGCTTACTGCGTTTTAACGACTTAGGCTATTTTCTTAATCAAGCTTTGCTCGAACAAAGTCTCTTCGATACACAGGAAACGCATGTCGCTGATCAGCAGTTACGCATTATTCGTCGTGGCCGAGACGATGAAATGCCGACAGTGCTTTACCTTAAGCAAAATATGCCCGTCGTCGAGCAAATGGTTGAGCATTTTCCAAACTGGTTGACCTTGGTCACGAAGCAGGGAAATTTGCAGCAATGGCGGGATTTTTCTATCGAACAAAAACTCGATATTCGGCCGATGTCAGAAACCATGGCAAAAGGTTTGAGTAATCCTGATAGAGAAAAAAATAGGTTTGGTAAATCTTGGATATTGATCCTTGGGCTGATGATTTTTTTCAGGATCATCGCAACGATGTCGCCCTCATCACATCCAACGCCAGTGGCCTTGAGTCAAGAGAAAATTGATCAACTGCAGAGTCTCACCCCCTTGGATGAAAACGCCTCGCCGGAGCGTTTAATGATGCGCGGTGAAGATTATTATTTTGGTCGAAATGGGATCTCCAAGGACTTCAATTTAGCGGAACAGTATTGGAGATGGGCTGCACAGAAAGGGTTTTTGGAAGCGCAATATAATTTGGCGCGACTCTATTCTGATTCGACCAAGCCTGTGTACGATATGGAGCAATCGCATCATTGGTTTTTGGAGGCCGCACGAAATGGCAAAGTGCCTGCCTATATCGCCGTTGCGGAAAATTTCTTCCATGGCCGAGGTACGCAAGTCGATTATCGACAAGCCTACGATTGGTATGACAAGTCCGCAAAACATGGTTATCCCATGGCCTACAATAATTTGGGCGTGATGTATGAAAATGGTCTAGGCGTGAAGAAGGACGCGGTAAAGTCCTTGGCCATGTTCAAAGAGGGCGCACAATTAAATGATGCGACCGCCCAAGCAAATTTGGGAATGATTTATTTACGCTCCGCCGCAAGCAGTGCCTATGCCAAAGAAGAAGG
>JAHFQV010000073.1:0-4467 GCA_023259175.1 Oxalobacteraceae bacterium | reverse complement strand
CACAGAGGAAAATCAAGAGGAACGAATTTCGGAGTATTTTGTGCGTGTATCTTTGTAAGTTTATGAAGTTCTCATGAATTTTTCTGTGTCTCAGTCTTGAGTGGTTTTTTGTTTTGATACGGCTTCTTGCAATCGCCCCTCTAACACGGGTGTGCCCCCAGCTTAAACACTATCGGTGTGTGTGTCTTCAAGCAAACTGGCTATCCGTGTCGCAGAAAACGGCAAGCGTGCTGCATCTTTGGTCCAAGCAAAAAGATGACTACACGCTGCACCGCAAATGCGGCCTTGGCATGCCCCCATGCCGCAGCGGGTGTGTAGCTTTGCGCTGCGCCAATCGCTTTGATCTTGTAGTTGATCGTAACGCACATCCTCGCAGCGACAGACCAAGGTATCGGCTTGGCTTAAGTGCCGTAATTCGCTACGTAAGTGAAAATATTTTTCTAAGCGCGCACTAAATTTTTTCCAATGTGAACGCCTGTTAAACAAGGCTTGCGCTTGTTTAATTTGGCCTGTCGCGGCCAAACCCGCGATTTCACCTTCCACTAAAGCCAAGTCAACGCCACCGACCCCGGTTCCTTCACCCGCACAATAGACATGTTCCAGACTGGTTTCTTGCCATTGATTGACTTCAACCCGCGGATGGTTTGACGATTCATCTAACGCACAGCCCATGCCCGCAGCAAGTTCGGTATTGGGAATGAGGTGGTAGCCGCAGGCCAAAAAATCGCAGGCGATCTCTTGCACCCGGCCATTGATGTGCGCGCGAATGTGCTGGAGTTTTTGTGTGCCATGCGCACTTAAAACATAGCTGTTGGCGTGGTAGTGAATTTTTCTGAGTGTCAGACCGAGTTTAATTCCTTGTGAAATTTTGCTAGGCGTTGCGAGTAGGCTGAGTGCGAATTGCGCTAAATTAAGATGGGTGCTTTGCTCTAAAATGTGTGTGACAACGGCACCGCGTTCGATCAAACTCGCTGCCACGGCCATCAGTAAAGGCCCGGTTCCGGCTACCACAATCCGTTTTCCTTGCACCGGGTAAGCATTTTTTGCTAAGGCCTGTAAGCCACCGGCACCGCTTACGCCGGGTAAAGTCCAACCCGGAAAAGGCAAAAATAATTCGCGAGCGCCAGTCGCAAGTATCATCTTTTTTGCGTGAAAATCTTGTGCGCCGTTTCGGTTTTCGAGTAACACCGTGCTGCCAGTTGGCGAAGATCGGCTGTGAACGACTTTGGATTGAAAATGAAAACGCACATTGGATAGATTGATGAGGCTATTCCAGCAATCGCGCGCGCGCGCGTCTTTTTGCTCATGCGCACCACCGCGCCAAATTTGACCACCCGAGCTGATATTGTCATCGACAATATCAATCTGTAGGCCGGGTTTCTCTGCCGCTGAGGCCGCCGCTAACGCCGCCGCCAGTCCGGCTGGGCCAGCGCCGACAATTAAGAGATCAGTATGGATTTTTTCTTTGCGATGGAGCTTCACATTCACGCCAGTTCTCCCGTGAAAATTTGCATATCATTGATACACAAAGTTTGACAGGCAAGTTGGTGTGCCTGACCATCAATGGTTACTCTGCATTCTTGGCAGACGCCCATGCCACAGAGCGGTGCACGCGCTTGTCCGGTGACCGAGAGGCGTGTTACCTGCGAGTTCAACTGTAATTCGCAAATGGCGAGCGCTGCTGCGACACTGATGCCAGGCGCAACCTGCACAGTTTGATGATTGATATGAAGTGTAATCATGGTGTTCATGGTGTTCTGGCCCTTGCTGGCGAGGCGCCCTTAGTGTGTGCAGTGAGCGCGTTGTGGCAGATACGCTTGATGTCCGATAGCGCTGCTTAAACCGCATATTTGATTGCTTAAAATGTCCGCCGTCCCCAATGAGGTGGTGATACCTAAGCCTTCATGACCCGTCGCTAACCAGACATGTTCGCGCGTCGGGTGGGGACCAATATACGGCAGACCATCTGGCGTGGCGGCGCGAAATCCGGTCCAGGTGCGTAGCGCTTTTAACTGCGCAATGGCGGGTACAAAACTAGCCGCTTGTGCCAACATGGCCGAGAGTATTTTGAGATCGATCTCTTTGTGCGTGACATCAAATTGGCGCGATGAACCGATTAAAATCTGACCTGTTGGACGTGGCTGTAAATTGAAAGCGACGGAGTCGCCATCGGAAGCGTGGGCGCTTTTGATATAGCCTAATTCGACCAACTGATGCCGTATGAATTTGGGATAGCGCTCCGTGATCACTAGCTGTCCCTTTTTGTAACGCAAGGGCAATTCAGGCACCAGTTCAAGTGATGCCATGCCATTGGCAACAATGGTCTCCCGCGCTAAACATACACTGCCATCACTCAACTGAACGCCGCCATCGACTAAGCTGGCGACACGCGCACGTAACAACTGCGCTCCTTTGCTGATGGCGCGTTCAAGCAAAATTTGCGCGCTTTTGGGCGGATAAACAATGGCATCCTCATGTACCAATAAACCACCCGCGAGGCCAGCGCGACAATTGGGTTCTGCTTCGGCCAAAGCGCGGGAATTCATCAGCGTACTGGCAATGCCATGCGCAGCCAGAGTTTTTTGTTTGGCACTGGCAGCGGTCATTTCTTCTTCATCGGTCGCTACCCAAATAGTGCCGCAAGCGAGGTATTCGTTGCGTTGCCGATTTAATTGCGTATCGGCCGCAAAAGCGCGCCACAATTCTAAAGAGTGCGCACTCAAGGCGAGCTCTGCTGGATTATCATCCATCACCACCAAATGCCCCATACCTGCTGCAGTCGTACCACCGCCAACGGTACTCGATTCAATCACCAAAACACGCAATCCCTGCTGCGTTAAACGGTCAGCACAGGCACAGCCAATAATGCCCGCACCAATGACAATGGCATCAAATTTTTCCGCTGCAGTTTGTGTCGCTTTCATCGTAGCTGCTTTATTCAACGTATGCCCCAAACAAAAGGGTCGTGTTCATTGAGTAGTAATTGCGCTTCAGCATTGACGAAGGCCGTTCCGCGTATGCAAGGTAAAATTGAGCCGTGATCGGGCGCGTGCTGGAAGCTTCCTTCGAATACGCTACCGATAATACTCTCTTGTCGCCAGACTTCACCTACAGCCAACTTATTGTCTGCAGCTAGGCAAGCAAGCTTGGCACTGGTTCCCGTACCGCAAGGGGAGCGGTCATAGGCTTTACCTGGGCAGAGTACAAAATTTTGACTATCATTGTGGATAGAAGAGGCGGGGCCAAATAATTCGATGTGATCAATTTCTCCGCCATCGTCTCCCTTAATGCCTGCCCTGTTGAGGGCTTCACGCACACGCCAAGAAAAATCAGTCAGCGTATCGACATTGGACAAGCGCATATCCTGACCATGATCGGCGACCAAGAAAAACCAGTTGCCACCCCAAGCGACATCCCCTGTAACGCTACCATGACCCGCAATTTCAAGTTTGACGGCATGCTGCGAGCGATAGGCAGCGACATTGTGAACGCTGACACTCATATCAGCATGCAACTCGGCCTCAACGACACCGACCGGTGTATCAATTCTGTGCCGACCAATGTCGATTTTTCCTTGATAAGCCAAGGTCGCCACCAAGCCTATGGTGCCATGGCCACACATCCCCAAGTAACCGACATTATTAAAAAAAATCACACCCGCCGTGCAATTAGGTGCATAAGGCTGGCACAACAAAGCACCTACCACCACATCCGAACCCCGTGGCTCGCAGACCGTCGCGCTACGCAAGTGATCAAATTGATCCTTAAAAATTTGCACCCGCTCGGACAAAGGCCCAGACCCTAAATCAGGACCACCATCAACAATCACACGCGTAGGTTCACCACCGGTATGGGAATCAATAATATGTATTTTTTTCATTGGATGTCTCGAAAGGTCAGTGGGTTTTGTTTCGGTGATTAGTTTTAAAATGAGAAAAGCTGAAAAATGCGTTGGGAAAATAAGCGAACAGAAAACCCAGTCAGTGTATTAAACCTGTTCGAAGCTGTCTTGCATTGTTTTGCTTACTTGCATGCTGAATTGAGCATAGCGTTCACTATACGAAAGAATTTTGTTAGGCGCTGCAAGAGGGGACACAAGAGACCCCCAGCGCTGCTGCAAAGGCCGGTGAAAGATCGTCGGTGAAAGATAGTCGGTGAAAGGCCGATACGGAGAAGAGATAGCGAAATACGTTCGCCACGCGTCATGCGTGTGTTTCCTCTATCTATCTAGTTGGTGGGTGAGGCGGAAGGCAATACACATCATCGCCTCGTCGCAAGCAATGTCCTGATTCGGCGTGGTCAAAGAATAGCCGTATGCCAGGAAGTTCTTTAGAGCGATGCCGAGTTATTACGTGCGTCCATAATCCACTGTATAGGCTGGGGGTGAAACCAGGGCGATTGCATGAAGCTGTATCAAAACATAAAACCACTCAACACAGAGACACAGAGACACAGAGAAGTTCATGA
>JAHFQV010000175.1 GCA_023259175.1 Oxalobacteraceae bacterium | reverse complement strand
ATGATTTCCCACCCGCACTTACTTCCCCGCTTCATGAAATTCATCGCCTCAATATTTGCTCTGTTCCTCGTTGTATCCACCTCGGCATACGCTAATTTTCATGCGAAGTATGTGAGGGACGAAGTTTCGAAACCCAAAATTGATGGGGCATTGGATGAGGCCATTTGGAAAGAAGCACGAGTCGTTGATCGCTTCTATCAGACCCAGCCTTTCGATAAGGTCGAGGCACCCGTCAAGACTGAAGTGCGCATGCTTTATGATGAAAAATATTTGTATGTAGGGATAAAAAATTTTGATAGTCAGGCCGATGCGATTCGGGATTCATTTGCGCGGCGCGATAAGATCTCGCCAGACCAAGACTTTGTCGGTCTGTATATCGACCCGAGTAGCGCCCATAAATCGGCCCAAGCCTTCTATGTCAATGCACGGGGCATTGTGATGGACGGCGTGTACAGCGATACCAGTGGTGATGATACCGCGCCCGATTATGACTTCGATGTCGCGACCGCTAAACAGATCGATGGCTGGTCTGCGGAATTTAGGATACCTTTCGCATCCATCGCTTACGACCAAGCATCGGCTACGCCGTGGAGTCTCTTGGTCATACGAAATATGACTCGCGATCAACGTTACCGCATGTACAGCGGTGAAGTCACACGCGCGACCAATTGCAATCTTTGTTTTTCAAATCCCATCGAAGGATTGACGAAGCTGCCTTCCGGTAAAAATTGGAGCATCACACCGCAACTTGTGCTGCGTAGTACCCATGATCATACGTTAGGCAATGCCGCTCTTGACCAAAGAAGTAAAGACCTGAGCCTAGATGTTAAATTCAAACCCGACTCAGCGACTCGAATTGATGCCACTCTAAATCCGGATTTCTCGCAAGTCGAACTCGATTCGCCGCAACTTTCTGGCAATACCCTCTTTAGCATTTATGTCCCTGAAAAGAGAACGTTCTTTTTAGAGGGCGCGGATATTTTCAAAACCACCTTGAACGCGATTAGTACACGCACCATAGCCGACCCTGATTTTGGATTGCGCTATACCAGACGAGATGCCGATAAGGATGTGAGTATCTTGAGTGCGCGCGATGTTGCGGGCGGCAGTGTGATTATTCCACATACCTATTATTCAGGCAGGGCAATTAGTACCACTCCCTCACAAGCAACTGATGCTAGGCTTAATTTTCGGGTAGGCGCGCTGTCCACAGGCTGGGTATATACGGATCGCACCTATCTGGGTTTGCAAGCCTATAACCGCGTGCTTGGCCCCGATATGGTCTGGCAAATTGATACCCATCAGAGTATGCGTGCCCAGTACCTCTACAGCATGACCACTGCGCAAGCCGATGATAAAGGGAATTTAGTCCGTGGACAAAAGACTTCAGGTCACGCCGCGTATCTGGACTGGTCCAAAGGAAATGATGAGTGGGCCATGTCAGCCAGTTGGCGCGATTTTAGTCAGGATTTTCGTGATGACAATGGTTTTTTTTCGCAGGTCGGTATGCGAGGCTTGACCAATGACATCGTAAAAAAATTCGGAAAAGTGGGGCCTTGGAATGAAATGAATCTGGTGCTCTCAAGTGAGTATCGTTTGGATGAACAAAATAGCGTGCTGGCACGCGGCATGACCACCAGCCTGCGGGTAAACGGCGCGCTCGACAGTTTTGCGTATTTTAATGTGAGCCCGATTAACCGTAGTCGTGTCAGTCAGGATGGCCAGCTATTTAGCCTGAAACGATTTGCGACCGGCTATGGCTTTAGCCCCAGCAAAGCGGTTGCCCGCATCGGTTTTGATCTCAGCTACGGCGATAGTATTGATGTACTTGCGAATCAATTGGGACGCGGTGGAAGTATCTCTATCGGTGGAAAATTGCGCCCACATGAGCGCGTTGAAATTGAACCGAGTATCGCGAGCAATTGGATTACCAGTTTACGGCCAGCGCATCAGGGCGAACGCGCCTATACCGAAACCGCGCTACAAATGACCGGAATTATGCACCTCGATGCCAACAATAGCCTACGCTTGATTGTGCAAGACGCGAGCAGTCGGCGCAATCAAGCTCTTTATGATGTCGCAGTTACCGCGCGCAGTCAAAGACAAGTCAACTCCTTGGTGTACGCCTATAAACCACGCTTAGGTACCGCGACCTATTTGGGTTGGACGCAAACCCTGAGCGAAAGCGCTGGAAACCCACAAAGACGGCAATCGGAGTTGTTCGCTAAACTCTCTTGGGGTTTGTGAATGACCGAGGAATTTTTCGGTCATTATCACGCAATTTTGAAGTGAAAATCAGGATTTTTTTGGCTTTGCTTCAAAATTACTCTGTGCTGCGGTAATTTCCATCTTCATTTTCTTAAATGGGATTTTCACATCGACTTTGGTGTGAACTTTCGCCACCATGATATTGCCCGCTTCGTCGTGAACGTACTGAGTCGTAACGGCAGCGTCGAGCATGAACGCCATCGATACCGAATCGACTCTTTGTTCCAAACGTTCGCTCGACTTATCTAGCCAAATTTTGCTGCTACCACCTTCTTTTAATTGCACTTCGAAAATGAGCTTGGTTTTACCTTGTAGCGTTTCATCCGCTAAGCGCTTGAATTTAATTTCTGGCGCCACTAATTCTTGATCGAAACTAGCAAACATCTCAATAAAATTAGGCTGCTTACCGTCTTTTGCTTTGGGATTTTCGACCGAGGTCTTGGTAACGACATAGACCGCTTCGCCATCTTTCCACTGTTCAAATTGCTTGCTCTGGCGCAGCGTTTTTGATTCATCTCCATCCTTGGCTGCGACGATCGTTTCTTCGATATTTTTTGCAAACCACTGCTTGCTCGCCTTGATCTGATTTTGCGCTTTCTGCCACAAGGGCTCACTGTTCTCGGCGTAGCCAGGTGTGGCAAAGCACAGCATGGACGCGCACAGGAGCGCAATGACGGGGGAGAAGTAGGAAACAGAAACGCGCATAATAGGCTTTCGAGATAAGGGAGAGGGCATATTGTATGGCAAGTAATTTCTTGACCAGCCCAAATTCGTGAGTCGCGTTAAAAGCTACGGTGTGGGGCCGCAGATTGACCTTTAAGCTGGACTTCGCTATTCTTCGCCTCATGCGCCGATTTGAAATCAGCTTGCGGGCGCAGTTTGGCAATTGAGCTTAGCTTATTATGTGCCGAACGAATAAATACGGCTAAAGCGAGCTTGAATGCCGCAGTTCTCCACCCATTCAGCCCTTTTTTTAGCCCCCTTTTAAATTTACAGAGATGCGTTCGCAACGAATGCCTCGTTCATTGAGCGTGATCTCAAGGGAAGAATGTATGCCATCGATAGGAATCGTTACGCCTCAGGCGCTGCGGTTTGACCAGCCACTTCAATTGCAAAGTGGCGCCAGTATTGCCGACTATACGCTCATGATAGAAACGTATGGCACGCTCAACGCCGACAAAACCAATGCGGTTTTGGTGTGCCATGCGCTCAATGCTTCACACCATGTCGCCGGTCACTACCAAGACGAGCCTAAAAATAATGGGTGGTGGGACAATATGGTCGGTCCCGGCAAGCCACTCGACACCGACCAGTTCTTCGTGATCGGTGTGAATAATCTGGGCTCTTGTTTTGGCTCAACCGGCCCTATGCATACCAACCCGGCGACGGGTAAGCCGTATGGCGCGCAATTTCCCGTGGTGACGGTGGAAGATTGGGTCCACGCGCAAGCCCGGGTTGCCGATGTCCTGGGCATAAAACAATTTGCTGCGGTGATGGGCGGCTCTTTAGGCGGAATGCAGGCACTTGCTTGGAGTATCTTGTTTCCAGAACGTTTGCGTCATTGCGTGGTGATCGCTTCAACCCCCAAACTCTCAACCCAAAATATCGCATTTAACGATGTCGCGCGGCAGGCGATTTTGACCGATCCCGATTTTCACGGTGGCGATTTTTACGCGCATCAAGTAGTTCCGCGCAATGGTTTGAAAGTGGCGCGCATGATTGGTCATATCACCTATTTGTCGAACGATGATATGGCCGAAAAATTTGGCCGCGATCTCAAGCAAGGCGAATATCAATTCGGGTATGGAATCGACTTCGAAATTGAATCTTATTTGCGCTACCAAGGCGATAAGTTTTCCGACTATTTCGATGCCAACACCTACCTGCTCATCACCAAGGCACTCGATTATTTTGATCCGGCGCGGGCTTTTGAGGGCGATTTAAGTCGCGCTTTGGCGGGCACTCAGGCGCAATTTTTATTGGTATCATTCACGACCGACTGGCGCTTTTCACCCGAGCGTAGTCGCGAAATCGTCAAGGCCTTGGTGGACAATCGGCGCTCGGTCACTTACGCAGAAATCGATGCCCCGCACGGACACGATGCCTTCTTACTCGACGATGAACGCTACCTCAATCTGGTTGCGGCTTACTACAAACGTATCGCGCAGGAGTTGCAATGAGCCTAGCTAAACAGAATGGACAGAGTGGACAGAGCGGCTTAAGTGGTTTGAGCGTACAAGAACTTAAAACACATCGACCCGACTTGGCTTTTATTGCCGACTGGATTCGCCCCAACGCACATGTGCTCGACATCGGTTGTGGTGATGGTGTAATGCTCGACTTTTTGCAAAACAAAAAAAAATGTAGCGGCTATGGCATCGAGATTGCCGACGACAAAGTGCTCCAATGCGCGCAACGTGGCATCAACGTGATTCAACAAGATATGGAGCAGGGATTGGCCATGTTTGCCGATCAAAGCTTCGATACCGTGCTGTGTTTATCCTCACTGCAAATGATGCAGCATGTCGAACCGCTCCTACGCGATATCGCCCGCGTTGGGCGCGAAGCCATCGTTTCCTTTCCGAATTTTGGTTATTGGCCGCATCGCACAGCGCTGCTTAAAGGAAAAATGCCCGTGTCAAAATTACTGCCTTATCAATGGTATGACACACCGAATTTACGCTGCGCGACCATCGCCGATTTTGCTGATCTAGCGCACGAAGTGGGTCTCGATATTGTGCAGTGGGTGGCGCTACATGAGGGGCAGGTGATTCACCGTTTCCCAAACTGGCGTGGTAGTCTTGCGGTTTTCCGTTTGAAGAATAAGACATGAATCGACCATCAACCCAAACCCTAACATCGCTAGACGCAAGCGATTGGCGCAGTTATTTCAATCGTCGCATGTTGATCTTGGTGATACTCGGCTTTAGTTCGGGTATGCCTTATTTCTTCTTGATTAATTTGATGCAGGCCTGGC
>JAHFQV010000072.1 GCA_023259175.1 Oxalobacteraceae bacterium | reverse complement strand
TGGGGTGGACATTGAAGCTGTGCGTCAAGGGATAGGTTCCGATCCACGGATTGGTCCTAGTTTTTTATTGGCTGGTTGTGGATATGGCGGCTCCTGTTTTCCGAAAGACGTACAAGCGCTCTCCAAAACAGCGCAAGAATACGGTCAACATTTGCAGATTTTAGATGCAGTTGAACGCGTCAATGAAGCGCAAAAGCAAGTCTTAGGCGACAAAGTTTTTGCCCGCTTTGGACAGGATTTGTGCGGCAAGCATTTCGCCTTGTGGGGCTTGGCGTTTAAGCCCGATACCGATGATATGCGCGCTGCATCTTCACGCGTTTTAATTCGTACTTTATTACAAGCCGGTGCGACGATTAGCGCGTATGATCCAGTGGCGATGGAGGAGTCGCGTCGAGTGATGGCGATTGATTTTGCCGATCAGCCAAAATTAATTGAACAATTGGATTATGTTGCGGAACAGGACTTGGCTTTGGAAAAGGCCGATGCGCTCATCATCGTCACCGAATGGAAAAATTTCCGTAATGCTGATTTTGTCCTACTCAAGCAAAAATTAAAACAAGCGATTATCTTTGATGGACGCAATTTATTTGACCCCTTGCAAGTGCAAAAGCAAGGCATCGAATACCATGCGATAGGCCGTGCGGTATTGACACAAAAATGACTATGAACCTAGCGAAAAAACGCATATTGGTGGCCGGTGACGTAATGCTGGACCGCTATTGGTTTGGTGAAGTTAATCGTATTTCTCCCGAAGCCCCAGTGCCTATTGTGCGCGTAGAGCGGCGCGAAGAACGTTTGGGTGGTGCTGCCAACGTCGCCCGCAATGCGGTCGCCTTGGGCGTGGAAACAGGTCTGTTGGGCGTGATCGGTGAAGACGAAGCGGGGCGTAGTGTTGAAGCTTTGTTGAAGTCGTCGGCGATACAAAGCTATTTGAATCACGACGAGCAAATTTCCACCATCATCAAGCTGCGTGTAATCGGTCGTCAACAGCAATTAATTCGGGTTGATTTCGAAGAGCGACCCAGCGACAAAGTCCTGCAAGATAAACTCAGTCGCTATACCAGCTTAGTGGCGCAATATGACATTATTGTTTTATCTGATTATGCTAAGGGCAGTTTAGTCAATGTCGCCACCATGATACAAGTGGCGAAAGACTTGGGCAAAAAGGTGTTGGTCGACCCCAAAGGAAGTGATTATTCCTTGTATGTTGGTGCGACCATGCTCACTCCCAATAAGGCTGAATTGCGAGAAGTCATCGGGGCTTGGAAAAGTGAAGCTGAACTTATCCAAAAGGCGCAGGCACTGCGGCAACAACTCGGCATTGAAGCTTTGTTGCTGACGCGTTCTGAAGAAGGCATGACCTTGTTTATGGAGCAGGAGGTCTTGCATGTTCCAGCGATGGCGCGTGAAGTTTTTGATGTCTCTGGCGCGGGCGATACTGTGATCGCAGCGGTCGCCGCCATGCTGGCAGAAGGCAAGAGTATACCCGAGGCAGTGTTAATCGCGAATCGCGCCGGCGGCATCGTGGTGGGCAAGCTGGGTACCGCAACGGTTACGCGCGAAGAATTATTTCAACTGTGATCGTCGCGTTCTGATTGTGGCCTTGTGGTTGTAAAGCGGTGTGGACGAAGTCAGGCGATAGCGTGAACTTGCATTTCTATTTTTATCGACATCGCTTCGATGAATATGTTTCTGTTTTAGACCCAAATTTGCTCTTTAACTTTAATGGAGTTAGCTATGTTTAAGAAATTATTATTAGTCGCCGCAATGCTGGTCGCTAGTGTCGGTTTTGCGTTTGCACAGGTTGATGTGAATAAGGCTGATCAGGCCGCCTTGGATGGAATTAAAGGTTTAGGGCCGACGAAATCGAAAATGATATTGGCCGAACGGAGTAAAGCGGGGAGTTTTAAAGATTGGGCCGACTTTGAAGCCCGAGTCAAAGGTATCGCAGAAAAAAGTGCGACGAAATTATCCGAAGCTGGATTGACCGTGAATGGACAAGCGCGACCCGCCGT
Organism: Oxalobacteraceae bacterium; assembly: GCA_023259175.1. GTDB lineage: Bacteria > Pseudomonadota > Gammaproteobacteria > Burkholderiales > Burkholderiaceae_D > Undibacterium. The sequence goes on along the minus strand of JAHFQV010000072.1, from coordinate 16,131 downwards.
TGCGAAAGCTGCGGCATCGGCAAATAAAGACGCGAGTAAGTCTGAAAGTAAGCCTGAAAGTAAGCCTGCAAGTAAGCCTGCAGGTAAGGCTACGGAAGCCAGCTCGGCCGCTTCAGTTGCTTCCAACAAAGCTTCCATGACGAAATAAGCCTACTCAGATAAGGTCTGCACGAGGCACAAGATCCCCACGCTCAGTGGGGATTTTTTTGTCTAGACGAGGCAGCGTGAAGTAGTCTAGTAGGTATATACAAACTACATTTGCATCTAAGTGATCCTTGCGAACAGGGATTAAAATGGCAGCTTATCCTTCGCTATTGCAGCGGGAATCACCTCGGCGCAAATTGTAATATGCGCCTTTCATTTGCAAGGCCATAAACATGACTTACCTCACGATTGAAGACACCATAGGGAATACTCCTCTAGTACGATTACAGCGCTTACCCAGTGAAGAGGCGCGTCGTCGAAACAATATTATTTTGGGTAAACTAGAAGGAAATAATCCGGCCGGATCGGTCAAGGATAGACCTGCTTTGTCGATGATTAAACGTGCGGAACAGCGTGGTCAAATTAAACCAGGGGATACCTTGATTGAGGCCACGAGTGGCAATACAGGGATCGCTTTGGCGATGGCAGCAGCGATGCGCGGATATAAGATGATTTTGCTGATGCCAGAACATTTAAGTATTGAGCGCCGCCAAAGTATGGCTGCGTATGGTGCAAAAATTATTTTAACACCCCAAACAGGCGGAATGGAAACCGCACGCGACTTGGCTGAGCAAATGCAAAGCGAAGGCAAGGGCGTGATTCTCGATCAATTTGCTAATGCCGATAATCCTCTTGCGCACTATGAAGCGACCGGTCCAGAAATTTGGCGTGATACACAGGGGAAGATTACGCATTTTGTCAGCGCGATGGGAACGACCGGCACCATCATGGGAGTTTCGCGTTATTTGAAGGAACAAAATACTGCAATTCAAGTGGTGGGCGTGCAGCCGGAGGAAGGCTCGCAAATTCCTGGGATACGTAAATGGCCTGAAGCTTATTTGCCGAAAATATTTGACCGCACACGGATCGATAGCCTTGAATCGGTGAGTCAAGTTCAAGCCGAAACCATGGCACGTCGATTGGCAGTCGAAGAAGGCATTTTTTGCGGCATTTCTGCGGCGGGTGCCTGTGACGTTGCATTACGTTTGTCGGAACAGACTGAAAACGCGACAATAGTTTTTATCGTTTGTGACCGCGGTGATCGTTATCTTTCGACCGGAGTTTTTCCTGCCTAATTTCGGCGGATATCATCCTAGATTCCATCATTGAGCACATGGCGTGGAACGAGTGCTGGATGCAAAAAAATCGCCGATGCAAAGTCGGCGATTTTTTTTAAAAATTATGCTGCTGCTTCGGCTTCTTTGGGTTTAAATTGCTTGTCGCTGATACGGAACTTCGCGCGACGGTCGCCCATTAAACCGCGTAAATCTTTGATGCTGACATCACTGATTTCATGCATACGTATCAGCAAAGATGCACCCACTGGCAAACGACGATGACGAATTTTGCTGATGACGGGAGGCGCAACTTCTAGCGCTCTGGACAATGCTGCATCATTTTTAAGATGCAATTGTTTGATCAAAGTATCCAAAAGATTATTTGGATCGTAGTCGATTTCATCGGATTCAATTTGTGTCAAGTTTGGCATCATTACCTCGTTATTGATGATTGTAGATGTGAAAGAAGAGTGCGTTTATTACTATCCGGACGAAGCACATTTTGTTTGCGCCTAACAATGATTTCATGTTGAGCACAGCCACGAAAATGGTGCGATCGTTCGGGCATTACTTAAACAGAGATACTATATCGAAAGAGTAAAATGATCTACTTTTTAAGCATGGACTGCGAAATCTATTGACACTTTTCTCTTAAACATCGCGCATGTATCATTAGATAACATTACTTTAGTATAAAAAATTCTTGCTTGCAATATTTTTTTTGCGTAAAAGCGTTTATTCGCTAGGGTTTTACAATATTGTTTCAACAAGACGACAAAAATCACGCATCTTGTCGATAATAGCAGTCAAATTGTCTTGTCTTTGACGAGGGTTTGGCTAGTTTTATTCGGTATTTTTTCGGGTCTGGGCAATTACATTGCTCAAGTCGACAATCGACATGGCGTAAAAAAAGCTGCGATTGTATTGTGTGAGCGCGTAAAAATTATTGGTGACTAGCCAGTATTCACTAGGGTCATCACCGTTTTGTAAATCGATGAGTCCGTATTTAGCTTGTTTGGGAAGCGAGTTTTCTGTACTGCTCACGTAACGCAAAAGTTCGTCTATAGCGTAGTTCGCTTTTAATTCGCGATTGATGATTTTATCGATTTGTTCTGCGTCGCTTTCGTTTGTTTTAAGTGTCGCAGGATAGACGTAGGCAGGCCCGCGCTGCCAGCCATGTAAGGCGAGATAATTGGCGACACTTGCGATGGCATCTGCTTCAGACCCGCGCAAATCAATTTTTCCGTCAGCGTCAAAATCGACCGCATAAACTCGCAAACTGCTGGGCATAAATTGAGCCAAGCCAATTGCGCCCGCATAGGAGCCCAAGGGTAGCAGTGGGTCGATATGTGTGTCGCGTGTCCAAATTAAAAACTGCATCAATTCATTGCGAAAGTAGCGCATCCGCGCTTCTCTGGTGGGCGTGTCTGGATAGGCAAAAGCGAGCGTCGTTAAACTATCGATGACGCGATAACTCCCCATATTTTTACCGTAAATTGTTTCTACGCCGATCAAGCCAACGATGATTTCCGGCGGCACACCATATTCCTGTTCGGCTTTTGCAAGCTGGCTTTGATTTCGCTCCCAAAATGCAAGCCCCGCATTGATGCGACCATTTTCGACAAAGCGGGTACGATAGGCTTTCCAATTTTTGGCTTGGCCTGGCGGTGCGGGTTTCATCAATTGCACACTAGCTTCAAGAAATCGTGTTTGTTCGAAAATCTTCTTGAGCGTGTCCGGGTCGAATTGATTTTGGTTTTGTAATTCCTTGATCAATTCAAGCACCTCGGGCCAGTGTTCGAAGTGTCGATTTTCTGTCCGTGGCGCGGCAATCGGAGCCCGCGCAGGCTTTTTTTTATGTTTGCTTTGAGAGGCATAGCCCGGACTTGAGATCGCGCATGCGAGCATCAGCGTAAGAGCGACGGCGTAAGTAATTCGAGTGGGGAAAGAGGTGGATATTTTCAAAATAATTTCATTCTAGGTCTAGGCTCGGCGTAATTGTCGTAGCGCTTTTTTCATTTCAGCGTGTGCGTGTAGATGCGTTTCAGACGGGGCTTTTGATTGTCGTCCATACTGAATTGCGATATAGAGCGCGATGAAGCGTTTTACGTAGCGATACTGATTCTGTGTGAGTGTTTGAGACAAACGCCTATCGTACATGAATGGGCCTTCATATTCGAGTTTTCGATGACCCATACTCGCGAGGCGCTGACAGAGTTGCGAGTATAACTGATCGCTCTTATTGATGTGAGGTCTGTGCCGCCACAGCGGTAGACTTAAAGCTGCAAAAATGAGGATGATGATCAGTGCAAATTTGAAAAATCGCTCAATATTATTTGGGGTGATTAGCCCGAGATACTGCGATAAGTCATGCTGTTTTTTTTCATCAAAATTCAGTATCCATTGATTCCAACGATTGTTAAGTGCGCTCCAGTGCGCTCCGATTTGTGCGAACCAAGGGTTAGGCCCAATTAAATCGCCAACAAAATTCCCTAATAAGCTGCTTCTAGCACTGGCGTGTCGGTTACGAGTAATGCGTTCGGGGGCGATGGCTGCAGTAGGGTCGACCCTTTGCCAGCCCAAATCTTTGGTCCACACTTCCGCCCATGCATGGGCATCGGACTGGCGTACTTCCAAAATGCCATCGACAGGATTGATATTGCCCCCTTGGTAGCCGATTACGACCCGTGCTGGTACGCCGGTGGCGCGCATCAGATAGACAAAGGCGCTGGCGTAATGCTCGCAAAAACCAGCGCGGGTATTAAATAGAAATTCATCGACACTGTGCAGTCCCAGTGTCGGCGGTTCTAGCGTGTAGAAAAATTTTTCTTTGCGAAATAGCTGGAGAATCGCGTCAATTCTTGCTTGGGTTTTGGGGTAGTCTTCAAGTAAATTGACCGCTAATAGTCGGGTGCGTGGATTAAAGTGCGGCGGAATAGAAAGCGCTCCTTGCAATTCTAAGGAACGTGGATTGACATCGAATCGATAGAAGGGAGAGGAGGCGACTTGATAGCGAATACGATGGGCAATTTCTTCCTGGGCATAAAGCTCACCGTTGGCACGCAATTGAAGCTTGAGCCCCTCTATTTGCGGTAGCGTTCGTGGCATATCGAGCGCGAAAAGATGATGTTCGTGCGTAGCCTCTAGGCTTACCTCGTAACGCACCGCTTGCTCGAAGAAATCTAACTGGGTCGTTTTCATCTCAAGCGCTTTGCCGTTTTGCGTCCAAGTGCGTCCATCAAAGGCATTGAGGGTGGTGCCGCGCCAATACATTAAGGATTTGTCGGGTGGCGGATCGAGAAACTTGACACGAAAGGCGATTTCTTCAGAGAGCGCTAATTTGCTGATGTTCCCCGGCGACATGGAATCGCTCAGCCCAGAGCGGGCGGAATTGGCTTCCTTCGATGAGCCCCAGAGTGGCCCTTCTAATCGAGGAAATAGGAAAAAACCGAAGAGTGTCAAGGGAATCGCAAGCGCAATCATTTTTAGAATTATTTTACAGCGCACCCAGAGTGTCGGTGCTTTATCAACAAATTGTGCCGAGATTTGGGCGACGAGTAGCACGATGGACGCGATCATTACTTGGAGCGCGCTGCCCATACTCTGTGACTGAAAGAAATGCGCTAACAGCAAAAAAAAGCCGAGGAATACGACCACAAATAAGTCGCGCTTTCGATGCATTTCCAGGGTTTTACAGCTCAGTAGAATAATAAGAATGGCGACACCCACTTCGCGTCCAAGTAGGGTTAAATAGTGACGGTAAATTGCCAACATCAAGAGCAGGGAAATCGGAATTAATATCCAGGTCGGCGGTAACGCGTTTCCTCGCCATGTGACCGCCAAGCGCCAAAACATGATGAGAAAGGCGCTCACGCTCAACCAGAGCGGTAGGCTAGTACTATGAATGCCGATAATGAGCAGGCAAGCGAAGATCAAAATGAGGTCGTCCATTTTTTCGCGTGACAAGCTCAAAAATTGGTTCAGTTCTAGTGATCTCGGCAGAATGGAGGAAAGTGAGCGTGCCATCTTATGCACCATACAGGGCTAAAGCCTGCAAGCAGGTATTGCGATGATTTTCGCCGGAATTGGTCGTAACTGAAAATGCGCCGAGTTTAAATGCGTATTGCAGGCCTTGCTGTTCAGCTTCTAGCACCCAAGCACACATGCGTGATAGTCGTAATTCAAGATCGACTTGCAACGGCAGCGTTGCAAAATCTAAAAATAGCTCACCTTTTGCCCCTCCCGAAAAAAGTTTCGAGACCAAGTGACCACCTGCATCGAGATCGACGCGCGCATTGTGCTTCCAAGATAATAGCTTAAGTGGGTCGCCCGCTTGGTAAGTACGCACGCCGGAAAAATCTTCATTGCCTTGCTGCTGTTGCCCTTCGTCTTGATTGCGTGTTTCAGTGAGCGGCAGTGGTGGTGCGCCTGATTCTGGGTGTGGGTAGACCAATACGTTCGCTTCCGGCAGCCAATAGGTCCAAGCGCGCAATAGACCTAAGGGGAACCAAGTTTCTAAGCGTATTCTGGGAATCGCCATGTGGCCACGTTGCTGGCTGGGGTAAGCTAGACAAAGCGCGACGCGATTATTTTTTTCAATATCGATCGCCTGTTTGGCTTGAGTACGATCCTCGAAGTCGAGATAAATCGCGTAGCGATCTAGCTTTTGGGTATTTTCGATAAACACGGGAAATTGTGCGAGTTCACCGGCGAAGATCGCTTGCGGTGTACCCACCGAGAGGCGCAAGTAGGCCAAATTTCGGAAACACATGAAGGTATTTACTAGCGCGATGCCGAACAATAGAAACACCATCATGAAGCCAAGATTGAGTTTGTAGTTGGTGGCAGCGAGAAACATCGCCACTAGCATCAACAGAAACATCCCGCCTGTCTTGCCGGGCAAAATATAAACGCGTCTTTGCGTTAGGATGAATTCGCCAGAGTGGGGGCGCCCCAAAGGGAATAAACGTCTCTTGATTTGTCGGAGCTTCATTGCAAAATTTGGCTAAGCGAGAGAGGAAAGCATACTGCAAATTGGGTTTGATAGCTTGATTTTTTCACAGAAGTCTCTTGTGGCGGAGCGAGATTGCGGCTTTCGGTTTAGTCTTTTTGTGAAATCTGTTATCGTAATGCGCAATCAACGATTGGGTCGCTCAATTCAAAGCAATTTTATCGGCGTTAAAATTAAAAGGACATTGAAGATGAATCGAAACGAAGTGAAAAGCGATCTTGAAATCGCTCAGCATGCAAAGCTCAAACACATCAACGAAATCGCGGGCGTGCTGGGCGTAGCCGTCGATGATTTGGAACACTATGGCAAATACAAAGCTAAGTTGCCTTTGAATTTGATTGATACTGACAAAATCAAGAAAGCGAAATTGGTATTGGTCACGGCGATTACGCCCACGCCACCGGGAGAAGGCAAAACCACCACTTCAATCGGTTTGACTGAAGGACTCAATCGTATCGGGAAAAAGACCACGGTCGTGTTGCGCGAACCGTCCTTGGGTCCGGTGTTCGGAATTAAAGGAGGCGCTGCTGGTGGCGGTTATTCTCAAGTGGTGCCGATGGAAGATATTAATCTTCATTTTACGGGTGACTTTTCAGCCATCGAAAAAGCGAATAATTTACTCGCGGCACTGATCGACAATAATATTTATTTTCAAAAAGAGAGTTTAGGTATCGATTCGCGCACCGTTAAATGGAAGCGAGTGATGGATATGAATGATCGCTCTTTGCGTCACATCATCACCGGTTTAGGTGGGCGAGCTGGTGGGACTCCGCGTGAGGCTGGATTTAATATTACGGCTGCATCTGAGATTATGGCGATCCTCTGTTTGGCCGAATCCTTTCAAGATCTTAAAACAAAATTGGGCAATATTTATGTCGGCGACACTTACGACAATAAGCCTATTTATGCCCGCGATCTCAAGGCCCAGGGGGCGATGGCGGCACTGTTGAAGGACGCGATTAAACCAAACCTTGTACAAACCTTAGAAGGTAATCCGGCGATTATTCACGGTGGGCCATTTGCCAATATTGCGCAGGGCACCAATAGTGTCTTGGCGACTAAGCTAGGCCTTTCTTTGTCTGATTATGTGGTGACAGAAGCTGGTTTTGGGGCGGATCTTGGCGCCGAAAAATTTCTGAATATTAAATGTGGTTACTCTGGTTTGAGCCCCTCTGCTGTCGTGATAGTCGCGACGGTGCGCGCACTCAAATACCACGGCGGGCAAGACATCAAGACTTTGACTTCTCCCAATGTGGAAGCACTGAAAAAAGGGGTCGTGAATTTGGAGAAACATCTGGAGAATATTGCACTCTATGGCTTGCCTGCGGTGGTTTCGATCAACCGTTTTAACAGCGACAGTGAAGAGGAATTGAGCTTCTTGAAATCACGTTGCGAAGAACTGGGCGCGCGTGCAGAAATTAGTGAAGGTTGGGCCTTGGGCGGTGAAGGCACAATGGCGTTGGCGCGTGCAGTGGTACAAACGGTAGAGCGCTTCTCTGGACGCTACCAGCCCGTGTATGACTGGAATTCCGATATCAAGACCAAGGTCGAGACGATCGCTAAAAAAGTCTATGGCGCGGGCTCGGTCGTGTATCAGGCCAAGGCGATAGCGGACATGAAACACATCGAAAGTTTGGGCTTGGCGCATCTGCCAATCTGTATCGCGAAAACGCAAAAATCATTTTCAGATGATGAGGCTTTGATAGGTCGGCCAGAAGATTTCGAACTTACCGTGCGCGAATTTGAAATCGCTGCGGGCGCTGGTTTTTTAGTGCCCATTACCGGCAACATTATGCGACTTCCAGGCTTACCCGCAGTGCCAGCGGCACTACATATTGATATTGACGATGCGGGGGTGATTAGCGGACTCTCCTAAGAAAGCCTCGATGCTGCAATCTAAGCTCCCCCGTATTTTAGGGGAGCTTATTTTAGTGAGAATTTTAGTGCGAATTTTAGTGCGAATTTTAGTGCTTTATGACTTCAGCAGGCATAGGTTTTCGCGGTAGCATTTCTTCGCGATTAGCTGCGTGGGCGATGAAACTCGCAAGAATGATAGAGGCTTGTATCATGTCACCCTTTTGCACTTTATCGTAGACATCGATATTGGTATGGTGGGTGCGGGTGAAATAATCCATAGGCTCTTGAATAAACTGGAAACCGGGTATCCCGACGCTATCAAAACTAACGTGATCGGTACTGCCTGTTTTTCTGAGCGTCGTGGTTTTAGCGCCTAAGTCGTAGAAGGGGGCTAACCATGCGTCGAATATCGGTTTGACTGCCGCGTTATTTTCGGCGTAGATGCCACGAATTTTCCCTGCGCCATTATCGAGATTAAAGTACACCGAAATTTTACTGTGCAGTGGTTTCAGTGTCAGTGGGCCGGTTGGGCGACGCATAAATGCCGGAGCATCTTTGTCTTTGGGGTCATTTGACTCGGCGCGGGACGCGACATTTTTGCTCACGAAATCGCGTGAGCCTAAGAGTCCTTCTTCTTCACCGCCCCACAAGCCTACCCGTATCGTGCGGCGAGGTTTAAATCCGATCGCTTTGAGTATGCGTACCGCTTCCATCGCAACAGCAACTCCGGCGGCGTTATCGGTTGCGCCAGTTCCCCCGTGCCAGGAATCTAGGTGCGCACCTAACATGACAAGTTCGTCTTTCTTGTCACTGCCTAAAATGTCCGCAAAAACGTCGATGGAATTGTCAGGGTCTTCGTCTTCAAATGCGACTTGGACATCGGCCTCGAGCTCGACTTCTTTTTTCTTTTCTACAAGGCGGAACAGTCGATTGTAGTGTTCGGCCGATAGCACTATAGCGCTAGGCCCAGTCGCCTCCCCCTTTTTATACGAACCACCCCCTTGTACAAAAAGGGTGCCATCGTCGCCGCGCGAGGCGTGCAAGGTCGCTATGACTTTTTCCTCGATCAAATAGGGGAGCAATTTTTTATTGAACTCCTGCCGTTTGGCAAAGAGCAGAGTATCGGACGGTGCGCGGCTTGTTGGCGTATCGAAGTCGACATTGCTTAGGTCAATTAATTCTTGTTCGGTATAACGCTTGGCATCGGCATTCATGTGTAAAGGCGTCGCCACCGCTAAGTCACGCAATAAGAAGGCACCGTCCAGCTTACCTTTCCACTTTGCGAGGTCTTCTTCAGACTCTAATTTGGCATAGACCACGCGACCGCGTTGCACGCCCTCGGTGCCGGGTGTCCAAGCTTTGGGGATCGCGACGAGTTCGAGTTTATTGGGAATGGTCATGCGCAAGCTGGCTTTTTCTAGCGTCCAACTGCGACCAAAGGGTGCGATGCTCGTGATCTGTGCATTTTGTAAACCCCAATTTTGCATTTGGCTGCGGGTCCAGATACCCGCTTTTTTTAGTCCTGGCGATCCCGTGAGGCGCGGCCCGATCTCATCGGTTAACACGCTCAATGTTTCCATTACATTCGAGCGACTACTGCCTTCATCTCGAATTTTATTGATCAATGTAAGATCGACTTTTTCTTCTTGAAGTGGGGCAGATAGTACCGTGCTGGCTAAGAGCGAACACGTTAAAAAACTCATTAAACCGACTAAGCGCATGATATTCCCTTTTTTATTTTCTTTAGGACTTACGCAAAATTGCGCTGCTAGGCGTGGAGCCGAAGGCAGTACTTTAGTACGACAAGGCGAACACAACAACGCCGGCGTCTGTTTTGCGTAAGTCCTATTCTTTTTACAAAACCTGGCACCTCATTGTTTCTGGGCAAAAATACGGTTGCGAGCACCGAATTGGATAGCTGCGCCCATCAAAATGATGCTGCATTGTGACAGGCAATGAAGGTGTTGGGTTTGAATTTTATTGTTTTATGGTAGACCGATGGTGGCAAAACACAACTTCGATTCCGGGAATTAGTTTTGGTTCCCGCGAGTGTTGTTGCGCTGCGAAAAACCTACTGTCTTCGTAAGGGACAGTCAAGTTCCAGCGCAAAAAAAACCTCGAACAAAGTCGAGGTTGTGAAGGTGAAGTGAGTGGGTGGTGAGAAGGCGATGACTAGAACTTGAGATTGATGCCCAGTCGAATTGCGCGCGGCGAGCCCGGGCTAATGTTGTTGTTACTATTGGCTGATGCGTAATAGCGCGTATCGTTTAAGTTTTCGATATTGAGTTGAAATTGTAGGTGTTGGTCCCAAGCGTAATATGCGGCGGCATCAATCCGGGTAAAGCCTGGGATCGTGACGGTATTGTCGGTGGAAGGGTAGATTTGGCCGCGATAAACGATACCCAAGCCCATGCCCCAAGCGCGATTAAAGTCGTAGCGATTCCAGAGCGAAGCGCTGTGGGTGGGAACTTGAGCCAGTGTCGCACCCGCTTTCAAACTTGCGGACTGTGTCTTGCTTAATTTTGCATCTTGATAGGCATAGCCTCCGACCACGCTCCATTCGGGCGTGATACGGCCATTAACGGCTAGTTCCAAGCCTTGGCTGCGTTGACCATCAATCAAAATGCTTTTAGTGGGATCGCTTGGGTCTGTTATGACCATATTTTTACGATCTAGGTGATAGAGCGCTGCGCTAAAGTTGAGATCGGGGCGTACATCCCATTTTGTGCCGATTTCGAGATTGGTATATTTTTCCGGCTCAAATGCTTGATTGCTTGGGGTGAGCGAGGAAAGCTGATCGCCTGCACGCGGCGCAAAAGCCAAGCTATAACTTGCATAGAGTGAGAGTGCTTTTTCCGGCTTGAAGACGAGCCCCACTCGCGGTGAAATAGGGGTGTCGGTGTGTTCAATTTTGCTGGCATTGCGATTGTTCGTAAAATCAACTTTGAATTGGTCGCGCCTGAGTCCTAGTATGGCTTGCCATTGCGGTGAAATTTCAATTTGATCTTGTGCATAAATGGCGGCTACCGTCGCCACGCCATGATTGTTGGCATCGCTTGCGGACTGTTTAAAAACTACATTGTTGGTCGTCGCTTGCGTGAGTGGAACCACGATGCTTGTCGCATTGCCTGCTGAGGGGAAGTAGGCTGTATTGCGGAAATTATCGGTGTTCTGTTGACCCAGTTCGAGTCCCAGCAAATAGCGGTGCTTAAGTCCAGCGAGCTGCGACTCGAAGCTTAAATCCGTTTGGTTAAATAGGTTCTTTCTTTGTGTCGCGTTGTTGTAGCCATTGAGGCTGACATTTTTGCCGTCGGCACTAACTGCGCCGGAAAAAATATTTTGATAAAATTTGTCGTAATTCGCAATCCGTGTGCGGTTGCGTAAGTTAATGCCGGCACCAAAATCATGTTCTAATAGAGCGGAGAAGGCATCCACTTGTGACCAAGTATTGCTCAGTTCGGCATTGCCAATAAAGCGCGAAGCTGCGACATCCAGTGGCTTCCCTAGATACGACGGAATACCGCGGTCAGCAGTTCTGTCATCGCGGAAGTGCTCATAGCTTAGGTTCAGCAGTGTGTCGGCACCGATGCGTAAAGCGAGTGTCGGCGTGACACCTTTCCGTTTTGCATGGAAGCCATCGCGAAAGCTGTCCCCGTTTTCGACCATGCCATTGACGCGCAGCGCTAAATTCGCATTGATCGGTGTCCCTAAATCGACACTAGCACGGCGGTTCTTCCAAGAGCCGAAAGTGAACGAGGCTTCTTGGAGTGGGGTCCATTGCGCTTGTTTGCTAACACGATTGATGACTCCGCCTGAGCCGCCGCGACCAAAAATCATGGCATTCGATCCTTTGAGCGCTTCCACGGATTCGATATTGTAGAAATCGCGAAAATATTGCACATCGTCGCGGATACCATCAACAAAAAAATCACCAGTAGAGCTGTTACCACGAAATACCGCGGTATCACGATTGCCTTCACCTTGCGCGGTGACGATGCCAGGGACGTAGCGAATAACATCGGCCATGCTGCGTAAGGATTGATCGCGAATTAAATCTTTTGTGACCACACTGATCGCTTGAGGGGTGTCGAGTAACAGCGTCTCAGTCTTGGTGGCAGTGGAGCTTAACTTGCTGAGATATTTTTGCTCGCCTGAGCCAAGCACCTTAATTTCCGGTAGTTTGGTCTCAGCTTTCTCGTCTGTGGAAGTCGATTGCGCGAACGCGGGGCTAAAGCATAGTGCCAACAGGGCAGGGAGGCAAAGTAGTGTCGGTTTGTATATGGGATTGTGCTGGCGAATCATTGAAGTTCCTAATGAAAAAAGTTTGGTAGGCAATACCGAATCGAGCTTGTTAGATGCAATTATAAATGAGAACGATTCGTATTTGCAAATGATTTCAGGGGATTTTTCAGATGATTGAGGCTAATCGTGCAGAAGGGAGGCTGAGACCTCCAGAATAGAGGTCTCAGTGAAGCTTGAGTTAATTGGCGATTAGGTTCTCGTCAAATGTATTTGTTTAGAATTTATGCTTGTATTCAATCGTAAATTTCACGCTGCGAGGAAAGGCCGTATCTCGCGCTTCGCCGTAGTTATTCAACAAACGACCTGCGCCATCTTCGCGCGTTTCACGGCGGGTGAGGACGGTTTGGTCATTCGTGAGATTGAAAATGTCCATTTTTAAGGCGATCTCTTTCAAGAAGTTAGGTTTGTAGGTGATATTCATATCCAGGCGTTTCTCGGTCGGCATCCGCCCCAAGCTGCCGCGTGGTGAGACCTTGCCATCGCAATAGTAATACTCAGCGCCATACCCAATTTGCGAGTCTAAATCGGTATTGGTTCCTAGGCAGAGTTTTGGACGGCCGGAAGAGAGCAAAAGATTGCCACCCATGGACCATTCACTATCAAGGTCAACGAAGCCGTAGGCTTTTAAAACATGCGTGCGGTCGTTGGGGAGTACGCCTTTGGAATTGGCCATAAATTCAGGAAAGTCCCAGGCCGCTGAAATGCCGATGTCCGACTGCTGGGTATCTGAGCGGGTTTGTCCTTCCATATTGCCGTAGCTGCGTGACAGCGTGTAATTGATTTTACCGTACCAGCCATTGCGATAGGGATGCTCGGCATAAACGTCGAGTGCTGCGTAATTGCGTTCAGCTTTTGGATAACCCGCATCGGCGGCGCTGATGTGAACATAGCGCCCCTTACCTGTGGTGTCGAGCGACCAGATGTTGATGTCATCACCTGGATTGAAGATGTAACATAATAATTGATAAGGGTCGGGTGTGTAACCATGTTCTCTGGCGTATTTGCTGATTTGGCGGGTGTCGCAGCTATCGTCAATCCCACCTTTTAATTTGCGGAAAGTGGTTTTTACGCCCATTTCAAAATCGCGATTGAACGCATGTTCAAATCCTAAAGTCAGTTCGTCTTGATAGTTAGGTTTGAGGTCTTTCGTGACGACCGCGCGTGGGTCTTTGTTTTGTCCTAATTCGCCGTCCGGTGTGGCGGGGTCATTGACTTTCACTAAGCCTGTGGGCTGCCCTTGGCCATCGATGCCCGAATAGGTAAAGTCTTGTAGCAAATAGGAAGAAACCCCTGCCGCCCGCGCTGCCACTTGCGATGGTAATTGCAAATGATAGCGTCCAATACTACCGAATATTTTCAGACTTGCGTCACCATTGACATCCCATGCTGCGGAAAAGCGCGGCGCGATTTGGTTGCGCACATCAATAAATTTGTTGCCTGCGCCTGAGCTATTGGAATACTGCTCATTACGTAGACCTGCCGTCAGCAAGAGATTTTTGCTCACTTGATAGCGGTCTTCGAAATACTGTGCGGACTGTCTTGCTGAGGCATCAGTTACACTCGAAAACGTGAAGAGTGTGACGTAGTAGCCTTTGCTCCCTAAACCGCCATAATTGGCCAAAATTGCGGGGCGACCCACAGAAAAATTGGTCAAGACATTTTGTGCACCGTCTTTCACTTTGCCGTAGGTCCAGGTCCCTCCGCCAGCGGTGAATGAGCCTGTATTCGACGATGAGATTTTGATGTCGTCAAGTCCGGCACGTAGTGTATGGTCGCCCAGTTTATATTCCAAATCCAAGCGTGAAGATTTCACGGTATCGGTACCCGGCAGTGAAATGTTTCCCAGAACTTTTTGGTAGTTTTGGTAGAGGTTTTTCTTTTCGAGTTCCGGTTCGCGCACATCAGGGTCGTCTGCGACGATAGCACGTAAGAGGGTATCGACATTGTAGTTTTCGTAGCTAGTGCCTCGGGTAGCGCGATTTTCACCATACACTGCGGTCAGGGTGAGGTTATTGCTGAGTTGACCTGTGTACTTGAGGGTATTAATGGATGAGCCAGCACCTGTTTTCGGGCCGCTCGCGTTGGTTGAATTGGACTCACTAAATTTGACATCGTTGTGGGTGCCAGTTTCTTGAGTGTAACCATAGGTGCGGCTACGTATCTTGCTGTCATCGCCTAGGGAAGTCCATTCTAAACGATGATCATCATTGATATTCCAGTCGAATTTGGCGACATAGCGTTGGTTATTGTTATGGAAATCGTTCCAGCCGTCTCGCTTTAAGGTCGTATTTGTTTCGCTATTGGTGGCACCATTATTTGAAACGGTGCGATCTACCGCGATGAACATGAAGAGCTTGTCAGTAATGATGGGACCACCCAGATAAAAAGCAGATTGTGAGGAGTCATTGGTATTCAATTCGCGGCGGAAATGTAGTGCGCCGTCCGATAAGAGATATTGTCCCGTATTCGGAAAATAGATGTTCTTAGTTTTTGATGTCAGGCTATTGGGCGAGATGCTGGCACTTGCGCCACCTTCCCAGTTATTCGTACCGCTTTTTGTCGTCACACTCAAGACACCGCCGATAGAGCGTCCAAATTCTGTGCCAAATCCACCCGTGATTACGGAAGCTTGTCCGACCGCGCCAAAGGGAAGTTCGGATGAACCCAGATTTGATAATGGATTGGTGACGGGAAAACCGTTGATGTAATACGCGTTTTCCGACGCGGCACTACCGCCGAAACTTGCGCCACCAAATGCCGAATCCGCTTTGGTTGTATTCGGGGCGAGTAAGACGATGGCGTTAAGGTTATTGGAGACGGGGAGTTTGCTCAGATCTTTTGCTGTGAAAATTACCCCGTTATTGGTGTTCGAAACGTCGATCTTGATTCGACGTCCGCTGACTTCAACTGTCTGTGTTCCGTTGCTAAATATGGCATGACTACCTTGACCGAGAATCACGTCAACTTCCGTGCTTTCCGCCATTTTTCCATCTCGCAATAAGTCAACTTTATAGTGTCCAGTTGGCAGGGCACTTGCATTGAATCGGCCCGAGGCATCCACACTGATAAGGCGCTTTAAACCGGTTTCAACATTGACGATACTGATGCTGGCAGTTGCCGGTGTGCCGACCTGACCAAAAATGCTCCCTGTTGAATTCGATTGAGCGTAAGCAAGATTGCTCATGGTGAGCGTCGTGCCTACACCACCAAAAGCAATAAAAAGGGCATGAGCGACCAGTGATTTTTTGAAATTTAATTTTTTATTTAACACATTTCCTCCAAATGGAAAATTGCAGCTAGGTTCACTGTAATTCCATAAACGCTAAGTTTTATCGCTGATGGCGACTTAACCCGGTGAATGACAGAGAACAGGGATGGGTACTGAACGTGATAAAAAGAATTGATAATAAAACGAATCTTTGCGAACTGTTTTTATATCAACGTTGAAAGCTTTGCAGGAAAATCGGCTTTTGGGTAAACCTTTGGGATGAGTGTGCTTGAGAGAGGGATCAAATCATCATGCAAAAATAAAACATGTTGTATTTCGTATAGCGTCGAGTTATCTATACAAATTTAACTTATGATGGCAAGTTTTTTTGAGATTATCCTAGAAACGGCGGTTGGACGGGTTTGAGTGTGCATTTTTCCGCCCATCTGGCAAGGCGCGACGACGACGCAACCTCCACGTTGATAGGAGGA
>JAHFQV010000071.1 GCA_023259175.1 Oxalobacteraceae bacterium | reverse complement strand
CCGACACCAACACCGACACCAACACCGACACCAACACCGACACCAACACCGACACCGACACCAACACCAACACCCGTTGGCTGTCGTCCAGACGGATTGATTTCCTCAGTGGCGAATGTACCGTATTGCAAAGTCTATGATGCGAATGGACGCGAGCAATTAGCCAATGGGTTGTCGCGCCGTATCGTCGGTTATTTTGCGTCGTGGCGTACTGGAGTTGATGGCAGTCCTGTGTATCTGGTGAATAACTTGCCGTGGGATAAAATTACGCACTTAAACTATGCGTTTGCCAGTGTTGATCAAAATTCCTACAAGGTGGCTTTGGGAAGTGGTGCCAATAATCCAGATACGGGTTTAACGTGGCCGACAATCCCTGCGGCGGCGATGGATGCGAGCTTGCCGTACAAAGGGCATTTTAATTTGCTGGCGCAGTACAAGAAAAAATATCCGCAGGTGAAAATCATGTTGTCGATTGGCGGTTGGGCAGGTGGTACGGGTTTCTATACCGCGACGACCAATGCAGATGGCTCAACCAATACAGCGGGCATTAACACCTTGGCCGACTCCATCGTTTCGACCTTGCATCAATATAGTTTCTTTGATGGCGTGGACATTGACTACGAGCATCCAACGAGTAACGCTAAAGCCGGCAATCCTCTTGATTTCAATATTTCACAATCGCGTTTAGGTGGCTTGATGAGTAGTTATTCTCTGCTACTCAAAACGGTGCGTGCCAAGCTAGATGCTGCAGCCGTCGCTGATCAGAAATATTACCTGCTGACGATCGCAGGTTCGGCTTCAGGATGGATTTTGCGTGGCGAAGAAAATCTCTCGGCTTTGCAATATCTCGATTACGCCAGTTTGATGTCCTATGATTTACATGGCGCGTGGAACCAATACGTGGGGCCGAATGCCGCGCTCTACGATGATGGCAATGATGGTGAATTGAAAGCCGGTTCTGCTTATCAATATCAAAATATTGGCTACCTCAATACCGATTGGGCGGTGCATTACTATCGCGGCGCGATGCAAGCAGGACGTATCAATGTCGGCGTGCCGTATTACACGCGTGGTTGGAAAGGTGTGACGGGCGGCACCAATGGTTTGTGGGGTACTTCAGGGGTGACCAATTCACCCGTCACCTGTGCGGGTGTGCCCACTTGCGGAACTGGCGCAACGGGTATCGATAATATTTGGTATGACCTCGACAGCCAAGGCAACCCTGTACCCGGTGGCGGGAATCCCTTGTGGCACGCCCTCAATCTGCAAAACGCAATCTTGCCGGACTATCTTGATGCCTACAAAGTCACCGAGAAAACATTGACCGGTACCTATGCCGCCAACTATAGCGCGACCTTGGTCGCACCTTGGTTGTGGAACGCGACACGTCAAGTTTTCATTTCAACGGAAACCGAACAATCGATAGGCACCAAGGCGCAATACATCGTCAATCAAGGCTTGGGCGGCATTATGATTTGGGAGATGGCCGGTGATTATGCTTGGGATGCTGCAAAAAATGGCGGTAAAGGTGAATACTTCATGGGCAATACCTTGACCACGAAAATTTACAATACCTTCAAAGGAGCCGCGCCCTATGGCAATAAGCGTGCGGAAACCACGATGCCAACGAGTGCTGCCAATGTGGCGATCACACTAGGCAGTTGGAAATTGGGCGATTCGAATTATCCGATCAATCCGGTTCTCACGCTGAAAAACAATACCGCTACGACGCTGCCGGGTGGTACGGTAGTCGAGTTTGATTATCCCGTTTCCGCACCGTCGGATATGAGCGATCAATCTGGCTTTGGTCTACGTGTCACGCAAGCGGGCTACAATGGGCCGAACAATATTGGCGGCTTTAAAGCGAACTACAATCACGCGCAATTTACACTACCGAGCTGGCAAAATTTAGCGCCAGGAGGCTCAGTGGCCATTACCTTGAACTACCGTTTGCCGATTTCCGGCCCGGCTAATTTTGTCATTTCGGTTGGGGCAACGAAGTATGCTTTGGTGCAGGAATATCCCGAGTTGCCAGTTGGTTTGAAATAGGAAGTTAAAGGCGATCTAGTAAAAAGCATGGACGACCCTGCGTCGTCCGTGCTTTTTTTTCTTGAAGGGTTCATTCCAAGGAAATCTGTGCTAATACCACGTCGCTTTTTTGCACAGTCTGGTATCGCGACTGTTGCATAGAGAAATATTGTGCGCTTGATTGTTTTTATGAACGATAGCGCTCGAATTTAATTTGTTTTGACCCTTGTTTGCGGGCTTGAGAGTGAATTTAATTTTGTTTTTGTGGCCTTGCCTTAAGTCCTGAAATCAGGGATTGACCATTTTGCGGCCGAATTGATGACAGAATAATGACAAGTGGTATGTTACTGGTCATGCAATTTAAAAACCAGTTGACTACCAAAATGCTTGCTATCAAAGTTCAATCTAGCGGATTTTGTGTTTCATTTTTCTCTTGATGCGATGGTGCTTGAAGTTGATCGTGGTTTCAAAAGAAAAGCTGGAACGAACTTAGGATAAAGAGTTCGCTGGGAAGTGAAAGACAACAACGAAACACTTGATAGGACGAATGCAAAATTACGCTGGCTTGCTGAACTCAATAAGGCCAATGTCTAATTTGCGTCAGTCCAACTTTAATACAAAACAAAAGGGGACAATCAAAATGGAAAATGTAGTCGTCAGAAATCTAATTCGGAACATGATGTTGTGCGTATCCACGGGAAGCCTGCTGGTCGCCTGCGGCGGCAGCAATACTCCGCAAACCGAAAACAAAACAAGTTTGATGGCAACATCAACCGTTTGTTATGCCGTGTGGGATGCCGCCAAAGCCTATAACGGTGGTGGAACAGCCAGCCTGAATGGTACTAACTACACGGCGAACTGGTGGACGCAAAATCAAAGTCCTGCGACCAATAGTGGTGCTGCGGGTAGTGGCCAACCTTGGACAAATAACGGTAGCTGCGGCACGCCGACACCAACGCCAACACCAACGCCAACACCAACGCCAACGCCAACACCAACGCCAACGCCAACGCCAACGCCAACACCAACGCCAACGCCAACGCCAACACCAACGCCGACACCAACGCCAACACCAACGCCGACACCAACACCAACGCCGACACCAACGCCAACGCCAACACCTAGCTGTTCGCCTTATGTCGCTGGAACTTCTTACGCCGCTGGTAAGGTGGTAAGCAATGCCGGTGGATTCTATCGTTGTGACGTGTCTGGCTGGTGCTCAATGGGTGCTTCAGCTTATGAACCAGGAGTGGGTTGGGCTTGGACTAGCGCATGGACAGCAGTGACATCAAGCGCATGCCCAACGCCAACGCCAACACCAACGCCAACGCCAACGCCAACACCAACGCCAACGCCAACGCCTACGCCTACACCAACGCCTACACCAACGCCAACGCCTACGCCTACACCAACGCCAACGCCTACGCCAACGCCAACACCTACGCCAACACCGACCGATGGCTATGAAGTCGGTGCCTATTTCGCGCAATGGAGTGTTTATGGTCGCGGATATTCGGTACGACAAGTTGATACAAGTGGTGCTGCCGCTAAGCTGACGTTTATTAACTATGCGTTCGGCAATATCTATAAGCAAGCTGATGGTAGTTATCAGTGCCAGTCCGGTATCAATAAGGCAGAGCCAGGGGCGACTAACCCGGATGCGCCTGATGCGGGAACAGGCGGCGACGCGTTTGCCGATTACAGCAAGTCTTGGGCTGCTGGCGCGTCGGTCGATGGAACCACTGACGCTTGGGATCAAAAGATTGCAGGTAACTTCAATCAATTGAAAGAGCTTAAGAAAAAATATCCCGCTTTGAAGGTCTTTATTTCTTTGGGTGGCTGGTCTTGGTCTAAATTCTTCTCAGTCGGCTCCGCTACGCCAGCCTTGCGTCAAAAGCTGGTTTCTAGCTGCATCGATACCTATATCAAAGGTAATTTAGCCTCATACGATGGACGTGGCGGTGCGGGTGCCGCAGCCGGTGTGTTTGATGGGATCGATGTCGATTGGGAATATCCAGGCGTACAAGGCGTGGGCTATAACACGGTTGATGCGGTCAATGATAAGGCGAATTTTACTTTGTTAATGCAAGAATTTCGCCGTCAATTA
Organism: Oxalobacteraceae bacterium; assembly: GCA_023259175.1. Lineage (GTDB taxonomy): Bacteria > Pseudomonadota > Gammaproteobacteria > Burkholderiales > Burkholderiaceae_D > Undibacterium. Next base: position 14,012 of record JAHFQV010000071.1, on the reverse strand, counting down.
GATGCTTTGGGTGGCGCTCATCGACCATTAACTTACACAGTCGGCGCGGGGCAAGACAAGTTGCGTCAGTTGGATTTGACGGGTCTAAACAGTGTGACCGATTGGACCAACTTGATGGCCTACGACTATCACGGTGGTTGGGAAGCGAAAGGACCAACGGATTTCAATGCCAACCTGTACCCTGATCCAGCGAGTCCCTATGTCAAGCAGGGTGGCGATTTAGCGAAATACGATACTGTTGATGCACTTAACTTCTTGATCGCAGGCGGCATTCCAGCATCGAAAATCACTATGGGTGTGCCTTTCTATGGTCGTGGCTGGACCGGCGTAGGTAGTACCAATAATGGTCTCTACCAAGCTGCAACAGGCGCCGCCCACGGTACTTACGAGGCGGGTATTGAAGACTATAAAGTCTTGAAAAATGCAGCCGGAACGGTGTACATTAACCCAGTCACACAACAACTTTACAAATACGACGGTACCAACTGGTGGAGTTACGATGATGCTTCAGTCATCGCAACCAAGGTCGCTTATGCGAAGAGTCGTGGTTTGAAAGGGATGTTTGCTTGGGAGCTCGATGGCGATGATAGTAACGCGACCTTAACTAAAGCCATGGGTGCAATTCGTAATAAATAGTTTTAGTCGGTAAAGTGGTTCTGTAATACCATGCGATGCGAGTCAAATTTTGGCTCGCATCGTTTTCGCGTTTTTCTTACTTATTTTTTGCATTAGACGTTCCTAAGAGCGCGCAGTGAATATCCGTCCACGAGGAGATCAAATGAATTCGAGTGTATCTTTGCAAAGCAGTCCAAGCGCCATTATCGATGATGGTTGGCGCAGTTGGATTGCCGAAAATCTGATGTTGGGAACCGATCCAACGCAAATCGCGCAAGTGCTGATGCAAAATGGTGCTTCGCATCTTGAGTCCGTCAAAGAAATCGATGCGGCACTCAAGAGTCCTTACTTACGAGGCGCAACGCGACTTAGAAGTCGTATGACGAAACGCGATTGGGTTCTAAATATTTATCGTAAGCTAAATCGTCTGCGCCCAGCGACGATCGCGCGTAGGGATAAATTGTCGCGGGAGGAATTTTTGCGCGACTACTACCAAACCAATACACCGGTCATCATCACAGGCATGATGGACGATTGGCCTGCATTGAAAAAATGGGATTTGGATTTTTTTCAGCAGCACTTTGCTAGCCGTATCGTGGAGGTACAATTTGGCCGCAATGACGATGCCGACTACGAGATGAACAGCATCGCGCATAAACGTAAAATGACGTTTGGTGAATATGTGGATTTGGTGCGTCATGCTGGCGTAAGCAATGATTTTTATATGACGGCCAACAATGATTCCTTAAACCGGCAGGCTTTAGGCGAATTGTGGGATGACATTGTTCAGATTCCAGAATATCTTTCGCAAACCGAAGGTGGTCGTGGTTTTTTCTGGTTTGGCCCGACCGGAACGGTGACACCATTTCATCACGATCTAACCAATAATTTTATGGCACAGGTGATGGGTAGGAAGCGCATTCGCCTCATTCCTGCCTGCGAGATCGCCAATGTCTATAATCATCGCCACTGTTTTACGCCAGTCGATGCGCGTAACATTGATCTGCAAAAATTTCCGCAGATGGCCAATGCGCAAGTTCTGGAGTGTGAAATCGGACCAGGTGAAATTCTATTCCTGCCGGTGGGATGTTGGCATTATGTCGAGGGCCTAGAGACATCGGTGACGATTGCTTTTACGAATTTTTTATGGGATAACGATTTTTTTAGTAATTATCCTGAATATCGCGAATTTTAAGCTAACCTGTGATTCTCGACACTACAGCTAAGCCCTCCACCTCATAAAGTGTGGGCTGGCCTGTGCGTTGCTTGGTCATCTGAGGGCGCTTCAGTTGTTAGGTCTAAACTCGGCGCCGCGTCGTCGTCCGGCACTGTGATATTGAGTTCGAGGTTTTCTTTTTGTTCGATTTCTTTGTCGAGCTTGATCAAGGCTGGAAATGCGATGATCAGACCCACCATAATGATTTGAATTAAAACAAAGGGAATCGCACCCCAATAAATCTCGCTGGTTTTCACTTCTTTGGGTGCGACCGAACGCAAATAAAATAATGCGAAACCGAAGGGCGGATGCATAAAGGAAGTCTGCATATTGACCGCCAATAAAACGCCAAACCAGATTAAATTAATGCCCAGCTTTTCTGCTACAGGGCCGACTAAGGGAACCAAGATAAAGGCCAATTCGAAAAAGTCGAGGAAGAAGGCGAGTGTAAAAAATAGTAGGTTAACCACGATTAAAAAACCGATGCTACCGCCGGGTAGACTGGTCAATAAGCCTTCTATCCAGCTATCGCCGTGAATGCCGCGAAAGACCAGAGAGAAAAAGGTGGAGCCGAGCAAGATGAACATCACAAAGCAGGAAAGGCGCGCACTGGCATCCAGCGCTTGTTTCATGCGTCGCAGATTGAGGCGGCCACTAATGCTTGCGAGTATTAAGGCACCTAATGCGCCCATTGCGCCGCCTTCGGTGGGTGTGGCGATGGCGAGGGCGATGGTGCCCAATACCAAAAAAATCAGCGCAAGTGGCGGGATTAGGACAAAGACCACTTTTTCTGCGAGACGCGATAATAAATTTAAACGTAAATGGCGGTTGAGCAGAGCGCTTATCACCGAACAGGCTAAGCCTAAAGTACCGGCGTAAATCGCTAATCTGTCGGAGGCGATATCGGGATGGCTGAGTGCGTAAAAATGTCCAAAGGCGAAAGCGACGGCGAGCGAAAAAAGGCTCAGTAGGCTAAGCGAAATGAGTCCGCTGTGGCCATTGTCCTGACGTAGATTACGTGCTTCAGGAGGTAGTGCAGGCACTGACTTTGGACGCACAAGTGACAAGCCAAAAATATATAAAGCATAGAGACAGGCCAGTAAAACACCCGGCAAAAATGCAGCTTGATACATGCTGCCGACCGATCGTCCCAATTGATCGGCCATCACGATGAGAACGAGAGACGGTGGGATGATCTGCGCCAAAGTGCCTGAAGCGGCGATCACGCCAGTCGCCACTTTTTTATCGTAACCATACTTGAGCATGATGGGCAGAGAAATGAGTCCCATCGAAATGACGGAGGCGGCGACGATGCCTGTGGTGGCGGCTAATAAAGCACCGACAAAAATCACGGCGTATGCGACACCGCCGCGTAGGGGGCCAAACAATTGGCCTATGGTATCGAGTAAATCTTCCGCCATGCCAGATCGCTCTAGGATTAATCCCATAAAGGTAAAGAAGGGGATGGCGAGTAAGGTCGAATTACTCATGATGCCAAAAATGCGGTCAGGCAAAGCCTGCAGCAAGCTGAAATGGAACAAGTCTAGGCTCATGCCGATCAGCGCAAAAAAGATACCATTGGCAGCGAGGGAAAATGCAACGGGGAAGCCTGATAGCAGGAAAAGTATCAAGGACAAAAACATGATAAGCGCGAGATTATCACTGATGAATGCGAGCATAATTTTGTGATTTCTTAGTGTGATTTCTTAGTGTGATTTTGAAGACGTGTTGGTGGCATGCGGGACATGGGGGGCTAGTCCCGCTTCTCGGATGGCCGCGATTTCATCTTCGACGCTGATGTTTTGTTTTTCAAAGCTATTGGCCGGTAGCAGGCCTTTGAGGAACGCGACGCGTTTGATCAGTTCCGAAACGCCCTGCGCCATCAACATCAAAAAGCACACTGGAATGAGTAGCCGGGCAGGCCACAAAATGAGGCCACCCGCATTGCCCGAAATTTCCTGTGAGCGTATGGCATTGATTGCGTAGGGCGTGCCGAGATAGAGTGTTAAGCCGGCCATTGGAAACAGAAAAAATAAGTAGCCAAGAATGTCAATGATGACTTGGGTGCGCTTAGAAAAATTTCCCGTGATGACATCAATGCGCACATGTTCATTGCGTTTGAGGGTGTAGGCACCGGACAATAAAAACACCGCGCCAAATAAATACCATTGCAGCTCTTGGTAGGCGTTGGAGCCGAGATTGAGGAAAGAACGCGCCAAGGCATTGCCTACACAAACCAAGACAGCCAACAGCAAGGCCCAGCTAGTGGCAAGCCCAATTTTTTCGTTGATGGCATCAATTTTCTTTGAAATTGACATGAGAATTTGCATGCGGGGTCTCCAGAGGAAGTTAAAGCGAGCGCTATTAATTTTTATTCTGTTGCGCCCTTGTGCGTAGATGCTAGTGCAAATTTATTGCAGAATCCCGCGAACCCTTTGGATCGCCCATTTCACTTGCTTGGGCGCGGTTCCGCCCAAATGATCACGCGCGGCAATGGAACCTTCCAGCGTCAATACTGCAAACACATCGGCTTCGATTAAGTTTGAAAATTGCTGAAGTGTGTCCAAGGACATATCGCTTAAATCGCAATTGAGTGCAACACAGTTGCGTACCGCGAGTGCAACGGCTTCATGCGCATCCCGAAATGGCAGTCCTTTTTTGACCAGGTAGTCGGCCAGATCGGTTGCCGTGGCGTAGCCTTGTAAAGCGGCAGCACGCATGGCATCGGCTTTGACCGTAATGCCGCCGGCCATATCGGTAAAAATACGCAAGCTATCGATCACCGTGTCGATGGTGTCGAATAAGGGTTCTTTGTCCTCTTGGTTATCCTTGTTATAGGCCAGTGGTTGTGCCTTCATCAAAGTTAACAGTGCAATCAAGTTGCCGTTGACGCGACCGGTTTTGCCGCGCGCTAGTTCAGGAACATCCGGGTTTTTCTTTTGCGGCATGATGGAAGAGCCTGTGCAGAAACGATCTGCAATATCGATGAAGCCCACGCGTGGACTCATCCAGATAATGAGCTCTTCGGACATGCGTGAAATGTGGGTCATGATGAGCGCCGCAGCAGCGCAAAATTCGATGGCGAAATCGCGATCTGAAACGGCATCTAAGGAGTTAAAACAAACCTCTTCAAATTGTAGGGTGCGCGCTACGCGTTCGCGATCAATTGGAAAGCTGGTGCCTGCCAAAGCGGCAGCACCTAGGGGCAAACGGTTGACGCGTTTGCGGCAGTCGATTAAGCGTTCTGTATCACGTCCAAACATTTCCACATACGCTAAGATGTGGTGGCCAAAGGTAATCGGTTGCGCAACCTGCATATGGGTAAAGCCGGGCAATATCGTCTCACTATTTTTTTCCGCTAAATCGAGCAGCGCCAATCGAAAATCGCGTAGTAGTTCGACGATATTGTCGATTGAGGCGCGCACATAGAGACGGATATCGGTTGCGACTTGATCGTTACGGGAGCGCCCCGTATGTAATCTTTTGCCGGCATCGCCAACGAGCTCAGTCAGGCGTTTTTCGATATTTAAATGAACATCTTCGAGATCTAATTGCCAAACGAATTGACCCGCAGCGATTTCCTCGCTAATAATGCGCATGCCGCGCTCAATATCCGCGTAGTCTTGTGGGCTGATGATGTTTTGCGCGGACAGCATTTCCGCATGCGCTAAGGATGCTTGAATGTCGACGCTCGCCATGCGATTATCAAAAAAAACCGATGCCGTATAGCGTTTGACTAAATCAGAAACAGGTTCCGAGAAGCGCGCAGACCAAGCCTCGCTTTTTTTTGAAAATTGTGATGTCATAGTGATTCGTTGGAGACGAGAAGAAAAAATGAGTGTTTGATTAAACTAGAAGGCTTAGTGCCTGCCCTAAAAAGCAGCATGGATTATAAACCAAGATCGCTTGGTCTTAAGCGCCAATCTTTTTAAAAATAGTTAGGACTTACGCAAAACAGACGCTGGCGTTGTTGTGTTCGCCTTGTCGTACTAAAGTACTGCCTTCGGCTCCACGCCCCCGACTCAAGCATTCGAGGGCAGGCTCTAGCCAGCGCAATTTTGCGTAAGTCCTAATAGTAAGTAATCGTGATTTTTTGAAATGCGACGAATCTGATTCAATCTCTGCCTAACCTGATGAGCAATTTAACTGAACTCGTGCAAGCGCACGCCCAAAAGCAAGAAATTCTGGTGCCCGATTGCTGCAATATCGGTATTGTTACCCGCGTGCTTGTTTTTGTGAATGCCTTGGTCCTAGTCGCACTGCTGTCACGTGGTAGCGGCTGGCGTGTGAATTTACAGGAATTTGTTGAAAGTTCGATGTTAGTCGAATCCATATGTCTGTTGTCCCTTTTTTGTCTTTGCGGTGTGCGGCAGCTCCTCTTGCGTCAATCGGCGGCAGCTTGGATGCAAAGAATTTGTTGTGGGACGATTCCCGCCCTCGTGGCTTTCGCCGTTGTGTACGGACTCGAGCAAGTTGACTGGTTTGCGTATAGTTTTTCGCGGCTCAATATCGGTTTTATTAGCCTACTCTGCTTTTGTATTGGAATCGGGCTTCAGCACTATTTTGAGATGCGCACCAAGGCTTTTTCGCCAGCGCTGGGCGAGGCTAAATTGCAGGCATTACAAGCGCGCATACGACCTCATTTTTTGTTCAATAGTCTAAATGCCGTCCTGTCCTTAATCCGCACCCAGCCAAAAAAAGCGGAGACCATGTTGGAAGATTTAGCCGATCTATTTCGCGTGCTGATGCGCGACACGCGCGACATCACAACGCTACGCGAGGAAGTTTTCTTGTGCGAACAATATTTGTCCATCGAAAAGGTACGTTTGGGAGAGCGCTTGCAAGTTGAGTGGGAATTTCATAAATTGAGTCAGATCGAGATGAGTGAACTAAAAATCCCTGCCTTACTCTTGCAACCCTTATTGGAAAATGCGGTTCATTATGGCGTAGAGCCGAGTGCAGCAGCGTCGTTAATCTTGGTGCGGCTGTCCCGTAGTCTCGATAAATTAGAAATTTGTGTGCGGAATCCTTTGCATCGCCATGCGCGTAGGCCAGTTGGCAATCATATGGCGCTGACGAATATTCGGCAAAGGCTTAAGCTCTTGTATGATATAGAAGCACAGTTACGTGCAGGCGAAGAAGATCAGGATTTCGTCGTTAATTTAATTATTCCAGCAAAAACTTAGCGCAACGGTGAAGCCATGTACAAAACAAAAATATTGATAGTCGATGACGAAGAACCAGCACGTATGCGCTTGGCGACGCTGATAGAAGATATTCAAGGCCAATGCGAATGTGAAGTCGTTGGTTTTGCTCAGGATGGACAGTCAGCTTTGGATTGTTTGGTCGAATTACAGCCCGATATACTTTTACTGGATGTGCAAATGCCGGGAATGACCGGCATAGAATTAGCGCAACACATTGCGGCAGCACGTTTAAATGCGCCACCTGCGATTGTATTTGTGACCGCTTATGATGAATTTGCTTTGCAAGCCTTTGAAGTGCATGCCTTAGATTATTTGCTTAAACCGATACGGGCTGGACGTCTGCTCGACGCGCTGCAAAGGGTGCAACATTGGCGTGCGCAGGCGAGTGAGGCCGCTCGTCAGCAAAGCCTAGACGATACCTTGGGGGCGATGCCCAGAAGTCGGCAGCATTTCTCAGTCTTGGAAAAAAATCGCGTTTTACTGATACCCGTCGCCGATGTCTTATTCCTCAAAGCGGAATTAAAATACGTCACCATTCAAACTCGTAATCGAGCCTACCTTACCGAAGAGTCGCTGGTGTCGATAGAGGGGGAGCTCAGCGAAACTTTTATACGTGTTCACCGCAATGCCTTAGTCGCGCGCAAAATGGTGCAGGGGGTCGAGCGCGCTGTGATCAGCGTCGATAGCGAGACTGATCAGGAGAAAGCCAGCGAATCTTGGCAAGTCATCGTGCGCGATTCCACTGAGCGCTTGCCGATTTCACGTCGGCAGTGGCCTATGATTAAAAAAATGGTGAAGTAAAATCAGTTTTCGCGCTCAGTTAGCAAGCCGCGTGATTCACCGTTACCACATGAATCGCCAAGCCGCCTAATGAAGTTTCTTTGTATTTGGCCTGCATATCAAAACCGGTGACGCGCATGGTTTCGATGGCTTGATCTAAACTAACGTGATGTTTCCCGTCGCTTTTAAGCGCGAGCGAGGCTGCGGTGATGGCTTTTACAGCCCCCATGCCATTACGTTCGATACAGGGGATTTGTACTAAGCCGCCGATAGGGTCGCAAGTCATGCCAAGATGGTGTTCGATACCGATTTCCGCAGCAGTTTCTACTTGTTCATTGCTACCACCCAAGGCCGCCGTTAGACCCGCAGCAGCCATGGCGCAGGCCACCCCGACTTCACCTTGACAGCCGATCTCAGCACCTGAGATTGACGCATTTTTTTTGCAAAGCATGCCGATGGCGGCTGCCACCAACAGAAAATCGCGTATGCCTTGTATTGGCTCGCTGGGTTTGCAGTCAATTGAATAGTATTGAATGATGGCCGGAATAATGCCCGCCGCGCCGTTCGTAGGTGCGGTCACGACGCGTCCACCCGCGGCGTTTTCTTCGTTGACTGCCATCGCATAGAGACTTACTTTATGCATGCCGTCATGGGGTAAAGAATTCGTCGTGTCATTGGCGGAAAGCCAGAGTTTCGCAGCACGTCGTTGGACATGGAGTCCGCCCGGCAATTCGCCTGTGATCTTAAGGCCGCGAGCGATACATTGACTCATGACTTGCCAAATGCCATCGAGGCCGAGATCGAGTTCTTCGGGGAGACAGTGGCACAATTCATTGGCGCGTAACATTTGCGCTAGGCTAAGACCCGTGCGTTTTCCGTGGGCGAGTAATTCCGCCATGGTGGCAAAAGGATAGGGTAGGGTAACATCGGGTATGGCAACCAAATTGGCGTGGCGATTGAGTTCTGCTTCGGTATAGATAAAGCCGCCGCCTGTGGAATAATAAACCTGTTGAAACTGGCTACCGTCATGACAGGTGAGTTCGAAACGCAGGCCATTTGGGTGGCCGGGTAGTACTTCTTTTTTGTGCCAACGGAGATCATCTAAAACATCGAAGTTGATCGTGTGTTGGGCTAACAGGGCGAGTTGCCCAGTGCTGTCTAATTTACCCAATTTTTCATCGATGCTGTCGATATCAAGCTCGCTCGGCGTTTCCCCCATTAATCCAAGTAGAACCGCCTTGTCGGTGGCATGGCCTACGCCAGTGAGCGCCAGCGATCCGTATAAGAAGACCTGAACCTTGGCCGCTTGCGCGAGTTCAGGACATTCGAGTAAAAAGCGCCGCGCTGCCAGCATAGGGCCGACAGTATGTGAGCTAGAAGGCCCCACACCGATTTTAAATAAATCAAATACGCGCATGTCCATAGCTTTTTCCTCGAAATAATTCCATTGGCTAATTTCGCGGTGACTAAGAAAATCAAATAAATCAAATATTTTCTAAGTCAATTTTAATTCACGCGAACATTTTTTAACATATCACTGACCATGGCGGGAAGATCGATTTCGGCCTTCCATCCCCAATCTTGATATGCAGTTTCGTCGTTCAAACTTTGCGGCCAACTGGCGGCAATCGCTTGGCGGTTATCCGGCGCGTAGTGTACCTTAAAGTTTGGGTGGTTTTTTGTAATTTCACTTGTGATTTCGCGTGGGTTAAAGCTCATACCACTGACATTGTAAGACGAGCGAATCTTTACTTTTTCAGCGGGCGCATCCATCAAACTAATGGTAGCGCGTATCGCGTCGGGCATGTAAATCATGGGCAGAGATTGTTCTTCTTCGAGGAAGCAGGAATACGCTTCGTTTTTCAGCGCAGCATGAAAAATCGCAATCGCGTAATCGGTGGTGCCACCGCCCGGCGGCGATTTGTAGCTGATGATGCCGGGGTAGCGTATGCTGCGTACATCGACATCGTATTTCTGGAAGTAGTATTCGCACAAACGTTCACCGGCTAACTTGCTGATGCCGTAGATCGTATTGGGATCCATCACCGTGTATTGCGGTGTATTGACGGCTTCGGTATTGGGGCCGAATGCAGCGATGGAGGAAGGCCAAAATACTTTTAATGGTTTGCCTGCTTCGCCGCGTAGGCGTGCCAATTCCAAAATATTGAGTAGGCCATCCATATTCAGCGTCCAAGCTTTCAAAGGGGCTTTCTCGCCGGTAGCTGAAAGCAGCGCGGCCAATTGATAAACCTGCGTGATGCCATACTGATCTGCAATTTGTGCGAGACGTTCCGTGTCCAATACATCGACCACTTCATAGATCTTTGCGCCGTACAAACTGGCCGGACTAATATCGGCGGCGATCACGTTGTCGACGCCATGCTGCAAGGCTAATGCGTCGACTAATTCACTACCGATTTGACCGTTAGCGCCTATGACTAAAATTCGTTCCATAAAATTTCCTGTTATTGCTTGAATTCTGCTGAAATGTTGCTTAATTTTTTAAAAAATCGGGGATTACTTGATTAATCCCAATTCGCGTCCCGCTTGCGCAAAAGCGGCTAAGGCTGTTTGTAATTGTTCCTGTGTGTGCGCCGCAGATAATTGGACCCTGACTCGCGCTTGTCCCATCGGAACTACCGGATAGAAAAAGCCCGTGACCAATACCCCCAATTCAACCATCCGAGACGCAAATTTTTGCGCTACTGGGGCATCAAATAACATCACGGGAACGACAGGGTGCGTACCCGGTTTAATAGTGAAACCCAATGCTTCGATCTCACGGCGGAAAAAAGCCGTATTTTCATGTAGGCGATCACGTAATTCAGTTGATTTTGAGAGCCGTTCGAGCACGGCGAGTGAGGCTCCTGCGATGGCAGGCGCGAGGGTGTTGGAGAATAAATAGGGGCGTGATTTTTGGCGCAAGGTGTCGATTACTTCTTTACGTGCAGCGGTAAAACCACCCATCGCGCCGCCCAAGGCCTTGCCTAATGTGCCGGTGATAATGTCGATTCTTCCCATCACATTGTGGTGTTCATGGGTGCCGCGCCCAGTTTTTCCCAAGAAACCTGAAGCATGACATTCATCTATCATCACCAATGCGCCATGGCGGTCAGCGAGATCGCAGATTTTATCGAGTTGGGCGATCGTGCCATCCATCGAAAACGCGCCATCGGTAACAATCACGCGATGACGTTTGCTAGCGGCTGCCTGTAATTGTTTTTCGAGGTCGGCCATGTCGTTGTGCGCGTAGCGGAAACGTGCGGCCTTGCACAAGCGTATACCGTCGATGATGGAGGCGTGATTAAGTGCGTCGGAAATAATTGCATCTTCCTCGTCAAAGAGCGGCTCAAATACACCGCCATTGGCATCAAACGCCGCGGCGTAGAGGATGGTGTCTTCCATTCCCAGAAAATCGGCGATAGCGCGTTCTAATTGTTTGTGTACGGTTTGCGTGCCACAGATAAAGCGCACGGAAGAAAGTCCATAGCCAAATTCTTCAGTTGCTTTGATGGCCGCTTGCACGGTTTCTTCATCGCCGGACAAACCCAAATAATTATTGGCGCAGAGATTGATGAGCTGACGGCCATCCGCGCTTTGCACCAATGCACCTTGGCGCGAGGCGAGCACCCGTTCAGGCTTGTACAGGCCTTGCTCGCGCAGCGTATCGAGTTTGCCTGCGAGTTCGCTGAAGAAGCTGTTTTTTTCTGTGGAAGGTGTGGAATTAGCGTTGGTCATGAGGGCCTCAGTTAAAGTGGTGGACTACGTGTGCTACACTGGGCGCTTGTTTTTGCACCCAGTCGATTTTCCAAATAATTGAAAATATTCGATATAGCGAACTAAAATTCAATATATCGAATATTAGCGAAATCCATTTTCTAAAGCAAGGGAAAGCATGAAAAAAATACCGGCACCTATTGCCAATCCTGCTACACCGCCCGAAGTAGGCGCGACCTTACAGCGTTTACGGCTGGAACGTGGCTTAACTTTGGAAGATTTATCCCGCACTGCGGGTGTATCCAAATCTATGCTTTCGCAAATTGAACGTGAAAAAGCCAACCCAACCATCGCGGTGGCGTGGCGCTTAGCCAATGCATTGGGCGTAAGCATGGCTGAATTACTCACTGCCGAAGCACCCAAGGTGGATTTGATACGCATGCTCGAGCCACATGAAACGCCAACCCTGCCGGGTGAACATTCGGGTTATGTCTTAAAAATTTTGGGTCCTATGGAATTGGCGGGCCGCTTTGAATGGTATGAGCTCAGTATCGCGCCAAGTGGCGCACTGCTGTCGAATGCACATGATCCGGGAACCAGCGAACATTTAACCCTGATTCATGGCAGCGTGGAAGTAGAGGTGGATGGCAGTAAACGCAAACTAAAAATCGGCGGCACCGCGCGTTACGAAGCGGATCGGCCACATGCGATTAGGAACGTGGGCAAGACCGAGGCCAAAGTTTGGATGGTGGTGATACATCGCTGAGTTTTTTATGCGGCACCTATTCATTTTGAATATCAAATGATAGCTAGTGCGACTGGGTAGCTAAAAAGTCAGGGCGGGTCGATTTTCCTTGTGCAATGCAAGATATAATCCCAGCAGACACATCCTCTGCTCGCGCAGCATTTTTTACGATAATCCATCATGCATTACGTCTCGACTCGCGGTTACACATCAAACAATTCGGCTCAAGCTCCCGTTTTATTTTCTGAAATCCTCTTAGGTGGCTTAGCGCCTGATGGGGGTTTGTTTTTGCCCGCATCCTATCCGCAAGTGAGTAGCGAGGAGTTGAATACTTGGCGGTCTTTGAGTTACGCCGATTTGGCTTTCTTTGTACTGAAAAAATTCGCGACCGATATTCCTGAAGAAGATTTGCATGCCATTACGCGCAAAACTTATACGGAACAAGTCTATCAAAATGCGCGTGCCGATGAATCGGCGCAAGACATTACACCGCTGCGTGTATTGCAGGAAGGCGATGGACGTAAGCTTATTTTGCAAGCTTTATCGAATGGCCCGACCTTGGCATTTAAAGACATGGCCATGCAATTATTGGGTAATTTGTTTGAATACGCTTTGGCTAAGAATAATGCTGAACTCAATATTTTTGGTGCGACTTCGGGTGATACCGGTAGTGCGGCGGAATATGCAATGCGCGGCAAAAAAGGCATACGCGTCTTTATGCTTTCGCCGCATAAAAAAATGAGCGCTTTTCAAACCGCGCAAATGTTTAGCCTGCAAGACCCGAATATTTTCAATATCGCCGTCGAGGGGGTGTTTGATGATTGCCAAGACATGGTGAAGGCCGTTTCCAATGACTTGGAATTTAAACGGAAATTAAAAATCGGCACCGTCAACTCGATCAATTGGGCCCGTGTTGTGGCGCAGGTGGTCTATTATTTCCGCGCTTATCTCGCAGCGACCCAGCGTAACGATCAACAGGTTTCCTTCACTGTTCCTTCCGGTAATTTTGGGAATATTTGCGCAGGCCATATTGCCCGAATGATGGGTTTGCCGATTGCGCAGTTGGTGGTGGCGACCAATGAAAATGATGTGTTGGATGAGTTTTTTCGTAGCGGTATTTATCGGGTACGTCAATCCGCCGAGACCTACCACACGACTAGCCCGTCTATGGATATTTCAAAAGCCTCTAACTTCGAGCGCTTTATTTATGATTTGCTCGATGGTGACGCAGAGCGCGTCCGTGCTTTGTTTCGCAAAGTGGAAACCGAAGGCGGTTTTGATTTGTCCGGCGCACCGGGTAGCGATGGCGATGAATTTAAACGGATAAGCCAATTTGGTTTTACTTCAGGAAAATCGGTACACGCAGATCGCCTAGCGACGATACGTCAGGTGCAAAAAGAGTTTGGTATCACGGTCGACACCCATACCGCCGACGGCATCAAAGTCGCGCTTGAACATATGCAAGAAGGTATTCCTATGATCGTACTCGAAACAGCCTTGGCGGCAAAATTTAACGAGACCATCAAAGAAGCCCTAGGACACGACGCAGCACGCCCGAAAGGCTTCGAAGCCATAGAAACACTGCCACAACAATTTGTCGTGATGACGACTGATGTCGCGCAGATGAAGGCGTATATCACCCAACATGTAGCACCCAATTCCCCCGCGGAGTGAATTTAGTCTAAAGTCTTAGCGCGCATGGTTCGGAACAGCGATACGATCATGGCGCTTA
>JAHFQV010000070.1 GCA_023259175.1 Oxalobacteraceae bacterium | reverse complement strand
TGGGCGATTTTGGCAGCAAATTCCCTTGCTTGGCACCAGCCAAGCTGCGGAAATGTTGCTACCAAACTCATCCCATTTTGGGCTCGAACGCGCATACCGAATAAATCCGCGCTTCCCTAGGCTTTCTGGCCGTCCCGTTCAAAGATGCATAGTGCTAGGCAGCACCAGGCTAGTAAAAAGGCCAGCCCACCGACCGGTGTAAGGAAACCCAGTGGCCGCAAGCCGGTGAGTGCTAAGGCATACAAACTACCGCAAAAAAGCGCAATACCCACCAGCATTGCGACGCCACTCCAAGCTATTTTTCTCACATTTGACTGTGAGGAAAATAGTGAGGAGAGTGCGCCCAAAAGTATCAAACCCAAGCCATGCACCAGATGATATTGCACCGCCGTCTGCCAAACCTGCAAAAGCTCGGTTCCTAGCATCGCCTTGAGTGCATGCGCACCAAATGCCCCCGCACTGATGGCGAGGAACATATTGATGGCACCGAAACGTATGAGTGTGGATGGCTTCATGGTTTTGAATTTATGCCGCGTGTTTTTCGCTCACCATCAATCCAAATTCCGCCAGCAATTTCGCTTCCTTCTCTTTGGCTAATTTGAAGTGACGTTCCTTGACATGTCCGTAGCCGCGTATGTCTTCTGGAATGCTGGCAAGCGCGACCGCTTTGGCTAAATTGTCGGTACTGAGAACCGGCATTAATTTGTGAATCAAAGCTTGGTATTCCATTGGCAGAGCGCGTTCCATTTTGCGCTCTTCGGTATAGCCAAAAATATCCAAAGCTGTGCCGCGCAGCGATTTAAAACTGGCTAACAGGCCGAAGGCTTTCATCATCCAAGGGCCAAATTGCTGCTTAATCAAATGACCGTGTTGATCGCGCTTGGCAAACAAGGGCGGTGCGAGGTGGAAGTTGATGGCGTAATCACCTTCAAACATGTCGGCGATTTTCTGTTTGAATTTGCCATCGGTATACAGACGTGCCACTTCGTACTCATCTTTGTAGGCCATCAATTTAAACAAATATTTGGCGACCGCTTCAGTTAAGCGCAAGACTTTTCCATCGACAACTTTGCTTTCCGCCGCTTTGACTTGCGCCACAAAGTCGCTATAAGTTTGCGCATAGGCGGCGTTTTGGTAGTCGGTCAAAAACGCAATGCGTTTTGCAATCGTGTCTTCCAAAGTGGGAGCACGTTTCAGTTCTATCACTTGCGCCGGTGTGGTCAAACGCTGTACTGCTGCCAAATCATTGGCGGCGATACGTCCCCAGTTGAAGGCTTGTTTGTTGAAATCGATCTGCACGCCATTCAATTCAATCGCGCGCATCAAGGCCGCTTCCGTCAACGGCACCCAAGCTTTTTGCCAGGAGTAGCCCAGCATGAACATATTGGCCGCAATGCTGTCACCCATCAAGGCAGTGGCGATGGTGGTCGCGTCCACCATATCGACACGGTCTTCGCCGCAGGCTTTGCGAATTTCGTTTTCTGCCGAACCTGCTGGGAATTGCCAGTTTGGATTTTTAATGAAGGTGGCGGTCGGGCTGCTGCTGGAATTGATCGCGCCACGGGTACGGCCTTCGCCCATACGTGATACTGCATCTTTGCCAGCGGTGACGATCAAATCGCAACCGATCACGAGGTCGGCCATGCCGGTACCTACGCGGGTCGATTGGATGTCTTCGGCATGGTCGGCCACGCGTACATGTGACATCACTGCGCCGCCCTTTTGTGCTAGGCCTGTCATGTCTAATACCGAGCAGGATTTGCCTTGTAAGTGGGCTGCCATCGCCATGATTTGGCCGATCGTGACCACGCCAGTGCCGCCCACACCTGTTACGATCAAACCATAAGGTTGCGCCGTGCTTGGCAATACCGGTTGCGGTAAACTGGCCACATCAAATGCGCTACCGGCTTCCACTTTGGCCTTGGCCGGTTTTTTCAATGTGCCGCCTTCGACAGTCACAAAGCTAGGGCAGAAACCATTCACGCAAGAGTAATCCTTGTTGCACGACGATTGATTGATCTGGCGTTTACGACCGAATTCGGTTTCCAAAGGTTCGACCGAGAGACAGTTCGATTGCACACTGCAATCGCCGCAACCTTCACACACGGCTTCGTTGATCACAGCGCGTTTGGCTGGATCAGGGAAACCAGGCTTGCCATCCTTGCCGATTTTTTTCCTGCGGCGACGTTTTTCAGAAGCGCAGGTTTGGTCGTAAATCATGGCGGAAACGCCTTGGCATTCGCGTAGTTCACGTTGTACCGCATCGAGCTCGCTGCGATGACGGATGGTGACGCCAGCGGCCCAAGGGTAATTGGCCGGATATTTTTCGGGCTCATCGGTGACGACGATAATCGGCGTTACACCTTCAGCGGCGATTTGGCGCGAGATCATGCCAGGGTCGAGCGGACCATCAAATTCCTGACCGCCCGTCATCGCTACTGCATCGTTAAACAAAATTTTGTAAGTGATATTCACGTTGCCTGAAACGGCGGCGCGGATCGCTAGCAAACCGGAGTGGTAGTAAGTGCCATCGCCCAAATTTGAAAATACATGTTTTTCTGTGGTGAAGGGCGCTGCGCCAACCCAGGTCACACCTTCGCCACCCATGTGGGTGAAGGTGGTTGATTCTCTATCCATCCAAGTGACCATGTAGTGACAACCGATACCGGCCAAGGCACGGCTGCCTTCGGGTACTTTGGTGGACGTATTATGCGGACAGCCGGAGCAGAAATGCGGGATGCGGTCTTTGTTGGCATCGGGCTTGGCGACGCTATTAAGTTGGGCTTCTTTTTCTTCCAAATACGCGACCCGTTCTTTGACGCGTTGTTCGACTGGGTGTCCGGCAAAATAGCGGCTAATGCGTGAAGCAATCGCGTGGGCGATTTGTGCTGGGTTCAGTTCATACGTTGCAGGTAGCAGCCATTCGCCGTGACCTGCGCCTTGCAGATTGCTCCACTCGCCGGTGTCGTCGAATTTGCCGACCACGCGTGGACGTGCTGCCGCATCCCAGTGATACAGTTCTTCCTTCAACGCGTATTCTAAAATTTGACGCTTCTCTTCGACCACCAAAATTTCTTCCAAACCGGTGGCGAATTCGCGCACGCCTTCTGATTCCAAAGGCCAGGTCAGACCGATTTTGTACAAACGGATGCCGATCTCTTTGGCAACTTGTTCATCAATGCCCAAGTCGGCCAAGGCCTGACGTGTATCGAGATAAGATTTTCCAGCGGTGATAATACCGATCTTTGCGTTCGGGCTATCCCAAATAATTTTATTGAGCTTATTGGCACGCGCATAGGCTAAAGCGGCGTACCACTTATAGTTATTCATGCGCGTTTCTTGCGCCAGAATTGGGTCTGGAGTACGAATATGGACACCGTCCGCTGGCATTTCAAAATCGGTCGGGATCACAGGTTGGATGCGCTCGGGATTGATCTCTACCACCGCACCAGACTCCACAATGTCGGTCACGCATTTCATCGACACCCACAAACCGGTGTAGCGCGACATGGCGATACCGTGCAAACCGTAATCGAGATACTCTTGGACGGACGATGGATATAAAACGGGGATGCCGCAGGCTTTTAGTATATGTTCGCTTTGATGCGCTGCGGTGGAGGATTTCGCCGCATGGTCATCGCCTGCAACGACCAGTACCCCACCGTGTTTTGAGGTGCCCGCCAAATTGGCATGTTTAAAAACGTCACCACAACGATCAACGCCCGGCCCTTTGCCGTACCACATCGCAAATACGCCATCGTATTTCGCGCCAGGGAAGAGATTAACTTGCTGCGTACCCCAAACCGAAGTCGCGGCTAAATCTTCATTCACGCCCGGGTGAAATTTAACGTGATATTTACTGAGATGTTTTTGCGCTTTGGCCGCTGTCATATCGACCGCGCCCAAAGGGGAGCCGCGATAACCTGTGATAAAACCCGCCGTATTGATGCCCGCTTTTTCATCGGCCTGACGCTGCAACATCGTCAAACGGATTAAAGCCTGTGTGCCAGTCATAAAAGCGCGGCCACGCTCTAAAGTGTATTTGTCATCCAAGCCGATTTCATGATTGACTTGGTTTTCGCCTGTGGCTGCGGCGTTGAGTGGTGCGTTCATAAAGCCTCCAGATATTCCAGATATTTTTGGGGGTACGGTCAATACTATTTTAGAGCTGACCGGAGTGAGCATTGTTTGCCGACTTTTCAGACCTCGGAGGCAGCTTGTGGCCGCAGTTTTCGAGTTGCATGATACGTCTGATTGCATTGCTTGAACACAGATTTTCATTAGGCGGGTCTTGGACCCTATTTGAGCGCTGGCGGCGCATTTTCGGTCATTTTTTGCGTTCTTCGTTGCCAATAGCTCGCTATTGGCGCCTCATTCACGTAAAAAAATGCCTCGAAAAGTGCATCCACCATTATCTCAAATCCTAATGGAAAATCTGTGTTGAAAACGGGCAGCACAGTAACATGTGGTTTTCATTCGCCCCCATGCACACTCACCTCCAAAAAGACCAGTACAGTATGGCTGACAATTTGTATAAGTGTACTGGTCAACTTTTCGGCTAGGTATGAATATAGAGTTCAGTCCTAGAGGGGCGCATGATAAACTTCGACGCTTAGGAGGACATGGCGTGAAATTAAAATTTACAAAAATGCATGGTGCTGGCAATGACTTCATCGTGATTGACGCGATACGTCAAACTGTTGCGTTTTCGACCGAGCAGTGGAAAGCCTTGGCGGATCGCCGTTTTGGGATTGGTGCGGATCAGATATTAGTGGTTGAAGCTTCCGATCGGGCCGATGTCGATTTTCGCTACCGGATATTTAATGCCGATGGTGGCGAGGTCGAACAATGCGGCAATGGCTCACGGGCCTTTGTGCGTTTTGTGCGCGAACAAGGTTTGACCGATAAAACCACCATCCGTGTGCAAACCATGTCCGGCATTATTGAACCGTCCATTGACGAGCATGGCGCTATTACGGTAAATATGGGCGTGCCAAATCTGGCACCAGCAGCCTGTGCATTTGATACGGAGAATTTGCCGAGTCAAACGCAACACCAAGCGACCTTGTGGGAACTTGATTTGCCGCAGCAATCACCTTGGATTAGCTGTGTTTCTATGGGTAATCCGCATGCAGTACAGGTGGTTGACGACGTAGAACATTATCCGGTGCAAGAAGAAGGCCGCCTGATTGAGACACATCGTCGATTTAAACATCGCGTGAATGCAGGTTTTATGCAAATTATTCATCCGCAGGCGATACACTTGCGGGTGTTTGAGCGCGGTGCGGGTGAAACCCTGGCCTGCGGCACGGGTGCTTGTGCGGCGGTAGTGGCAGGGATACAGCGTGGTTTATTGGTGTCGCCCGTGCAGGTAAAAATGCACGGTGGCGAACTCTTCATTGCCTGGAATGGCGTGGGCCAGCCGGTGCTGTTAAGCGGCCCTGCCGTGACGGTATTTCAAGGCGAAATTGAGATCGATGTTTAAGAAACTCGCACTCAACTTGGTAGCAGCTCATTGAATGATGATTGAAGGATAAGGCATTATGAATAGTACGGAAATTGCAGAGTATTTGCGTCACCACCCCTATTTTTTTGAAGAACACGCCGAGCTTTTGGGCACAATTAAATTAACCAGCCCAATTATGGGTCGCACGATTTCGCTGCAAGAGCGGCAAATGGAAATTGTGCGCGACAAACTTAAAAGCATGGAAATGCGTATGGCCGATTTGCTGCGTGTGGCGCAGGAAAACGATGCGATTACCGCGAAGTTTCAAGCTTGGACTAGGAGTTTGCTGTTAGCGCGCAATGATGTCGATTTGCCTTATATTTTGACGCAAAATATGCAGACGATTTTTTCCTTGCCACACGCAACTCTACGACTCTGGAACGTCGCGCCTGAATTTGCGCACACTTGGTTTGCCGCTAGCACCACGGAAGATGTGCAGTTATTTGCCAAGGGTTTGCGCACGCCATTTTGCGGTAAAAATCAGGAATTTGAAGCTGCCAGTTGGATTGATCAATCGCAAACCATCGCTTCAGTGGCGATGCTGCCTTTGCGCTTTAGTCCAAATGAAGCGTGCTTTGGTTTGTTGGTGCTTGGTTCGCCCGATCCGCAAAGATTTACGCCTGATATGGCCACTGATTTCTTATCGAAAATTGCCGATACCACCAGCGCTGCATTGGCGTGCTTAATTGATGAATAGAGGTTGAGAAGCTTATCGGTAGCAGATAGCGAATCGACGCGAGGAAAGTAGTGTATGTCAGCCAATGAGAGCGCAAATTGGGTCAATGCTTATTTGGACCTACTGAAACATCAGCGCGGATTGTCACCGCACACCTTGTCGAACTATCGCTTGGATTTTCAAGCACTGCTGGTACTCGCGGCCGATCAATCGCTGGCGCAATTACAGTATTTCGATCTGCGCCGATTCACCTCGAAGATGCACGCACAGGGTTTGCATGCGCGTAGCATTGCACGTCGCTTGTCATCGTGGCGCGGTTTTTATACTTGGCTTGCGACCCAAATCGATTTGCCTGCCAATCCAGTTGTCGGGGTGAAAGCGCCGCGTAAAGAAAAGAGTCTTCCCAAGGCTTTAGGGGTCGATGACGCGGTGCATTTGGTGGCGCAGCAAGCGGGCGATACGCCTTTCGCATTGGCCAACCGTGCGATGTTTGAACTCTTGTATTCGAGTGGCCTCCGGGTCTCAGAATTGGTCTCGCTGAATCTGAATAATCGAATTGAAAGCAATGATCAAAATCCCGGATGGATAGACTTTGAACAAGCCGAAGTACACGTCGTCGGCAAAGGAAATAAAGAGCGCATCGTCCCCGTTGGTCGATGTGCCTTAGACGCTGTTTCTGCCTGGCTTGCAGTGCGTGGGCAATTGCTTAGAACGGAGGTGCATGCGCTTTTCTTGAGTGAGCGTGGAACGCGGATGTCGGTGCGCGTTGTGCAATTGCGCCTTAAGCAGCATGTGCTGCAAGTGGGTACCCCTGCCAAGGTGAATCCGCATGTGTTGCGTCATTCGTTTGCCACACATATGCTTCAGTCTTCGGGTGATTTGCGCGCAGTTCAAGAAATGTTGGGACACCGCTCCATCAGCGCGACTCAAGTGTATACTGCGCTGGATTTTCAACATCTTGCAAAAGTGTACGACGCAGCGCATCCACGCGCGCATAAACGTACCCGTACTTCAAAAGGCTAAAATTTAAAATGGCATTGATACCATCGACCATCTTGACCGGTTTTTTGGGCGCGGGTAAGACCACGCTCTTAAATCATATTTTGCATGCCGATCACGGCTTTAAAATTGCAGTCATTGAAAACGAATTTGGCGCAGAAAATATCGACAATGCGATACTGGTGCGCGATAGCAATGAGCACATCATTGAAATGAATAATGGCTGTATTTGCTGTACGGTACGCGGCGATTTGATACAGGCATTAGGCAAACTGGCCGAGCAACGCAGGGCGGGCGAACTCGATTTCGATTATCTCGTTATCGAGACCACCGGTCTTGCCAACCCAGGACCGGTCGCACAAAGTTTTTTTGTCGATGAAGAGGTTGGTACTTCGTATATGCTCGATGCCGTGGTCACGGTCGTTGATGCACGCCACGCCATGCAGCAGTTAGATGAGCATGAAGAAGCACAAAGGCAAGTTGGCTTTGCCGATAAAATTTGTATTTCAAAAGCAGATTTGGTCAGCGCTGAACAATTGCACTTGCTGAAAACGCGTCTGCTGAACATGAATCCACGCGCGCCCATGTGCGAGATCGCGTTCGGACGCATCGCAATTGCTGAGGTGTTCGACTTGAAGGGCTTTCATTTGAACGCCAAGCTCGAACTTGATCCGGAATTTTTACGGCAACAGGAGCATGAGCATGAGCATGAGCATGAGCATGAGCACGGTGATGCCTGCGAAGCGCATTGCGAAGAACAGCATACGCATCAGCAAAAACACCATCACGATGAAATAGCCGCTTTCGTCTATAAAAGCACACGCCCTTTCCAAACTGAGCGCTTAGATTATTTTCTGGGGAATTTGGTGCAGGCCTACGGTCCACGCATGCTCCGTTACAAAGGAGTGTTGTATATGGAACACGCTGATCGTAAGGTGATTTTTCAAGGCGTACACCAAATTATGGGGACGGACGTAGGGGCAAAGTGGCGTGAAGACGAATTGAAGGAAAGTAAAATGGTCTTTATTGGTAAAAATTTACCGAAAGAGATTTTTATTCAAGGTTTAGATCAGTGTTTGGTATAAACTAGCGCCCTATTGAAATAAAATTCTTTTTTTGGGGTTTTATTTCATGAGGATGCAAGACTATACTGCACCTTGAGGGGAAGTGATGCGACGGTGAATTTACCAATCTTGCGCATGACTTGTGGATTAACCCGTTGTATCGAAAGTAAGCGAAGTGGCAACTAAATCAAATAAATCGACTGCGCAGGTGCCTGCACCGCAAGCGCTACTCACCGAAGAAGAAATTCTTAAAATGGGTGAGGATGCCTATATGAATGATGCCCAATTGGCGTTTTTCAAAGCACGACTACAACAGCTCGAAAAAGATTTGCTCAAAAATGCCGGTGAAACAACTGAGCATTTGCGCGAGACTGTTTTGGTTCCCGATCCAGCAGACAGGGCAACGATAGAGGAAGAGCATTCGCTGGAATTGCGCACGCGTGATCGTGAACGCAAGCTCCTGCGTAAAGTGCAGCAATCCATCGCGACGATCGACACAGGCGATTATGGTTGGTGCGAAGAAACCGGCGAGCCTATTGGCGTTCCGCGTTTGTTGGCACGACCGACGGCGACTTTGTCGCTGGAAGCGCAGCAACGTCGTGAATTGAAGCAAAAACTGTACGGCGATTGAGTTCGCTCAAAGTACCGTTGGGTCTTGTGGTTCACTGATGGGCGAGCACCAGCCTAAGACCCGCCTGGGCATCGCTGGTGATTGGAGCATCTTGAGGTAAAATAATGCGCAGATTCGCACTGCGCATTTTATTTTTGTAAAATTACTTAGCCAAAAGATCGCAAAGGCGTCGGTGTAGCGGCCTCAAAAACAGGTGCAACTTATTCCCTAAGTCGGGGTCTATCATGCGCTAGGCCTTGGTTGGGATCGCTTGATCAGGCCGGAAGAAGTATCTTTTAATTTGAAAACCGAGTATGTATTTAGGTTCCACCCATCTTCGTCGACGTTTAGCCATCCTATTTATGTGGATGATGCTCGTGCTTTTGTCGGCGCAATCGATGGGCTACTTGCATCGCATCAGTCACGCGAATTGGGGACGGAGCACGCAGCTTAGCGCGAGCGCTAGTGCCGGACAAAGTTCGGAATTTTCCGAGAAGTCAATTAGCCGCAGTGAGGCGGAACATCATTCTTGTCTGTTAATTGATGCACTCACTTTGGGCGACGGTGTTCATGCCGGGTCGCCTGATTTCCCCCCCAACTTTAGTGTCGCATTGTGGTTGACGCCGAGTCATGCGCAGTTTTGGCAAGCGATACTTCATTTAGCGTTTTCTTCGCGCGCCCCGCCTTTTTGAAAAATGTAGCTTGAACGAGCATCGCTCGACTGGCAAGTCTATGGGCTTTTCGCCTGACTTTTTTTTCATTTTTCAGGAATTACTATGTCGCACAATTTATCCTCCGTACAAAAAAAACGTTTATATAAAACGCTGATGTATTCTTCGCTTGCGGCTGCTTTTGCGCCGCTGAGTTTGAATTGTTTTGCACAAGCGGTCACTACCGTCACGGTCTCGGCAAATCCTCTGGCTAAAGAAGAGAATATGCAGATTTTGAGTCCGACCAAAATTTTATCGGGGACGGAATTACGCTCTAAAGTAGGCAGCTCGCTCGGCGAAACACTGGGCAGTGAACTCGGTGTGACTGCCTCTGGTTTTGGAGCTGGCGCATCGCGTCCGATTATTCGTGGACTAGAAGGACCTCGCGTTAAGATTTTGCAAAATGGGATGGGTGTTGCTGACGTTTCCGGTTTGTCGAATGATCATGCGGTGGCCAGCGAAAGTGCCAGTTCCCAACAAATCGAAATTCTGCGTGGCCCATCGGCGTTGTTGTATGGCAGTGGAGCGATAGGGGGCTTGGTTAATGTCGTGGATGGTCGCATTCCCACTACCCTAAACAAACAAGTGAGCGGTGAAGTTGAGGCGAAATATGGTACGGTCAATGGCGAGAAAAGCCTATCGTTTTTCCTAGATGGCGCGCAAGGCGACTTTGCTTTACATGCCGACGGGAATAGTCGAAATACCTCTGATTACGCGATTCCAGGATATGCCGATGTGCGTGGCGTTGGGGTAAAAGATCGACTCCCTTCAAGTTTTACTCACGAACACAGTATGGGGGTGGGCGCCTCCTATATACAAAGCTGGGGTTATGCGGGGCTTGCTGTGCAAGACATGCGTGATCGTTACGGTATTCCGACGGAAGAACATTCCTACATCGAAATGCAGCAAACTCGACTTGACTTTGATAGCCTAGTGCGTAAGCCATTTGCCTTTTTCGACTCGCTCACATTCAAGTTGGCTTCAACCGATTATGCGCATACTGAGAAAGAGAGTAATGGGGTAGCGGCTACAAAGTTTTTGAACAAGACTAACGAAGCCCGGGTGAATTTGTCGCACAATACTTGGAATGGTTGGGAAGGTAGTTGGGGAGTGCAAACAGAAAATACCCATTTCTCCGCCTTGTCCGCACAGACCGGACGTGCTGATACGATTCCAAATACCATGAGTGTTTCGCGCGCCTTGTTTTTGTTAGAGCAAAAAAGTTTCGGCGATTTTATTGCGACCGCGGGTGCGCGTCTCGAGTCTGTCGAACGGACACCGGATGCGCAGGCTAATCTATTGAGCCGTCGATTTACTTTGGATTCAGCGTCGATAGGTGCGATGTGGAATCTGGGGAATGGGATGGCGATTGTTAGTAGTCTTTCTTCCGCCCAAAGAGCCCCTGCCACCGAAGAGTTGTATTCGCACGGCCCGCATGAATCGACCCGTACTTTTGATATTGGCGATGCCCATCTCAAAAAAGAGAGTTCAGAAAATATTGAATTTGCGCTGCAAAAAACTTCGGGTCTGGTGCAATGGAAGTTCAATCTTTTTGAGAATCGCGTCAATAACTATGTGTATGGCGAAATTCTCGGCATTCATATGAACGCCGAGGGTGAGGTCGAAACAACGGGCGAATTCCAACAGCGCTTATGGAAGCAAGCGGCCGCAACGGTACGCGGCGGCGAGGCAGAGATTTCCTACAATGCGCTGGGTGAGGGCTACTCGGTGCGCGGCTTTGCAGACACCTCACACGCCAGTTTGAATCAGCAAGGTAATCTGCCGCTGCAACCAGCGACGCGCTTGGGTATCGATCTTGGCTACCGACATGCAGGCTGGCGCAACAGCTTAAATATTGTTCATGCGCGTCGTCAAGACAGGCTCGCCGCATTTGAAACCTACGTCACCCCAGCCTATACTAAAGTGGATGCGAATCTCACTTACACCCACCCTTACTTGAGTAGTCAATTGACTTGGTTTTTGCAGGTCAAAAATCTCTTAAATCAAGAAATACGACTCGCGACTGCCGTATTGAAAGAAACCGTACCCCAAGCAAAACGTGGATGGATTATGGGTGTGCGGTGTAATTTCTAAAAAGGCCTTGGAGGCAGGGAAGTGGGCATGGTTCAAAGTCTCTATTGCACTGCCTATCAGCTTGTGTCGCCAGACCGTTCGTCTGTTAATTTTTGTCAAATATATCTTGCAGCTGGTTTCGCAATGAGCACTATTAAACCGAGCAGCTTTAGAAATAGCATGTAATTAGTGTAAATTAAACCTAATTTACAAGACGAAGCGCCAATGTATTGAATTTATTGGCATTTCAATTGCATACCGATGGGCAAAATTTTCTGAGTTTTGCTATGAGAGAATGCGTTTCGATTGAGCAAATTATCTGGATTTCCGTCTATACTGCGAGATGCTGCCAGAAGTATGTATTCAATGCACTTTTTTCAATGATAGGTTGCTGTGGGGATTTTTAGAATATTTGGGAAAAAGCCTGCTCGTGAGGAAGCGGTCGAGACTGACGCGACTGCTGCCAAGAAAACACGGAGTAAGGCACCAAGTACCGTTACTGGAAACGTCCAGGATGACGAGGCTCAAACACATTCTTTAACTGAAAAAAAACATATTGCGCGCGCCACCGAACGTAAGATTGATGCGATCGAATTTGAAATGTCGCGGGATATGGGGCGCCCCAAGTCACTGAGCAAACCCAAGCCTACCGTACCAGAAGAGCCACGCAAACGTACTGAAACTCAACAATTTCATAGTGATTTTGTGGCACCCGAGTTCCAAAGCACAATCGCTCTCAATATTCCAGTGACAGACTTAATGGTAGGGCATACCGAAATACATGTCTCCACCTTGACGCAGTCTGAGTCGGTACCGATTCTTGAAGAGGCCGCAATACTTTTTGCGACCGGACAAAATCAAGTCGCCGAACAAATGCTCAGAAGCGTCATCGAACAGGATAACTTGGGGACGGCCACACCGATCGCGTGGTTCATGCTGTTTGACTTTTATCAAATTGAGCGCAATCAGATTGCCTTTGACAGTTTGTCTCTCGATTACGCCGGAAAATACGAGACATCTCCACCGGTCTGGCGTGATGTTGAAGCGCCTATCGTTAAGGAAGAAAAAGCAGGTCAAGCGAAGGCGACACCGAGCTTGAATTTCCCCGCGCAGCTTGACGGCGACATTATTAAATCCCTGCAAAAACTCAAGACCATGAGTGAGCAAAGTCAATTACTTAAACTCGATTTTGGGCGAGTGAAAATGGTCGATCCCATCGGTTGCGGATTATTATTGCGCGCCATGCGTAAGCTGCAAAAGACCAAACATGATTTGATTGTAGTGGGTGCGCAGAATCTGACCGAACAAATTCGTTCTATTTTACAAGTGGGTAGGCGCGA
This sequence comes from Oxalobacteraceae bacterium, assembly GCA_023259175.1. Lineage (GTDB taxonomy): Bacteria > Pseudomonadota > Gammaproteobacteria > Burkholderiales > Burkholderiaceae_D > Undibacterium. Next base: position 5,322 of record JAHFQV010000070.1, on the reverse strand, counting down.
CGAAACTGAAGCCCCTTGGCTCTTACTTTTGGAAATCCTGCAGCTTTTGCAATTGAAAGAGGCTTTTGAGGAATCCAGTATAGATTATTGCGTTACGTTTGAGGTTTCACCTCCCGCCTTTGAAGCGCCATTAAATAAAGTGACGACCGCAGTGGCGGAACCGAATCAGGCACAAGAAGTTGAAGACGATCGCTTCATGATGCCCAAGTCGATTGATGCAAAAACCGATGAAGTGGTCAATGCCATCATCGATCATGCGAAAAATCATGACCGTATTATTCTCGATTGTGCACAACTGGAAAGAGTTGAATTTGGCGCTTCAGCACAACTATTAAATGGTTTGGTTCCCATCATTGGCGACCAGGATAAACGCATAGAATTTCAGGATGTGAATTATTTGGTCATGCATTTATTTAATGCCATGGGCCTGAAAAATATCGGTGCGATTCATCCACGCAAACATTCCTAGTCGCCCCAAGCATTAGGCTCCTTGGCGCTTGTAATTTCTCACTTCTCCCCCAATTAGGTCTACACTGATCCGCACAAGCGTGTTGCGGGCGTATGGCTTTGCATCTTCAAGGAATAACATGGAACAATTTCACGGAACGACTATATTGAGTGTCCGTCGTGGCGATGTCGTCGCGCTGGGTGGCGATGGGCAAGTCACATTGGGCAATATAGTGATGAAAGGGAGCGCGCGCAAAGTGCGCAAGCTATATCACAATAAAGTGCTGGCGGGTTTTGCAGGTGGCACCGCCGATGCGTTTACCCTGATAGAACGTTTTGAGTCCAAACTGGAAAAACACCAAGGTCATTTGATGCGCGCCTCCGTCGAATTGGCGAAAGACTGGCGCACGGATCGTATGCTGCGCCGCTTGGAGGCCATGCTATTGGTCGCCGATAAAGAGACGACGCTGGTGATTACCGGTAATGGCGATGTTTTAGAACCCAATTTGGGTATCGGTGCCATCGGTTCGGGTGGAAGTTATGCGCAATCGGCGGCGATTGCCTTGTATGAAAATACTGATTTATCGCCTATGGAGATCGTCAAAAAATCACTCACAATCGCCGGTGATTTATGCATCTATACCAACCAAAACCACACGATAGAGACGCTTAGCTAGACTACATTTTATGATGAATATGACTCCACAAGAAATCGTCTCCGAACTCGACAAACATGTAGTCGGACAAGATAAAGCCAAACGCGCCGTTGCCATTGCCTTGCGCAATCGCTGGCGACGCCAGCAAGTTGCTGAACCTTTGCGTTACGAAATCACGCCTAAAAACATTTTGATGATAGGTCCGACCGGTGTTGGAAAAACTGAAATCGCGCGTCGTTTGGCAAAATTGGCCGACGCGCCCTTCATTAAAATAGAAGCGACCAAATTTACCGAAGTGGGCTATGTAGGTCGCGATGTTGATACCATCATTCGCGATTTAGTCGACATCGGGATTAAACAAACGCGCGAAGCCGCGACGCGTAAAGTAAGGCAGCGTGCAGAAGATGCCGCCGAAGATAGGGTCTTGGATGCGCTCTTGCCGTCGGCACGCGATTTCGGATTTCAGCCACCTAGCGAACATGCCAATCCTGATTCAAGCGCCACTTCCGCACCCGATAATGCAACGCGCCAAACTTTCCGTAAGCGTTTGCGAGAAGGCAGTTTGGATGACAAAGAGATCGAAATCGACGTAGCGGAAACTGCCCCCCAAATGGAAATCATGGCACCGCCCGGCATGGAAGAAATGACCGAACAAATCAAGGCAATGTTTTCCGGCGCAGGGAGTGGACGCAAAAAATCACGCCGCCTGAAAATCAAAGAGGCGATGAAAATTTTGATCGACGAAGAAGCGGGCAAGTTGATTAATGAAGACGAATTAAAGCAAGATGCGATCAAAAACGTCGAACAAAATGGCATCGTCTTTTTAGATGAAATCGACAAAATCGCATCGCGTTCGGAAGGCAGTGGTGCCGAAGTTTCCCGGGCCGGCGTGCAACGTGACTTGCTACCTTTGGTGGAAGGAACGACCGTCAACACCAAGTTTGGCATGATCAAAACAGATCATATTTTATTTATCGCATCAGGCGCATTTCATTTCGCCAAGCCTTCCGATTTAATCCCAGAATTGCAAGGACGTTTTCCAATTCGCGTGGAATTGGAATCGCTCTCTATCGCGGATTTTGAATGTATATTGACGAGCACAGATGCCTGTTTAACGCGTCAATATCAAGCCTTACTCGCCACCGAAGGTGTGACTTTGGAATTTACGCCCGAAGGCATACAACGCCTGGCGGGAATCGCTTACTCGGTCAACGAAACGACCGAAAACATCGGCGCACGTCGACTCTATACCGTCATGGAAAAACTGCTCGAAGAGATTTCTTTTGAAGCCCATCAGCGAAGTGGTAGCACGATGTTGATCGATGCCGCTTATGTGGAGCAACGCTTACAGGCGCTTTCTGTGGATGAGGACTTATCACGCTATGTGTTGTAATGAGCCCAAAAACGACAGCAATTTGACCGTATATCGAAAAAATTGGTAATTGCTAGGGAAGAAGACTAGACTCGACTTGTTGGGTTCTAAGAAACTTTATGTTGGAGATTCGGAGTCTTCCATGCCTAGCTGTCGGAAACAAAAGCGCAAATTTAAATTTCGCCGTCCTATGCGTCGGCGTGATTTGATCACGCGTATGGTGGTTGACTTGGGTATCAGTTATGTAGAATCCCTAGGAACAGAAAAGGCTGCGGAATTTTTGCGAGAGCGGCAAGTGCCCGAGACAGTGATAGAGCGGGTGATCAAAGAATAAAACCACGCGCTCCTAGTCGCCTTCTAGTAAAAAATTCGGCGCAACCCGCGTTAGCCTAGCTTGGTATTAGCGCAAAATCCCTCAGTTTATTTCATGCTTTGCGTCGCGTGCGAGTAGACGTTGTATCATTTCCGCGGCGGGGACTTGCTCAAATAAGACACTGGCAACGGCTTCAGTGATCGGCATTTCAACTCCGTGCTTTTGGGCGATTGCTTTGACCGCCTGCGCGCAGCGCACGCCTTCAGCAACGTGACCTAAATCTTCGATAATGCGTGTCAGTGATTTACCTTCAGCGAGTGCCAATCCGACCTTGCGGTTACGCGATAAACTGCCGGTACAAGTGAGAATTAAATCTCCGACACCAGTCAAGCCCATCAGCGTTTCTAAGCGCCCACCCAATGCCAAGCAAAGTCGCGTGATTTCGGCTAAGCCGCGCGTCATGAGGGCGGCGCGTGCATTTAAGCCTAGACCCAAACCATCAGCGATGCCAGTGGCGATCGCGAGGATATTTTTGACAGCCCCACCGACTTCGACACCGATCACGTCATCGCTAGTATAAATCCGTAAATTATTGCCATGCACTGCATGAACCACTCGCAGTCGCAAGGCTTCCGAAGTCGAAGCTATCGTCAATGCACAAGGCAAACCCGAGGCGACTTCCTGCGCAAACGATGGACCCGATAAGGCGCCAGCCGGCATCGCCACACCCATTACGTCACGCACCACCTCATGGGGTAGCAATTGACTGCCTTCTTCAAATCCTTTGCACAAACAGACGATATGCGGCACAGAAAATGGTCGACATTGTTCTAACAAAGGCCTGAGACCCGCCACCGAACTTGCGACGATCAGTAAGCCATCGCTAAGACTATGCGCAATGGCCTGATCGAAGTCCGAACTGATGTGTAAGGCGCTTGGTAGGGTGTGACCCGGCAAATAGAGGTGATTTTCGCGCCGCGCATCTGCCTCTTGCATGGCCTGCGCATTGCGCCCCCACAAAACGACCTGATTTTTTTTGGCCAGCGCAATCGCTAAGGCCGTGCCCCAAGCACCCGCGCCCAAGATTGTAATGTTCATAGCTTTCCTGTCAGTGGGATAGAACTACGCACCCCAAACATCCGTGATGCGCACGAAACCAGTAGCGCCATCGCGATGTTTGACTTTGACCCAAGCCCCGACTGGCGCTTCGACCATTTCTAGCAGCACATGCTTGTCTGCGCTAAACGCCAAAGCGGCGCTCTCATCAGCCGTAGCCCGCACCCGCGCATTGCTGATTTTGACCACGACATTGCGCCGTGTAACCAAGTCCTTTGCTTCGACCCAGCTCAAATCGCCATTCATATCGCGAACCCGACACCACGCACCCGAAATTAAAATGATTTCTATCGGCATGCCGCTAGGCGCGACATACAGCTTCATACCCTTAACCCCAGGCGCGTCATACATGATGATAGGGTTCGGTCCCACCGAGCGAAATTCTAAAGGCGTAGCCGCGCCCGCCAAAGACACAAAAAACAGACTTGCGAGGGATAAAAAGAAGCTTATTGGTGCGCGCATCACAGAGTCTCCAAAGGGAAAGTGGAATCGACAGCCATTACAGCAAAACACGGAAGTCGGTGCTTGGCCAGCAAACACAAGAGATGGGGAGCCGCACCAGCGACTCTTCCCAAGAAACGCGCGTCGCCGCAGCTGCGGCGACGGCAAAACACGTCATTAGTGCGTAGTAGCAGGCGCTTCAGGAGCCGCTTCAGCGTTCGCACCAGCTTCAGCAGCCAAACGCGCTTGTTCTGCCATATTCGCCAAACGTTGTTGATAGAAAGCTTCGAAATTGATTTCAGTCAAATGAATCGGTGGGAAGCCAGCGCGAGAAATCGCATCAGCGACGTTCGAACGCAAATAAGGGTAAATGATATTTGGGCAGCCAATTCCCAACAATGGATCCATCTGATCCTGAGGGATATTGCGCGCTTCAAAAATACCTGCTTGTTTGGCTTCAACCAAGAACGCGACTTTGTCTTTTACTTTAGCCGTCACCGTCACAGTCACCGTTGATTCAACGATGCCTTCAGCCAAAGGCTCAGCCGCAACGTCCAAAGTGATTTCAATGCTAGGCGCTTCCTGTTCGAGGAAAATCGCAGGCGAATTAGGTTGTTCTAGAGATAAATCCTTGAGGTAAACACGTTGGATTTGGAAGACAGGTTGCAAATTTTCGTCGGACATGTGAGGCTTTCTTAACATTCTAAAGGATGGATAAATACCGATCATAAATCGGACAACACAAAGCGAGTTTGGTGCGAAGTGCGTAGATTGCGACGCAAATGTCGATTTCAAGAGAATTCACACAAAATCCGTCCCATTGTATCAATTCACCAGCAAAAAACCCACCAAACTTCAAGTTTTGTAATGATTTAACCTAGAAACGGCGGTTGGACGGATATGAGTGTGCATTTTTTCGGCTTTCTGGCTAGGCATAAATACCTTTGGTGCTGAGGAATCACCCCTCGCAAGGGGTG